>NZ_AP024745.1:9640000-9940000 GCF_019704555.1 Actinoplanes sp. L3-i22
AGGTTACTCACGTGTTACTCACCCGTTCGCCGCTCGAGTACCCCGAAGGGCCTTTCCGCTCGACTTGCATGTGTTAAGCACGCCGCCAGCGTTCGTCCTGAGCCAGGATCAAACTCTCCAATAAAAACTTTTGGAAAAGCGTCCCGGCAACAAACAAATGTTGCCAAAGGAATCTCCCACCAGACCCGGTAAGGCCCAGCAGAATATAATGCCAATTGGCACTGGCTTTTAAAGCACCCTGTTGAGTTCTCAAAGAACAACCGCACACCGTGACTCGAACCACTTCTCCGGGGCACTCGCTCTACTTTACCCGCCATTCTCAGTTCGTCAAATCCGTGTTTCGCAACCGGATTTTCCGCACCGAAAGAACTCGCGATCGCTAGATCGCGAGATCTGGTAGGACTAGGTTTGGTAGAACATTTCCGTCAGGACGGCCGCTCCGAGCCCCTTGCGGGTCCCGGTCGCTCGCCCGTCTCCCTGGCGGCTCGGTAAACATTACCCGTCGCCCCCGGCAACTCCAAATCGGGGCGGGGCGACCACGGTCACACCCCTGGAGGCCGGAAAACCTCAGGTCAGAGGGCAAACGGCCACCCACGGCGACCGCGCAAACCCGGACAGATGAGAACGGCCCGGTCCCCCAACGAGGGACCGGGCCGCCGGGAAAAACGTCAGGCGATGAGCTCCACGCCGGCAAACGTGCGCTTGCCGCGGCGCAGGACCAGGAACTTCCCGTGCAGCAGCGCCGAAGCGGGGACGACGGCCTCACCGTCGGTGATCCGCTCGTTGTTCAGGTAGGCGCCACCCTCACCGATCGTCCGCCGCGCCTCGTTCGCGCTCGCCACCAGGCCGGCGTCCTTCAACAGGGCACCCACGGGCGGCAGCTCACCCCGTACCGAAAGCAATCCGGCCTCGGCCAGAGCGGCGCGCAAGGTGTCGGCGGACAGCTCGTCGAGCGAACCTCGCCCGAAAAGGGCCTGGCTGGCGGCGATCGCCTGGCGGGCCTCCTCCTCGCCGTGCACCAGCGCGGTCAGCTCCTCGGCCAGCGCGCGCTGCGCGAGCCGGGCCTGCGGGCGCTCGGCGGTGGCCTTCTCCAGCTCCTCCAGCTCCTCGCGGGACTTGGAGCTGAAGTACCGCAGGTACCTGCTGACGTCGCGGTCGTCGCTGTTGATCCAGAACTGGTAGAAGCTGTACGGGCTGGTCATCGTCGCGTCGAGCCAGACCGCGCCGCCCTCGGTCTTGCCGAACTTGGTGCCGTCCGCCTTGAGCACCAGCGGGGTGACGAACGCGTGCACCGGGCCGGCGCCGCGACGGCGGACGAAGTCGACCCCGGCGGTGATGTTGCCCCACTGGTCGGAGCCGCCGAACTGCAGCGTGCAGCCGTTGCGCACGTGCAGCTGGTAGAAGTCGTTCGACTGGAGCAGCTGGTAGCTGAACTCGGTGAAGCTGATCCCGCTCTCCAGCCGGTTCCGCACCACGTCGCGGGCCAGCATCTTGTTGACCGGGAAGTGCTTGCCGACGTCGCGGAGGAACTCGATGACCGAGGTCGGGCCGGTCCAGTCCAGGTTGTTGACCAGGGTGGCGGCGTTCTCCCCGGTGTAGGTGACGAACGGGGAGAGCTGCTCGCGGATGCGCTGCACCCAGCTCTCCACCACCTCCGGCGGGTTCAGCGTGCGCTCGGCGGACTCGCGCGGGTCGCCGATCTGCCCGGTCGCGCCGCCGACCAGCAGCAGCGGCTTGTGGCCGGCCTGCTGCAGCCGCATCGCGGTGCAGACCTGCATGAGGTGACCGACGTGCAGCGAGGCGGCGGTGGGGTCGAAGCCGACATAGAACGTGATCGAGCCACCGTCGAGTGCTTTGCGCAGCTCGTCGGCATCGGTCGAGTCCTGGATCAGTCCACGCCACGTCAGGTCGTCTACGAGAGTCACGCACGGATTCTCCCGCACCGCTCGGTGCGCGACACACCGGGTTTCGGGGATGCTGATCGGATGGGTCACCTGGGTAGCGCGAAGCCGCCGGTCGAGATCAGCAAGAAGAAGGCCGAGGCGCGGCTGGAAGAGGCACAGGAACGGCTGCTGCGGCTGCGGCTGCTGCTCGGCGGGCAGATCGGCGAGAAGAAGATCGGGCCGCCGCTCTGCGTGGTGTTCGAGGGGTGGGACGCGTCCGGCAAGGGCGGGGCGATCAAGCGGCTGGTGGCGCCGCTGGATCCGCGGCACGTGCGGGTGGCGCAGTTCGCCGCGCCGACCTACGACGAGAAACGCCACCACTTCCTGCAACGGTTCTGGCGGGTGCTGCCCGGGTTCGGCGGCATGGCGGTGCTGGACCGCTCCTGGTACGGGCGGGTCCTGGTGGAGCGGGTCGAGGGCTTCGCCACCGACGACCAGTGGAAGCGGGCGTACGACGAGATCAACGAGTTCGAGCGCACGCTGGCCGCCGAGGGGACGATCCTGGTCAAGTTCTGGATGCACGTCTCCGACAAGGAGCAGCTGAACCGGTTCGAGGACCGGGCGAACGATCCGTTGCGGGCCTGGAAGCTGACCGACGAGGACTGGCGGAACCGGAAGAAGCGCGGGGCCTACCAGGAGGCGATCGAGGAGATGCTGTCCCGGACCGATCAGCCGCGGGCCCGCTGGCACGTCATCCCGGGCGACGACAAGGGCTACGCCCGGTTCGCGGTGGTCGAGCAGGTCTGCGACACGGTCGAGAAGCGGCTCGCCAAGCTCGGGGTATTAGCCTGATTTGACGGCTTTTGCCCGATATCGTGACAGCATGAGTAAGTTGCTGTTGAGTCTCGCCGCTGTCGTGGTGGGTGTCGCGGGCACCGCGGGTGCCGCCATCGCGACCGAGCCGGTACCGCAGGTCACGGCCGCCTCGGCCGCCCCGGCCGCCGCCCTGCCGGCCGTGACGCCGGCCGCCGTCGTCCAGAAGGCCAAGGTCAAGCGGGCCGTCGCGGTCGTCGTCGTCCGGACCCGGTCCGGGCAGGTCGGCCAGTCGGTGTTCACCCTGGTCGGCTCGTCGTCCAAGGAGGAGGCCGACATCCTGCGGCTGGCCTCCACCCCGGCGTTCTGGTCGCTGCGGCCGAAGTACGCGCCGGCCAGCACCAAGGGCCGGTACACGTACCGGGTCGAGGCCGGTTACCAGGACAAGACCAAGAAGCGGGTGATCGTCGTCGAGGGCGCGCCCGGCACGCCGCAGGTGGCGCTGGACGTGATCCAGCGGATGACGAACCTGTCCACGCCGGACGTGTCGGTGAACTTCCCGCCCGGTTTCCCGTTCAACTGAGACCGAGACCGATCCGACGGGCTGCGGCCTCCGCCTGCGGCGGAGGCCGGCCCCTCAGCCCACCAGCTTGCGGGCCGAGGCCGCGTCCGGGGCGGCGACCGCGAGCTCCGCGAGGCGACGGCATTCGTCGTACGAGTACCGGGCCAGCGACGCCCGCACCCCCGGCAGCGCCCGCGGTGACATCGACAGGCTGCTGACGCCGAGCCCGGCGAGCACCGGGGCGAGCGCCGGGTCCGCGGCCGCCTCCCCGCACACCCCGACCGGCTTCCCGCTCGCCCGGCCCGCCGCCCCGCAGATCGCGATCAGCTGCAGCAGCGCCGGTTGCCACGGGTCGAGCAGGTCGGCCAGGTCGCCGCACATCCGGTCGGCGGCGAACGTGTACTGGCTCAGGTCGTTGGTCCCGATGCTCAGGAAGTCGACGACCCGGAGCAGGTCGGCGGCGCGCAGCGCGGCGGCCGGCACCTCGATCATCACGCCCGCCCGGGGCAGTCCCGCCTCGCGGACGGCGGCCGCGAACGACGTCGCCTCCTCGAGCGTGGACACCATCGGCGCCATCACCCAGACGTCCGCGTCGCACTCCGCCGCGGCCGCCGCGATCGCCGCGAGCTGCGTGGTCAGCACCCGCGGGCGCTGCCGGGCGATGCGCAGGCCGCGGATCCCGAGCGCCGGGTTCGGCTCGCCGTCCTGGTTCAGGAACGGCAGCGGCTTGTCGGCGCCGGCGTCCAGCGTCCGGATCACCACGCGCCGGCCGGCCATCGCGCGGAAGACGTCCCGGTACGCGCCGATCTGCTCGTCCTCGGTCGGCTCGGCGGTCCGGTCGAGGAACAGCAGCTCGGTGCGGAACAGCCCGATCCCCTCGGCGTGCGCCTGGTCGGCGGCCGGCACGTTCTTCACCGACCCGACGTTGGCCAGCAGCTTCACCGCGTGCCCGTCGGAGGTGCCACCCGGGCCGGAGACCTCCGGCAGGAGCGCGTCCTCGGCCCGCCGGACCACGAAGTCGCCGAACTCCACCTGCCCGGTCGCGCCGTCCACCTGCACCAGGGTGTGCTCCGGAATCGCCAGCACGCCCCGGCAGGCCACCACCGCGGGCAGCCCGAGCGCGCGGGCCAGGATCGCGGTGTGGCTGGTCGGGCCGCCGACCTCGGTCACCAGCGCGAGCACCTGCGTGGGGTCCAGGTCGGCGGTGTCCGCGGGGGCCAGGTCCCGGGCGGCCAGCACGTACGGGTAGCCGGGCTGCGGGACCCCCGGCATCGGCAGGCCGAGCAGCACTGCGACCGCCCGGTCCCGCAGGTCGTCCAGGTCCGCGACCCGCTCCGCGAGGTAGCCGCCGGCCTCGGCGAACATCTCCCGGAACGTGCCGAACGCGGCGTCGATCGCGTGCGGCGCGTCGGTGCCGCCCTCGACGTGCTCGCGGACCGCGTCGCGCAGCTCCTCGTCGTCGGCCATCAGCGCCTCGGCCCGCAGCACCTCGGCCACCGTCTCCTCGGCCGCGCGGGCCGCCCGCCGCTCCAGGTCCGCGACGACCTCGGCGAGCGCCGCGTAGGCCCGGGCCACCTCCGCCCCGGCGTCGGTGACCGGGCCCGGCGGGGGCAGCGCCGGCGCCGCGGCGATCCGCAACAGCGGACCGGCGGCGACCCCGGCGCACACCCCGATCCCGGTCAGACTCTCAGGCATCGTCGGCGTCCAGGTCCTTGGCGAGCAGCGCGGCCAGGCCGTCCAGGGCCTGGTCGGCGCCGTCGCCGTCGGCTTCCAGGGTCACCTCGGTGCCCTTCTTGGCGCCGAGCGCGAGCACCGACAGCATGCTCTTGGCCGGCACCGGCTTCTTCTCACCGACCCGGATGGTCACCTTCACCGGGGCTTTCGCCGCCGCCTCGACGAAGATCTTCGCGGGCCGGGCGTGCAGCCCGCTGGCGGAGCCGACGGCGACCGTACGTGTGGGCATAACGACTCCTAAGGCTCGATGGTGACCTTGATGGCCTCGCCGCGCTCGACGATGCCGAACGCCTCGATCGCCTGGTCCAGCGGCAGACGGTGGGTGATCAGGTCGGCGACCGGCACGGCGCCGGTGGCGACCAGGTCGAGCGCCTGCTTGTTGTGCGCCGGGCTGGACCCGTTCGCGCCGATGATCATCAGCTCCCGGTAGTGCACCAGGTTCGAGTCGCAGGTGATCGTCGGCTTGTCCTTGGGCAGCCCGCCGAAGAAGCTGATCCGGCCCTGCCGGGCGGCCATCTGGATGGCCTGCTCCTGCGCCTTCCCGGAGGCGGCGGCCGTGATGATCACGTCGGCGCCCCGGCCGTCGGTCAGCTTCAGCACCTCCTCGATCGGGTCGACCTCGGCGGCGCAGATCGCGGCGTCCGGCTTGACCAGGTTGGCGGCCATCTCCAGGCGCTGCCGGCTGAGCTCGACCAGGAACACCCGGGCGGCGCCGCGAGCCCGGGCCAGCCGGACGTGCAGGCAGCCGATCGGACCGGAACCGATCACCACGACGTCGTCGCCCGCGCCGACCCGGGCCAGGTTCTGCGCGTTGAGGGCGCAGGCCAGCGGCTCGGCCACCGACGCCTCGGCGAACGAGACCCCGTCCGGGATCCGGTTCAGACCATCAACCTTCAAGACCTCTTTCGGTACGACCATGAACTGCGCGAAGCCACCCTCGAAGTGGTAGCCCATCGACACCTGGTTCGGGCAGATGGTCATCCGGCCGCGCGTGCACTCGGCGCACTCACCGCACGGGATCGCGGCGATGACCTGCACCCGGTCGCCGGCGGCCCAGCCCTCGACGCCGGCGCCGACGGCGACGATCTCGCCGGCGATCTCGTGGCCCATCACCCGCGGCGGGTGGATGTGGTGGTGGCCGAACTTGGAGATCTTCACGTCGGTGCCGCAGGTGGAGCAGTTCCGGACCCGGATCTTGACCTCACCCGGGCCGGCCTCGGGCTCCGGCGCGTCCTCGAAGCGGACGTCGCCGGGAGCGTGGAATCGCACGACCTTCATCAGTTGCTGTCCTCTTCTTTCAATGCCCCGAGCAGCCGGATCACGGTCTCGGGGTCGGTGGCCTCGCGCAGTTCACGGGCCTGGTCCTCGTCGAGCAGGATCTCGGCGAGGGCGGCGAGCAGCTCGACGTGCCCGTCGCCGTTGGCGGCGATGCCGACGCACAGGGTCACCGGCTCGCCGTCCCAGTCCACCGGGTCCGGGAAGCGCAGCACCGACAGCGCGTCCCGGTTCACCAGTTCCTTGCCGCCGAGGGTGCCGTGCGGGATCGCGACACCCTCACCGACGTACGTGGAGATCGACCGCTCCCGGGCCAGCATGGTGTCGACGTAGCCGGGCTCGACCGCGCCGATGTCCACCAGGGCCTGGCCGGTGCGGCGGATCGCGTCGTCGCGGTCCGCCGCCGTCTCGGTCAGCCGGATCGCCCGGCGGTCCAGCAGCTCAGACATTGATGTCGGTGCCCTGCTGGATGGCCTTGACCACCTTGGTGACCGCGGGGTCGCCGAGGAAGACCTGGAACGGCACGATCGGCTTGCCGGGCGCGATCGAACGGGCCCGGGCGGCCAGTCCGTTGTGGCAGATCACCAGGTCGGCGTCGGCCGGGATGGAGTTCACCGGGGTGTGCTCCACGGTGACGCCGCTCTTGCCGAGCTGCTTGCGCAGGGTGCTGGCGAGCATCACGCTGCTGCCCATCCCCGCGTCACAGGCGACGACGAGCTTCTGAATGTCCTTGCCGTTGATGGTGGCCATGGCCGGACCTCCGTTTCGGATTAGGCGGTTTCGGTTTTGTCCTGCAGGACGGTCTCGGAGGAGGAGGCGGCGACGCGGTCGTCCGCGGTCGGGTGCTGGGTGCCGGCGGTCTCGGCGGCCAGGATGGCGTCGTCCGCGGCCGCCTCGTCGAGCTCCTGGTCGGACTTGAGCTTGCCGAAGCCGAGCAGGACGGAGGCGACCCCGAAGGTGACCGCGGCGGCGATCACGACGCCGAGGATCATCCCGAAGTAGCCGTCCTTCGCGGTGACCGCGAAGTAGGCGAAGATGCTGCCCGGCGCCGGGGTGGCGACCGTGCCGGTACCGGTGATCATGAAGGTGGCCACGCCGGACATGCCGCCGGCGATCATCGCGAGGATCAGGCGCGGCTTCATCAGCACATACGGGAAGTAGATCTCGTGGATGCCGCCGAGGAAGTGGATGATCATCGCGGCCGGGGCGCTGGGGCGCAGCGACTTCGGGCCGAAGAACAGGAACGCGGTGAGCAGGCCCAGACCGGGGCCGGGGTTCGACTCGATCATGAACAGGATCGACTTGCCGTGCTCCTGCACCTGCTGCACGCCGAGCGGGCCGAACACGCCGTGGTTGATGGCGTTGTTCAGGAACAGCACCTTGGCCGGCTCGACCAGGATCGAGGCGAGCGGCATCAGGCTGTGGTCGAGCAGCCAGTCGACCGCGTTGCCGGCGCCCTTGGTCAGGCCGTCGACGACCGGGCCGACGGCGAGCTTGCCGAGGATCGCGAAGCCCGCGCCGATGATGCCGGCCGAGAAGTTGTCGATCAGCATCTCGAAGCCCGGCTTGACCTTGCCGTCGATCGCGCCGTCGAACAGCTTGAGGACGTAGGCGGTGAGCGGGGCGATGATCATCGCGCCGAGGAACATCGGCACGTCCGCGCCGACCACGACGCCGAACGTGGCGATCGCGCCGACCACCGCGCCGCGCTGGCCGTGCACGATCCGGCCACCGGTGTAACCGATCAGGACCGGCAGCAGGTACTTGATCATCGGGTCGACGAGCTGCGCCAGGTTCTCGTTCGGTATCCAGCCGACCGGGATGAACAGCGCGGTGATCAGGCCCCAGGCGATCAGGGCGCCGATGTTGGGCATCACCATGCCGGCCAGATAGCCGCCGAGCTTCTGCACGGAGGCCCGGAAGCCGCCGCCGGTGACCTCGGGGGTGTACGAAGAGGCCATGAGGATCTCCATTCATTGACTGGGGTCGTGCCAATCCCCCGTACTGAAAAATCGGTTTTGTTACTGAATTTCGGTTTTGCTGCGGGTAGAGCTTCGCCGCGACCTCGCGGCCGCTGATTTTTGGATTCGGTACGTGGTGAGCAGGCGGCCGATCAGTGGGGGCTGATCGGGCGGGACGGGTCGGGGTGGGGGTCGATGCGGACAATCGTGCGGTCGACGTCCTGTGGTCGCGGCATCCGGCTGCCCGGCAGGCTGACCGCGGCCGCGCCCCACGCCAGGCCCTCGACCAGCGCCGCCTCGCCGCACGCGCCGGCCGCGAGGAACCCGGCCAGCAGCGCGTCCCCGGCGCCGACCGTGCTGCGCGGATTGGTCACCGGCGAGACGCCGGCCAGCACGCCGGACTCCTCGACCAGCACCGCGCCGTCCGCGCCGAGACTGGCCAGCACGGTCCCGGCGCCGGCCTTGCGCAGTTTCTCGCAGGCGTCCAGCACGTCGCCGAGCGTCCGCAGCTCGGTGCCGACCGCCTCGGCCAGCTCCTCCCGGTTCGGCTTGACCAGGGCGGCTCCGGCGTTGACCCCGGCGAGCAAGGCCGGGCCGCTGGAGTCGACGGCGAGCCGGGCGCCGGCCGCGACCAGCCGCTCGCAGAGCGCCGCGAACGCCGGCACCGACGGGCCCGGGGGCAGGCTGCCGCAGATCACCACCCAGTCGGCGGCTTTCGCGGCGGCCAGCACGGCGTCGCTGACCTGGTCGAACTCGGCGGTGGCGAGCACCGGGCCGGCTTCGTTGATCTTCGTGACCGTGCCGTCCGGCTCGGCCAGGGTGATGTTGGAACGGGTCCGCCCGGTGATCGGGACGGCCACCAGATCGACCCCCTCGCCCTTGAGGAGATCGACCAGCTGCTCGCCCTCGGCGCCGCCGGCCGGGACGACCGCGGTCGACCGGATGCCGTTGGCCAGCAGCGCGCGGGAGACGTTGACGCCCTTGCCGCCCGGGTCGATGTGCGAGTCCGCGGCGCGCAGGACCTGGCCGCGGACCAGCACGTCGACCTCCAGCGCGCGGTCCACGCTGGGGTTCAGGGTGACGGTGAGGATCATGCCCGGGTGGGGCGTGCCGCCGGTCATGCCCTGGTCGGGCGTGCCGGCGGTCATGCCCAGGTCGGGCGTGCCGCCGGTCATGCCTGCACCAGCCGGACGCCGGTGGCCTCGACCTCGGCGGCCAGCTCGTGGTCCAGGCCGGCGTCGGTGATCAGCAGGTCCAGCTCGGCGAGACCGCCGAACCGGGCCAGATAATCGTTGCCGATCTTGGTGTGGTCGGCGAGCAGCACCACCCGGCGGGCCGCGGCGATCATCGCCCGCTTGACCGCCGCCTCGGCCGGGTCGGGGGTGGTCATGCCGCGCTCCACGGTGCAGCCGTTGGTGCCCATGAACGCGACGTCGACATACATCTCGGACAGCGGGCGCAGCGCCCAGTCGTCCACGGTGGCCAGCGTCTTCCCGCGCACCCGGCCGCCGAGCAGCAGCACCGACAGGTTCGGCTTCACGCCCAGCATCGCGGCCAGGACCGGGGAGTTGACCACGACGGTGAGCTCCCGGTCGGCGGGCAGCAGCTGGGCCAGCCGGGCGGTGGTCGTCCCGGCATCCAGGATGATTGCGCCGTCCTCCGGGACCTCGGCCAGCGCGGCCTTCGCGATCCGCTCCTTCTCGCTGATCAGCACGGCGTCGCGGGCGGCCAGCGCGGGCTCGAAGCCGAGCCGCTCGACCGGGATCGCCCCGCCGTGCACCCGGCGCAGCACGCCGGCCCGCTCCAGCACGGTCAGGTCCCGCCGGATCGTCTCGGCCGTGACCGTGAAGCTGTCCGCCAGCGCCACCACGTCCACCCGGCCCTCGGCGCGGGCCCGCCGCACGATCTCTTGCTGCCGTTCCTCCGCGTACATCCACTCACCGCCCGCACATCAATTTGGCTTTGTCTTTGTTTACGCCCGCTTTTGCCCGAGCGCAATATGTCAAAGAGATTTCGGTCTCCTTACATCCAAACTCGTGGGCGACGAATGGAGATAGATGGGGTGATATCCCCCGCACGTGGCGTAAGCCGCGAAGGAGATCACCGATGCCCGCTTGTGTTGGTTTCCGGCACGCCCGAATGTGTTGGCTTCAGTCCGCGGCGGCCCGGGCGGCGATCGTCCCGCGGGCCGCGGCGCGCGGCCACGACCACCGCGCGCTGCGCTCCGCGGGCGGCGATCGTCGCGCGGGCTTCGACGCGCGGGGCCACGACCACCACGCGCTGGGCTCCCTCACCCGCGAGCCGAACCAGGTCCCGGCGTGCGCGACACGCGACGGCAAACGGCCGGCGCTCAGGGCTGTTGCCGGGCTCCGGGACAGCCTGAGCGGCGGCCGGGGCCGGGAGGCGCGGCCGCAGTGGCGGGGCGGGACCGGCTCGCGGGCCACCGACCCGGGCGGATGGTCGCCGGGCGGCCCGGCACCGGGGTCACCTCTCGGGCCCGGCGCCAGGGGCGCTCGGCTGCGGTTGGGGGCGGGGCGAGCCCGTACCGAAGGCTGATTTTGATCTGTCAGCGGTCCAGCGGCGGGAGGTAGGCCGGGAGGGTGAGGGTCTTGCGGATGGCGTTCTGGACCTCGTCGACCGGCGGGCGGCCGTCGACGTCGTGGACGACCTCTTTGCGCTGGAAGAGCTCGAGGACCGGCCGGGTCTTCTCGTGGTAGTCGCGCAGGCGCGCCTCGAGGGCCTCGGGGGTGTCGTCGGCGCGGGTGGTCAGCTCGTGGCCGCAGATGTCGCAGCGGCCCTCCTGCTCCGGGCGGTCGCCGATCAGGTTGTAGTCCATCCCGCAGTTCGGGCAGACGCGGCGGCTGAGCACCCGGCGGCGCACCTCGTCGTCGGGCAGCTCCAGGTGGATGACCGCGTCGATGTCGTAGCTCTCCATGAAGAACTCGGCCTGCCGGCCGTTGCGCGGGAAGCCGTCGATGATGAAGCCGTAGTTCCAGTCGTGCTGGTCCAGGCGCTCCCGGACGACCGACTCGACCAGCTCGTCACTGACCAGATCGCCGGCCGCCATGATCCGCCGGACCTGGGCGCCCATCTTCGTGTGGTTGCGGACGTGCCAGCGGAAGATGTCGCCGACGCCGATGTGGACGAGTTCGAGGTCCTGGGCGAGCAGCTGGGCCTGGGTGCCCTTGCCGCTGCCCTGAACTCCCATGATCACGTACTTGCGCATGAGCCGTGGCCTCTCGAGAGGTCAGTCCGCCGCGCCGATCCGGAGCGGGCCGGGTGCGGGACCGGTCAACGTGGTGGGATCGATGCTCCAGGCGCCGGCCACCCGGAACACGTCGCGCTCGGCGACCAGGACCGTGGACTCCTCCGGATCGAACTCGCCGGGCAGGCCGGCCTCCCGCTCGGCCGGGCCGGGCTCACCGAACCACGAGGTGACCTCGCCGGTCTGCCCGACATACCCGAACGCGCGCACGAGATCACCCTTCACCGCGCGCTGCCATCGATGCAACTCCGTTACCCGATGCGTGGCGAAGTACTGCACCTCGGTGCCGAGGGCCGCGGAGAGCCCGACGATGTCCGGGATCGGGTTCAGCAGCAGGCGGCCGAACGCCAGGATCCAGGATGTGCCGCGGGCGCCGGGCAGCGGTGGGGTCACCGCCACCCGGTCGCCGTTGAGGTGGGCCAGGTCGAGGCCGTCGCGCCAGCGGATCGGGCCCAGGTCGCGCAGTTCGAGGGCGGCTAGGACGGCTTCCGGGCCGGGCTTCGCCTCGGTCTCCGGTTCGGTCTCCGCCTGGTGCTCCGCTTCGTTCCCCGCATCGTGCTTCGCTTCGTTCGCGGAGGAGACGGCGATCGCCAGCCATGCCTGTTTGCCGCCGAAACCCGCCATGACGTCCGTATCCATGGCCCCAACGCTAACGCGTTGTCCGATTACGCCCAGCCGTAATCCCGCTGGAGCTCGGCCGCCACCCGATCGAAGCGGCCCCGGTCGAGGATCGCGCCCTCGCGGCGGATGCCGTCCTCGTGGACCTCCAGCACCCGGTCCAGGCGCAGCCAGCTCGGGCGCTGGGTGTTGTCCCAGTCGCCGGCGCCGAGCGCCATCCAGTTGCGCTGGCCGTCCCGCTCGCTCTGGCTGGACAGCATCAGGCCGAGCAGGGTGCGGTCGTCCCGGCCGACGACCAGGACCGGGCGGTCCTTGCCCTGGTTCGGGTCGTCCTCGTAGGGGACCCAGGTCCAGACGATCTCGCCGGGGTCGGCGTCGCCGTCGAGGTTCGGGGCGTAGTCGATCTTGCGGCCGCGGTCCTGGGTGGGGATGTGGCGCGGCGGGTGGGGTTTGGGCCGCTCCGCCGCGGGCTTCGGAGGCGCCGGCTTCGGGGCTGCCGGCTTCGGGGCTGCGGGCTTCGGGGGTGCCGGCTTCGGCTTGTTGGACGCGCCCGGGCGCGGGGGTGCGGCGGGCTTCGGGGGGCGCACGGTTCGGCCGGTCGACCGCGGGGTCGTGGGCTCCGCGGGCGGCGCGCCGAACAGCTTGCGCAGGAAGGAGATCAGCATTTCGAGCACCGGTGCACCTTACGGCCTGGCCGGAACTGTACGGCCATACAGTATGAAGATACAGTCCCCGCCAGCACCATCAGCCGGGAAGGATGCACAGCATGACGCGTTATGGACCGATGTTCGGGCCGGACTACACGTTCCTCGGGGTCCCCGCCTGCGACTGGCGCGAGCCGTCGTCGTACGCGGACGCCGACGTGGTGATCATCGGCGCCCCGTTCGACGGCGGCACCTCGCACCGCCCCGGCGCCCGGTTCGGCCCGCAGGTCATCCGCGGCACCGACTACCTGCCGCACGACGGCTCCCGCCCGCACCTGGCGATGCGGGTCGACGCGCTCACCGACGACCTGACCGTCAAGGACGCCGGCGACCTGGAGGTGTTCAGCGGCGAGATCGAGCGCAGCGTCCGGACCATCGAGGAGGCCGTCAGCTTCGTCGCCAAGCACGACGCGATCCCGCTGATCCTCGGCGGCGACCACACCGTGACCTGGCCGGACGTGGCCGGTGTCGCCTCCGCGCACGGTCCGGGCCGGATCTCGGTGATCCACTTCGACGCGCACGCGGACACCGGGGACATCGAGTTCGGCTCGCTCTACGGCCACGGGCAGCCGATGCGCCGCCTGATCGAGTCCGGCGCGGTCCGCGGGGACCGGTTCCTGCAGCTCGGCCTGCGCGGCTACTGGCCCGGGCCGGACGTCCTGGACTGGATGGCCGACCAGCGGATGAACTCGTTCCACATGAGCGAGATCGTCGAACGGGGGCTGGACGCGGTGCTGGACAGCGCGTTCGAGATCGCCATGGACGAGTGCGACGGGATCTTCCTGTCGGTCGACATCGACGTCTGCGACCCCGGGCACGCGCCCGGCACCGGGACCCCCGAGCCGGGTGGCTTCACCGCCCGCCAGCTGCTCGACAGCGTGTCCCGGATCTGCCACGAGCTGCCGGTGGTCGGGATGGACATCGTCGAGGTGTCGCCGCCGTTCGACCACGCGGAGATCACCGCGATGCTCGGGAACCGGGTGGTGCTCGAAGCGCTGTCCGGGATGGCGCGGCGGCGCAAGGACGGTGACGGGCCGCGGTGGAAGCGGTCGACGCCGCTGCTACAGGGCCGGGGAACGGCCGAGCAGGCGGGCTAGTCCGTCCGCCAGCAGGTCGTGGGCGGCGGCCCGGTCGATGGCCGGGTCGCCGAGGACGACCGGGAGGGCGAGGCCGTCGATCAGCGCGAGGACCTGGCGCGCGGTCCGCATCGGGTCGCCGGTGGTGATGTTCTCCGCGATCAGCCCCCGCCACCGGGTGTAGTCGTTCAGCACGTCGGCGCGGACCTCGGCATCCCGGGACGCCCAGCGCCAGCTCTCCACCCAGAGCCGCCAGGTGGTGTCGTTGCCCAGGTGGGTGGCGATCGCCAGCAGCCGCTCCCACGGGTCGGTCAAGGCTTCCAGCCGCTCGCCGACCAGCTCGAAGTCCCGCTCGGCGGCGTGCCGGAAGACCGCGATCAGCATGTCCTCGCGGGTGCCGAAGTAGTACTGCAACGTGGAGACGCCGACCCCGGTCGCGGTGCTCACGTCGGTGAACCGGGTGGCGTCGGCGCCGCGCGCCGCGACCACCTCGCCGGCCGCGGCGAGCACGTCGACCCGCTTAGCCGCTGACCGCCTCACCGGCCAGTTCTATCACCCGACGAAGTCCTGGGTCATCCAGGTGATGCCCTTGTCGTCGCGGACGATGCTCAGCCCGATCTTGGTGAAGCTCTTGCTGAGCAGGTTCTTGCGGTGCCCGTCGTTCGGCGGGGTCTCGGCCAGCATCGAGTCGGTCAGGCCGTTGGCCGCCTGGATCATGGCCGAGTCGCTGCTGCCGCTCGACCCGAAGCCGATGTTCTCCCCGGCCGAGCTCCAGTCGACGCCCTGGGCGCTGAACCGGGTGCCGATGTCGCCCTCGCCCGAGCACTGGTGGGACAGGCCGCAGCCGTCGATCATCAGTGCGTTGTGCAGGGCGGACGCCTTGGACAGGTCGGCGTCGAGCTTCAGCGCGGACAGCCCCTCGTCGGCGCGGGCGGCGTTGATGTGCGCGAGGACCTGCCCCAGGATCGACTGGTCCGTAGACCGTGCTGCCACCTTGGACGTCTCCGACTTCTTCGTCGAACCGGTGCTGGCCGTGGTGACCGAGGGCTTCGGCTTCACCGTCACCTTGGGCGACACCGAGGCCGACGGGGCGCCCGGCGTGGAGGCCGAGGCGGACGGCGCGAAGAGGCCCGCGGCCGGCGTCCCGGGCGCGTCGGGCAGGCCACCGGCGGGGACGGCGGCCAGCGGGACGTCAGCCGGCCGGGGATCGGCGGAGGCCTGCTGTCCGAGACCCATCACGATGAACCCGGCACCGAGGGCTACGGCTGCCGAACCCGCCACCAGGGTGTAACGGACACGGGAAGCAGCGTGGAGCGACACGGGTATTCACCTTTGTAAGCCGGACAGGGGACGATGCCCCTCGACTATGGGTGACCGGCCGGGCACGAAGGCGCTCGTAAAGGATTCCTTAAGGAACGGCTCACAGACTGATAAGGGTCAGCGCGAGCCGGTGTCGAACTCGCCGGCCCGGACGCCCTCGAGGAACGCGTTCCACTCCCCGCGGGAGAAGACCAGGGTCGCACCGTCCGGGTCCTTGGTGTCCCGCAGCGCCACGATCCCGGGAAGATTGCCGGCCACCTCGACGCAGTCGCCCCCGTTACCGCCGCTCCGGGTGCTCTTGTGCCAGACGGCACCGGTCAGGTCAGCCATCGCTCTCCTTGATGATCGCGCCGATCAGGTCATCGGAATCGGACTGGCTCAGCGCTGTGGCATCGAGCGCGGCCCAGATGTTCTCGTAGGTCTCGACCTCGCCGAGCTTATCCAGGTAGAGCGCGCCGGTGAGATTCTCGCAATAGATGGTGGTCGGTTCGGGCGAAGTCGTCCCGACCGCCGGGAACTCCAGCACGGTGAACTGGCCGGAGCTGGACGCCTGGTGCGGGCCGGCGGTGAACGGCACGACCCGGACGCTGACATCCGGCCCGGTGGAGACGTTGACCAGGTGGGCGAGCTGCTTCTGCATGCCCAGGGTGTCCGGCACGCCACGGCGCAGCACCCCCTCGTCGATGATCACTTCCAGCCGGGGCGCCTTGGGCCGGCTGCGGCGCAGCAGCGACTGCCGCTCCAGCCGGACAGCCACCGCGTTTTCCACCGCGGCCGGGTCGTCGCCGAGCCAGCGGCCGAAGACGAACTCCGCGTACTCCCGGGTCTGCAGCAGGCCGGGGATCACGCTCGGCGCGTACTGCCGGAGGCGGCCCGCGGCCTGCTCCATCCCGACGTAGAGCTCGAACCAGGCGGGGACGACGTCGCCGTACGCGTGCCACCAGCCCTTGGCCTTGGACTCCTGGGCCAGCCCGATCAGCACCTCGGTCATGTGGCCGGGCGCGCCGTACACCCCGCACATGGCGATCACGTCGTGCTTGCGGACCGGCACCTCGCCGTTCTCGATCCGGTACATCCGGGCGCGGGAGAACTCCAGCTCCTGCGCCGCCGCCATCAGCGAGACACCGGCCTGCTCCCGCAACTGTTTGAGCAGGCGCCCCACCTGCCGTCTCGGTACCGTCGACCCCGTCTCGGACATGCCGCGACCTCCTCCCCGTCGCACGCCGCCCCGCCTGGCGGTGTGCTGTCGCCGGCGGCCCGCCCCCGCATCGTCCCGGAGCCGCGCCACCGGCCGCGACAGCGAAGTGTCTCGAACGAGACGATCCGAACGCCTGCATCGAGACGCCGAGAATCCATTTCCGGGATTCTCGCTGTCGCGGCTTGAGCCCGAGCCTAAAGCACGCAACGCTCCAATGTGTAGCCGTCGAATCGCAGAAAGTAAGGTTCCCTATGCTCGTGCCGCGGACCGAACACGTCGGTGAGCGCCCCAAGTGGGACTGCCGGGTCTGCGGTCAGCCGTGGCCGTGCGCCACCGCCAAGGTGGAGCTCGCCGAGCAGTACCAGAGCTTTCCGCACGGGCTCGCCGTCTACCTCGGCTCGTGCATGATCGAGGCGATCGACGACTGGGCCGCCGGCAGTGGCGGCCCGCCCGCCGACCTCTACGAACGGTTCCTGGGCTGGACCGACCCGGCCTGACCTACTTGGTCACCTTCGCCTGCAGCGAGCGGTAGAGCTGGTTGTCGTCGACCGTCGTATAGAGGGTCGGATCGGAACCGGTCATCACGACCCACGGGCAGGTCTTGCCCGCGCCGTTCAGGCTGGCCTCGGCGATCTTCCGGCCGGTGGCCACCTCGTACACGGAAAGCCGGTATTTGCCGACGACCAGCGGCATCTTCGGGGTCGCCGGGAGGTCGGTCTTGCACTCCCCGACCTTGGCGCCGCCGCCGATCAGGTCCAGACACGCGACCAACTGGGCCTGCTTCGCGGCCGGGGCCCAGGCCTTCTTGCCGGCCGCGGAGCCCGAGTAGGCGTAGCGGTTCAGCGTGCGGGCCGTGCGGGTGCCCAGGTCGAGGCGCTCCTTGGCGCTGATCACGACGGGATGGGGGCCTTTGCCCTGATACTTCGGCGCGGCGGGGAAGTAGGTGTTTCCGCAGACCGCGTCGAGGTCGCCGGCCGCGCGGACCGGGTGCGTCGCCGCCTGCGGGGCGATCGGCACCGGGGCCACCGCCGAGGCCTGCGGGCCGGCGCCGGTCGGCAGATCCGCGAGCGGGATCTCCGGGGCCGCGGCGCCGCCGCCGAAGACGCCGCTGCACATCATCATCACCAGGACGACCAGGACCGCCGCGATGCCGCCGGTGGTCGCGGCGGTGCGGCGAGTCAAGAATCTCCCGATTATTTCGGTACGGAGGAAGCGCCACCTTCCGCCCGTCGAAGTCCCGGTCGCCGTCCCCGGCGCCTCGTTCGGCGCCGGCTTTGGCGCCGCTTTTGGCGTGCCGGCTGTCGCCCGGTTCGCCGCCCCCACGCCGATTTCCGACTTTTCCGGTTTTTGCGGGGCACTATTCGGAGCCGGCTCCTCAGTGCTCACCGGCTCCCCTGCCTGCGCCATCGCTCGCTCCCCAGCCCGTCCCGATGGCGGCGAACTATACCCATCGGTAACACGCTCGTCACCAGGAGCGGGCCCCCGCTTTCGGGGCGTCCGGAATGGATCAGAACGAATACGGCCCGAACCGGCCCCAAGCCACCACCGCCGACAGCACCAGCAGCACCGCGCTGGGCAGGATCGCCTGGTTCTCCTTGCGGCGGACGTGCACCACGACCGCCCCGATCATGGTGATCACCAGACCGGTCGCCGCGATCGGGACCAGCACCGGGGCGATGTCCAGCAGCGCCGGCAGCACCAGGCCGATCGCGCCGAGCACCTCCACCACCCCGATCAGCTTGACCTGGCCGTCGCTGAGATCGGCGGCCCAGCCCATGCCGGACTCGATCAGCTTCGTCTTCGGCTGCAGCGCCTTCATCGCGCCGGCGGCCAGGAAAGCGGCCGCGAGCAGGCCCGCGATGATCCACAGAACGACGTTCATGATTCCTCGTTTCACTTCAACAGTTGAGTGAAAGCTAGACCTGCTGACTTAAACATGCAAGTGATCGAGGGTTAAGCGCTTGAGCTATGCTCGGGGCATGGAGACGTCCGAGACACCATGGCTGAGCAGCGAAGAGCGCGAAGCCTGGCTGGTCCTGATGAGCCTCTTCATGCGGCTCCCGTCCGCGCTCGACACACAACTGCAACGTGACGCCGGCCTGAGCCACTTCGAATACGGGATCCTCGCCGGCCTCTCCGAGTCCCCCGAGCGGACGCTGCGGATGAGCACGCTCGCGGTGCTGGCCGAGGGGTCGCTGGCCCGGCTCTCCCAGGCGGTCGGCCGCCTGGAGAAACGCGGCTGGATCCGGCGCACCACCGACCCGGACGACGGGCGGTACACACTGGCCGTGCTCACCGACGACGGCTGGGACAAGGTGGTCGAGACCGCGCCCGGTCACGTCACCGAGGTCCGGCACCTGGTCTTCGACCAGCTCACCAAGGCGCAGATCCGGCAGCTGCGGGACATCGGACGGCGCGTGATGCGCGCTGTCGACCCGGACGACCCCTGCGGCGCCGACCGCCCCGGCCCCCGCTGACCCGACGCCGTTCCACGCCCGGGCATCCGCTGACCCCGACGCCATTCCACGCTCCGGCCTCCGCTGACACCATCCCGTTCCACGCACAGCCCCTCGCGGCCCGCGTTCGCACTCCGTGCCCGATCTTCCGCGCCGGCCATCAGGATCCGGCCGAGTTGCTCGCGTTCGGCGCTCGGCTGGGTGAGCTGCTCGCGTTCGGCGCTCGGCCGCACGAGCCGCGCGCCGGCAGGGTGCCCGTGATCGGGGTCCGGCTTCCCGGTCCGCGGCCCGGGCTGCTCGCAGCGGTCCCTGCGGACGCTCGCCTGATCGGGCCTGTGGTTGGGTGATCCGGGTGAGCTACGGATGGATGGAGCTGCCGGCCGAGGCCGTGGACGCCGCCGCGCGGGAACTGCTGGGCTGGCGGCTCACCGCGAACGGGGTGACCGTGCGGCTGACCGAGGTCGAGGCCTACAGCGGACTCGGCGCGGACCCGGCCAGCCACGCCCACCGCGGCGTCACCAACCGGAACGCGGTGATGTTCGGACCGGCCGGGCGGCTCTACGTCTACCAGATCTACGGCATGCACTTCTGCGCCAACATCGTCTGCGGCGAACCGGAGAAGGCGGCGGCCGTCCTGCTCCGGGCGGGCGAGGTGGTGGACGGCCTGGAGACGGCCCGGAACCGCCGGCCCGCGGCCCGGCGGGATGCCGATCTGGCCGCCGGGCCGGGGAAGTTGATGCAGGTACTGGCCTTGGACCGGGCGGCCAACGACACCTCCGTGGTGGACGGCACCGGGCCGGCGACGCTTACTCCGCCGGAGGGCGTGGTCGGCGCGATCGCGGCCGGTCCACGGGTCGGGGTGACCTCGGCCCACGACGTCCCGTGGCGTTTCTGGATCGCCGGGGACCCTACGGTCAGCGCCTATCGACGCCACGTCCCCAAGGCCCGCAGGGCACGGGCATAGCGCCTCCCCCGGACGCGGGCTCAGCACCACACCTCCCGCCCAGCGCGGCTCAGTACACCCCACCGGCTCAGCACGCCCCACCCCACCGGACACGGGACCGGCGCGCGCCGGGCACGGACGTCAGCGCGCCCGCGCGCCGGGCACGGACCTCAGCGCGCCCCGCCCGCCGGGCACGGACCTCAGCGCGCCCCGCCCGCCGGACACGGACGTCAGCGCGCCCGCCCGCCGGGGACGGACTCTGCGAGGCCCGCCCGCCGACGGACGCGGGCCCAGCACCGCGCCGCTCACCAGGCACCGACCCAGCACCGCCCTGGCCGCCGGGCATAGCACGTCCTGCCGGGCTTTGGGGGTTGTCCACAGTGGCGGTCTGTCCACAGGCTGCCGACGTGATCTTGCGAATTCGCTGGATAATGGCACCGAGGCGGTCAGCCCCCGGTGGGTGGGGACTTTCAGCGGCGGGGATCGGGTGGAGGTCCGGAGGGGCTCACTCCGGCAGGACGGTGAAGACGCCGAGGCGTTGGGTGGGGCGGGTCAGGGCGACATACAGGTCATTGGCGCCCCGAGGGGAGTCGGCCCGGATGCGTTCCGGGTCGACGACTATGACGGTGTCGAACTCCAAGCCCTTGGCCTGGGTGACAGTGAGCAGGACCGCGCGGTCCTCCAAATCCGGCGATGACCCCGTGGCTAATGACGGGAGGGCTTCCGCCAGGGCCGCCAGGTGTGCCGCGGGTGTGATCACCGCCAAGCGGCCCTCGCCGGTCAGGGCGATCTCCGCCGGCACGCGGGTGGTCAGCTCGGCCAGGGTCCCGACCGCCTCCCACGGGGCTTCGCCGGTGGAGCGGACCGGCCGGGGCGGGACGATCGGGGGCTCGGCGCCGGCCAGGGCCTGCTCGGTGTAGTCCATGATCTCCGCCGGGGTGCGGTAGCTGACCGTCAGCTCGGCCAGGCGCCAGCGGTCCGCGACGTAGGGGCTGAGTACGTCCGCCCAGCTCGCCGGGGCGCCGAGGGCACCGGACTGGGCCAGGTCGCCGACGATTGTCATGGAGCGGCTCGGGCAGCGGCGCATCAGCAGGCGCCAGGCCATCGGGGACAGTTCCTGGGCCTCGTCGACGATCACGTGGCCGAAGACCCAGTCGCGGTCGGCGGCGGCGCGTTCGGCGGCCGAGCGGAACTCCCGGTCGCCGAGGTGGTCGGCGAGCATGTCGGCTTCCATGATGTCGGCGATGTTCGGGATCGCGGCCTCGTCGTCGTCCTCCAGTTCATATGACTTCGAGCCGGCCGTGATGTCCAGGACCCCCTGGGCGTAGGCGAGGTGCCGTGCCTGTTCGCGGGCGGCGGCGGTCCGGGCGGCGCGGTCGTCCTCGCCGAGCAGTTCGGCCGCCTCGTCGAGCAGCGGCACGTCGGCCGGGGACCAGTCACCACCCGGCGCACGCCGGAGCAGCTCACACTCGGCCACGGTGAGCAGCGACGACACGGCACCGGGCAGCGACGAGGCGGCGGTAGGCAGCGGCGAGGCAGCACTGGGCAGCGGCGGCGCGGCGGAGAGCAGCGGCGATGCAGTGGCGGGCAGCGGGGATTCAGCAGTGGGCAGCGGCGACGCGGCGACGGGCGGCTGGGACGCGGCGGAGAGCAGGGCGGGGCGGGATCCGTACAGGTCAGTCAGTAGTTGGGTGGGGGTGAGCACCGGCCAGAGTGAGTCGATCGCCGCCCGGACCACCGGATTGGCCGCGAGGTCCGCCCTTAGGTCCGCGCGGTCGGCGTCGTCGAGCAGGTTCGGCGAGGTCAGGGCGTCGTCCTCGCCGAGCGGGTCGTCCCAGAACGGGTCGTCGCCGATCCGGTCGGCGACCTGGGCGGCGAGCGCGTCGAGCACGCCGGCGACGAAGATCGGGCGGGCCAGGTTGTGCTGGCGGCCGGAGGCGCGGGCGCGCTGCCGGGCCGGCTCGCAGTCGGTCGCGGTGAGGCGCAGCGTGTGGTGGTCGACTTCGAGTTCGAG
Source organism: Actinoplanes sp. L3-i22 (assembly GCF_019704555.1). Classification (NCBI taxonomy): domain Bacteria; kingdom Bacillati; phylum Actinomycetota; class Actinomycetes; order Micromonosporales; family Micromonosporaceae; genus Actinoplanes; species Actinoplanes sp. L3-i22. The sequence goes on from NZ_AP024745.1 coordinate 9,661,823, forward strand.
CGGTTCCGCGGGCACGCGCTGGCGGTCCCGGACGGCGGCGGCCAGCAGGTCGGTCATCACCGCGCGGCCCTTGAGCTCGGTGACCTCCGCGGGCTCGGTGCGGCGCGCGACGATTCCCGGGTAGAGGTCGCCCGGGGTGGCCAGCCAGACGCCGGTCTCCGCGAGCGACGGCAGGACCTGGGAGATGTAGCGCAGGAAGGTGGCGTTCGGGCCGACGATCAGGACGCCGCGGACGGCGAGCTGCTCGCGGAACGTGTACAGCAGGTAGGCGGCGCGGTGCAGCGCGACCGCGGTCTTCCCGGTGCCGGGCCCGCCCTGGACGACCAGCACGCCACCGGGCTCGGCGCGGATCACCCGGTCCTGTTCGGCCTGGATGGTGGCGACGATGTCGCGCATCCGGCCGGTGCGGTTCGCGGTCAGCGCGGCGAGCAGCGCGGCCTCGCCGACCAGGGAGCGATCGGTGGCCGCGTCCAGGTCGAGAACTTCATCATCAAGTTCGACGACGGTACGGCCCCGGGTCCGGATGTACCGCCGCAACGTCACGTCGAACGGGGTGATCGCGGTCGCCACGTAGAACGGCCGGGCGGCCGGCGCGCGCCAGTCGACCAGCAGCGGCTCGTCGGTGTCGTGGATCCCGATCCGCCCGATGTGCCGGCGGGCGCCGTCGCGCAGGTCGAGCCGGCCGAAGCAGAGGCCCTCCTCGACGGCGTCGTAGCGGGCGAGGCGCTCGGCGTACGCGTAGGTCACCGCGTCCCGCTGGTAGAGCGCTCCGGGTCCGCCGCCGGACCGCAGCCGCGCCTCGTCGAGACGGTCCCGGACCTGCGCCCGGAGCTCGTCGAGACGGCGGTAGATCACGCTGAGGTGCGATTGTTCGTCGGCGAGGCTTGACAGACTTGACACCCGTACCCCCAGGGCTTATTCTGATGGTGGATTTTTCGGCTCTGGCGAGCTCAAAACACAGCAACTGCCGAGCCTAGCAGGGCGGTGCCGTTCCGGCCATGCCCGCCGACCCCGGAGGTCACGCCCGCCCAACCCGGAGGGTCATACCCGCCCGAGCTGGAGGCCATGGCCGCCGACCCCGGAAATGCCCTGAACTCGCCCGCGGCCAACGGCCGGGCACTAGCGTCTCCGGTGATGATGTCGCGTCGGGGGCTGCTGCTGTACAGCGTGCTGTGCGGGGCCGGGGTGCTGTGGGCGGGCGGGCTGATCGTCGCGCTCGCGCTGGGCCATCGCCCGGTCGACAAGGTCATCGCGGTCGGGATCGCCGCGCTGCTGACCGTGCCCGGGTTCGCCGCCGCCATCCTGTCCAACCGGCGCGGCTACCGCACCCAGCAACCCCGGCGGCTGTGGGCCCTCGCGTCCTGGGTGCCGCCGCACGTGCCGATCTGGGCGGCGGTCGCGGCCGGGCTGGCCTTCTTCGGGTTCTGGCTGGCGATCGTGCTCGCGTTCCTGACCATCAAGGGCAACCCCGAAATCCGGCCCGACGGTACGTACGTCCTGGACAAGACCACGGTGGTGGATCAGGCCACGTTCGACCGGCAGGTCGACCACCAGCAGCAGGTCTCGCTCGGCGTGCTCGGCGCGTTCGCGGTCGGCGGCACGTTCCTCTGCGCCGCCCGAGCCACCGACCACGACCCCCACTGACGAACGCGCCGCCCGAGCCACCGACCACGACCCCCACTGACGAACGCGCGGCCCGCGCCACCGCCCACGACCCCCGCCGGCAGTCGCGCCGCACGGGTGGGAGACGGGCGGTGCGGAGGCGGGTGACGGTCTACAGTCACGGGCATGCGAGGGCGGCCCATCCTTCTCACCATTGCCGCGGTCGTGCTGCTCGCCGTCGCCGGCGCGGTCGCCGTCCGGGCCGCCACCGGCCGGACCGAGCCGGTTCTGCGGCTCACCGCCACCGCCGAGCAGTGGCGGGTCCACGAGGTGAACCGGCAGCTGGCGATCGCCCTGCACAACAACGGCACCGTGCCGGTCCACGTGTCCCGGGTCGAGCCGGTCCTGCCCTCCTTCGACGGCGAGGCCGCGGCCGACACCGACGCGCTGCTGCCGGTCGGCGGGCTGCGGGTGGACGTGCCGGTGTCCTACGGGACCGGGACCTGCGCCACCACGGCGGCCGCCTCCCACGTCGTGGTCTGGGCGCGCGCCGAGGGCTCGACGGTCGTCGAGCGGCTCACCCTCCCGCTGCCGGATCCGAATCCGCTGCTCGACAAGCTTCTCAAGGCGGACTGCGCGACCCAGACGATCGACCGGGCCGTCAGCCTGAAGTTCGGCCCGTGGACCGACGCCGGGGCGGACGGCCTGCGCGGCAGCCTGGACGTGACCCGGGTCAGCGGGACGATCCAGGTGCTCGAGCTGGACGGCAACGTGATGTACGCGCTCACCCTGCCCACGAAGACACCGCTCGCCGAGGTCTCGGCCGCCACGCCGGCCGCGTCGGTGCCGCTGACCGCGAAGCCGGCGCGGTGCGACGCGCACGCGCTCGCCGAGATCAAGAAGCCGTTCGAGTTCCTGGCGACGGTCACCCTCGACGGCGGCGACAAGCTGGTCACCGCGGTCCCGGTGACCGACGCCGACAAGAAGACCCTGGACCGCATGCTCCGCCGGATCTGCAAACTGCCCCCGGCCGGCTGACCCCGCCGGTCGCGCTTCGCCGCTGGTTGCGGTCGGCTTGCCAGGCGGCGCCCGCTGCCGGTCCCGGCTGCGGCCGCCGCTCACGCTTCGCCGCCGGTCGCGGTGGCTTCGTGGGTACGTCGTGAGCCGGCGACAGCCGCGGTGGCCGGCCGGCTCACGGCGTACCTCTCAGGCAGTTGTGTTCTGGGCGAACCGCGACGTGCGGCCGCAGCCGTGAGCAACGCCGGACGCCGCCTGGCAAGCCGACCTCGACCAGCAGCGAAGCGCGAGCGGCGGCCGAAACCGCGGGATGGTCAAGTCAGGTGCGGGTGGCGGCTTCGGGGCCGGCCAGGCGCTGGGCGAGCCAGACCGGCAGGACCGAGAGGACGATCAGGATCGCGGCGACCACGTTGACGACCGGGGCCTGGTTCGGGCGGAACAGGTTGTTGAAGATCCAGATCGGGAGCGTGGTGACCCCGGGGCCGGCGGTGAACGTGGTCACGATGATCTCGTCGAAGCTGAGCGCGAAGGCCAGCAGACCGCCGGCCAGCAGGGCCGAGCGGATCAGCGGGAACGTCACGTACCGGAAGGTCTGTAAGGGTGACGCGCCCAGGTCGGCCGAGGCGTCCTCGAGGTTGGTGCCGGTGCGGCGCAGCCGCGCCAGGACGTTGTTGTAGACGGTGACCACGCAGAACGTGGCGTGCCCGACAACCACCGAGAACAGGCCCTTGCCGATGCCGAGCTCGCCCATCACCGAGCGCCACGCGCTGTCCAGCGCGATGCCGGTGACGATGCCGGGCAGCGCGATCGGCAGCACGATCAGCAGCGACACGGTGTCCCGGCCGAAGAACTGGAAGCGCTGCACCGCGAACGCGACCATGGTGCCCAGGACCAGCGCGATCGCGGTCGCGCCGAGGCCGGCCTGAACCGAGGTGACCAGGGCCTGACGGGCGCCGTCGTTCTCCCACGCGGCCGACCACCAGCGGGTGGTCCAGTCGTGCGGCGGCCAGGCGAACGTGCGGTCGCCGTTGAACGAGTTGACCAGCACCAGCATCAGCGGCACGTAGATGAAGGTCAGCCCGATCGCCATGAACAGGCGCAGCGCCCAGCGGGCCGGGGCGGACAGCGTCACAACTCCTCCAGGGCACCCGAGCGGCGAACGGCTACCAGGTAGATCACCATGATCACGACCGGGACGGTGGCGATCGCGGCGGCGAACGGCAGGTTGTTGGCCGCGCCGATGTTGGCGTAGACCAGGTTGCCGATCAGCTGGGTCTTGCCGCCGACGATCTGCACGGCGATGTAGTCGCCGAGCGACAGCGAGAACGTGAAGATCGAGCCGGCGAAGACCGACGGGATCAGGATCGGCAGCACCACCGCGCGGAACGTGCGGCCGGCCCGGGCGCCGAGGTCGGCGGAGGCCTCCAGGAGCGAGTCCGGGAGACGTTCCAGGCCGGCGTAGATCGGCAGGATCATGTACGGCAGCCACATGTAGGACAGCACCAGGATCGTCGCGAACAGCCCGTAGCCCGGGGTCGCGCCGAACACCGACTCGATCGGTCCGCCGTTGGCCAGCAGGACCCGCCAGGCGTACGCCTTGACCAGGTAGGACGCCCAGAGCGGAGTGAGGATCGCGATCACCAGCCAGTGCCGGGACCGCGGCCGGGCGACCTTGGCCATGAAGAACGCCATCGGCACGGCGAGCAGCACGCAGATCGCCGTGACCGAGGCCGCCACCCCGAGGCTGCGCAGGGTGACGTTGCGGTACACCTCCTCGGTGAGGATGGTCCGGAAGTTCGCCAGGGAGAACGTCCGGACCATCTCGCCGGTGAAGCCGTTCACCGTCCAGAAGGCCGACACCAGCAGCACCGCGAGCGCGCCGAGATACGCGACGACCAGCCACAGCAGGGGTGCGGAGAGCAGGGCCGCCAGGCGCAGGCGGGGATGCCGGTGCAGGAAACTCATCTCAGCCCTTGATCGTCGTCCAGGCCTGGGTCCAGGCCGAGTAGTCCTTGCAGGTCACGTCGGTGCGGCCGTCGACGCACTGGGCGAGCGGCGTGGTCCAGTACCAGACCTGGTCGAAGTAGGACTCGTCGTCCGCGTGGAACGTCTTGCAGTGGTTCTTGTCGGCGGTCTGCTCACACGCGAGCTTGTTCGACGGGGCCTCCCCGAACCACTCGGCGACCTGGGCGTTCGCCTTCGGCGAGACGATGTAGTTCATCCACAGGTAGCCGCAGTTCGGGTGCTTGGCCTTGGCCGCGATCATCCAGGTGTCGGACCAGCCGGTCGCGCCCTCGGTGGGCAGCACCGACTCGACCGGCGCCTTGTCGGCCTGCGCCAGGTTGACGATGACCTGCCAGGACGTACCCAGGACGGAGTTGCCGGACTTGAACGCCTGGACCTCCTTGGTGTAGTCCGACCAGTACTCGCCGATGTTCTTGTTCTGCTCCTTGAGCAGGCTGACCGCGGCGTCGAACTGCTTGTCGTCCAGCGCGTAGGGGTTCTTGATCCCCAGGTCCGGCTTGGTCTTCATCAGGTAGAGCGCGGCGTCGGCGATGTAGATCGGCGAGTCGTACGCGGTGATCTTGCCCTTGTACGGCGAGTTCGCGTCGAACACCGCGCCCCACGACGTCGGCGCCGGCGTGACCGTGTTCTTGTTGTACATCAGCACGTTCGCGCCCCGGCCGTGCGGAATGCCGTAGGCGACGCCGTCGACCGAGTTCCAGGCCTTGTTCTTCAGCCCGTCGAAGATGTCCTGGTAGTTCGCGACCAGGTCGGTGTTCACCGGCGCGACGTCCCCGCCGTAGATCAGCCGCAGCGACGCGTCGCCGGAGGCCGAGACCACGTCGTAGTCGCCGGTCTTCATCAGGGTCACCATCTCGTCCGAGGTGGCGGCGACCTTGTTGTTGACCTGGCAGCCGGTCTCCTTCTCGAACGGCGTGACCCAGTCGACGCTCTTGTCGGTGGTGCCGTCCTCGACGTAGCCGGCCCACGACACGATGTTGACCGTGCCCTCGCCGGCGCCGAGCGCCGCCAGCTTGTCGATCTTCGGGACGGTGAGGCCGCCCGGGCCGGAGCCGGTCGAGCCGCCGCCGCTGTCCCCGCACGCGGCCAGCGTGAGCACGCCCACCGCCAGTACCGCCGTCATCCATCTGCCGTTATGCCGCATCCGCGTTGTCCTTTCCGAGGGGGATTTCGATCACGTGCTCGTCAAGCCAGCTGAGCCGGACCCGCTGCCCCCGCAGCCCGGTTCGGAGCGTGCGGTTCTGCTCCACGACGACCATCCGGGCGCCGGCGTCCAGGTCCACCACGTAGCGGGTCATCGCACCCGCGTAGATCACTTCCGCGACGACGCCGTTGTGCGCGCCCTCGGTCGAGATGTCCACTTTTTCAGGACGTACTGAGAAATTTCCGTCGCGACCCACCAGCGCCTTCGCGACCTCCCCGCTGAACACGTTGGACGTGCCGACGAAGCCGGCCACGAACGCGGTCGCCGGCTTCTCGTAGACCGCGGACGGCGTGCCGACCTGCACGATCCGGCCGGCGTCGAAGACCGCGACCCGGTCGCTCATGGTCAGCGCCTCGTCCTGGTCGTGCGTCACGAAGACGAACGTGATGCCGACCTCGCGCTGGATCGCCTTCAGCTCCACCTGCATCTGCTCGCGCAGCTTGAGGTCGAGCGCGCCGAGCGGCTCGTCCAGCAGCAGCACCTTCGGCCGGTTGACCAGCGCCCGGGCCAGGGCGACGCGCTGCCGCTGGCCACCGGACATGGCGGCCGGCTTGCGCTTACCGAAGCCTTCTAGTCGGACGCTGGCCAGGGCCTGCTCGGCGCGCTCGCGACGGTCCCGCTTGCCGACCTTGCGGACCTTCAGGCCGTACTCGACGTTCTCGATCACGCTGAGGTGCGGGAACAGCGCGTAGTCCTGGAAGACCGTGTTCACGTCGCGCTCGAACGGCGCCAGCCGGGTGACGTCCCGGCCGGCCAGCTCGACCGTGCCGGCGGTGGGCAGCTCGAAGCCGGCGATCATCCGCAGCACCGTGGTCTTGCCGGAGCCGGACGGGCCGAGCATCGAGAAGAACTCGCCGTCGGCGATCTCCAGGTCGACGCCGGCCACCGCCTCCACGCTGCCGAAGGACTTGCGCAGGCCGGACAGTTTGATCGCACTCATGCGCTCACACTCACGAATCTCAGCTCGGTCATCTCGTTGATCGCGTAGGCCGGCCCCTCCCGGGTGTTGCCGGCGTCGCCGACACCCCCGTAGGGCTGCTGGTCGGCGCGGAAGGTCGGCACGTCGTTGATCAGCACGCCGCCGAACCGCAGCTCGTTCGCGGCCCGCAGGGCCGCGGCCAGGTCCGGGGTGAAGACTCCGGCCTGCAGTCGCGCTTCGCTGTCATTGGCCATCGAGATGGCTTCGCCAATTTCGCCGTACGGCGTGACCGTCACCACCGGCCCGAACACCTCCTGGCGATAGACGTCCAGGTGGCGGGCGGGATCGGCGACGACAGCCGGCGTCAGGATCGGGCCCTGCCGCTCGCCGCCGGTGACCTCCGCGCCGGCGGCCCGGGCGGCGGCCAGCCAGTCGGCGACCCGGTCGGCGGCGGCCGCGGAGATCATCGGGCCCAGTTCGGTCCGCTCGTCGAGCGGATCGCCGAGCCGCAGCGTCGCGACCGTCTCCCGCAGCAGGCCGAGCACCTCGTCGTAGACCGAGCGGTGGGCCAGCACCCGCTGGGTGGAGATGCAGACCTGCCCGGCGTACGCGAAGCCGCCGCGCCGGATCGCGGCGACCGCCCGCCGCAGGTCAGCGCCCGGCTCGATGATCACCGGGGCGTTCGAGCCCAGTTCGAGCAGCACCCGCTTGCCGGCCGCGATCCGCTGGATCCGCCGGCCCACCGGCACGCTCCCGGTGAACGACACCACGGCCGGCACCGGGTGCTCGACCAGCGGCGTGCCGGTCTCCGGCCCGGTCCCGGTCACCACCGAGATCCAGTCGCCCGGCAGCCCGGCCTCGACCAGCAGGTCGACCAGCCGGATGGCCGAGATCGGGGTCAGCTCGGCCGGTTTGAGCACGATCGGGCAGCCGGCCGCGATCGCCGGGCCCAGCTTGTGCGCCACCAGGTTGAGCGGGAAGTTGAACGGGGTGATCGCGGCGACCACGCCGGCCGGGTGCCGGACCGCGAAGCCGAGCCGGCCCGCGCCGCCCCGCGAGGCGTCCATCGGGATCAGCTCGCCGGACAGCTTGCGGGCCTCGACCGCGGAGAAGCGGAAGGTGTCCGCGGCCCGGGCCGCCTCGGCGCGGGCGTCCACGATCGGCTTGCCGGCCTCCCGGGCGATCGTGACCGCGAACTCCTCGACCCGCTCGGTCAGCGTCTCGGCGGCCCGCTCCAGCACCTCGGCCCGGGCGTGCTGCGGGAAATCCCGTCGTTCGAGCACCTTCGCGGCGGCCGCGCAGGCATCCGCCACATGGGCCGGGGTCAATGCCGGGACGCGGCCGACCGGGGCGCCGTCCCAGGGACTGCGCACCTCGATCCACTCGGCGGCGCTCACCGGGCGACCGCCGATCCGGGCCGGAACCTGCAACACTTGTGAACCTCCTGCGACGTTCCGGTCACCGTAGGGGCAGCGGAGCGTGCTGGTAAATGGACATCCGTCCAGTCCTTACGCAGACGCGTTGTGCGGCCGTACAGTCCCGCCATGACCCTGCGTCTGGCCGATGTGCTCGCCGATCCCGACCTGAGCCTGCGCCTGGTCGACGGCGCGCTGGCCGCGCTGAACCGGCCGGTCCGCTGGGTCGCGGTCACCGAGCTGGCCGACCCGCGGCCGTTCCTCAGCGGCGGCGAGCTGGTGCTGACCACCGGGCTGAGCCAGCGGTCGGCGCGGGCGCAGCGCGAGTTCGTGGCCCGGGTCGCCGAGGGCAAGGCGGCCGGGCTGGGCTTCGGGATCGGGCTGAGCCACGACAAGATCCCGGCCGGGACGCTCGCCGAGGCGCGGGTGCACGGGTTGCCGGTGCTGGAGATCCCGTACGAGACGCCGTTCATCGCGGTCGACCGGTTCGTCGCCGACCGGATCCTCGAGGAGCAGTACGGCCGGTTCGCCGACCTGCTCGACGAGCACGACACGCTGGCCAAGTCGCTGCTCTCCGGGCGCGGGCTGGGCGCGCTGATCGAGTCGCTGCACCAGATCCTGGGCGCGCCGGCGATGGTGCTCGACGTCTACGGCGGGGTGCTGGCGACCGCGCCGGAGAGCGCCGCCTGGCCGGTGGAGCAGATCCTGTTCGCGGCCCGCGGGGGCGGCACCTCCCAGGATCAGCCGGCGATCCTGCCGATCACGGTGGAGGACAGTGTGGAGGCGTACCTCTGCTGTCGCCGGCCACGGCGGTCGGCGGACGTGTTGCCGTACGCGGTCAGTCTGGTCGGTCTTGAACTTGCCCGGCGGCGCGCCGAGCTGGCCGGCAAACGGCAGCTGGCCGGGCAGGTCCTGGAGGATCTGGTCCGCGGCATCATCGGTGGCCCGGAGGCGGAGCGCCGCCTCGCGCCGTTCGGGATCCGCGCCACCGACGAGCACGCGCTGCTGGTCGCGACGGTCGCCGCGGCCGACGGGCGGCGACTGCTGACCGCTCCCCCGCTGCCCGGCGGCACCACCGCGGTCGTCGAGGACTGCCTGATCGCGGTGCTGGAGCCGGGGCAGTCGGCGCGCGACGCCGCGCAGCTGCTGCACGCCCACCTGAGCCGGCACGGCGACCCGGCCCGGGTCGGCGTCGGCGGCTGGTACACCGGGATGACCGGTCTGCGGTGGAGCTACTACGAGGCGCACGAGGCGATGACCCGCGCCCCGGGCATCAACGAGCGCGAGCAGATGAGCCTCTCCGGCCTGCTGCTGGCCAGTGAGGACGTGCCGCTGCGGGACCTGGCCCGGGACGTGCTGCGCCCGCTGCGCGACTTCGACGCCGAGCACGGCGGGGCGCTGGTCGAGACGCTGCGCGCCTATCTGGACGAGAACGGGTCGGTCGCGGCGGTCGCCGGGCGGCTGATCGTGCACCGCAACACGGTCCGGTACCGCTTGGAGCAGATCGAGCGGCTGACCGGCCGCTCGCTGACCGCCACCGCCGACCGGGTCCAGTTGTGGCTGGCGCTGTCCGCCACACGCCTGGACACCGACCGACGCTGATCCTTACGATCATCGCCTCTACTCGATTGATCACGGGGATCACGTTGCGACGACTTCCTCTGCTCGCGGCCGCCATCGCGGTGCTGCTGCCGGCCACCCTGTTGAGCACCACCGGATCGGCGTCGGCCGCCTCCGGCAAACTCACCGTCAAGACCTACGACCGGGCCGGCAAGGTCTTCAAGACCCCGGTCCGGATCATGAACAACACCACGCTGGCGACCTATTCGGCGACCAGCTTCACGGCTAAGGCCCTGCCCAAGGGCGCCTACACGGTGTTCATGGACATCAACAACACCAAGGACGGCATCGACGGGCTGGGCACCGACACGATCGGGGCGCTGATCGTCAGCGTCCCGGCGAGCTCGGTCAGCGTCACGTTCGACGCGCGCAAGGGCAAGCCGGTCAACGTCCGGCTGGACCAGAGCCCGGGCGACGGCTACACGCCGACCGTGCGGGCGGCGCTCTGCCCGGGCTACATCGGCTCGATGGCCGAGATCGACGCGTGGAACCACCCGGGACAGCTCTTCGTCATCCCGAACAGCTCGAAGCAGCTGAAGTTCGCGTACTCGGCGGTCTGGGAGAACACCGACGCCGGCAACGCGTGGATCGTGTCCGGCGGGGTCCGGACCGGGGTGCCGGCCGGGGTCAGCAGCACGGTCAAGGCGTCCTCGCTGGCCACCGTCACCGCCGTCGCCCGGCGCGGGCCGGCCGGCGGCGTCATCAACAGCATCCGGCTGTACGAGCAGGACCAGTGCCGGGCCGGGTACGGCACCGTGGCCGCCAACGGGGAGACGCCCCAGGTGGGCCGGATCCGCGCCACGCCCGGCAAGTGGACGCTGGAGGCGGAGTGGTCGGGGACCGAGACGACCGGGGATATTCCGTTCATCGGTAACGACTCGCGCAAGCTGACGCTGACCGCCGGTCAGAAGATCGGGAAGACGTTCTTCGCCTCGGCCTGGGGCCCCGGGTTCCATGTCCCGGAGATGTCCGGCAAGACGGTGAGCTTCGGCACCGACAAGATGTTCAGCGACCCGGCCGCCCCGGAGATGTTCGAGGCCAGCCAGAAGTCCCTGGTCACCCTGACCGGTAGCAAGAACGCCCTGGTCAAGCGGCAGTGGCGGACCGGCTGGGGGGACGCCGGCGACCCGCAGTTCACCGCGAAGATCACCAAGGCCGGCTGGTACATCATGCGGGTCGACGCCACCCGGTACCGGCCCGGCCTGGTCTACCCGGCCGACCTGCTCTCGCCCCGGGTCCAGGCGATCTTCCGGATGCGACTGGACCCGAAGGCGAAGCCGCGCCTGGTCGACACGCTGCTGCCGCGGCTGGTGCCGAGTGGCCTGAACCAGCTCAACCAGGGACCGGCCGGCGGCAAGACGGTCGTGCAGATCAAGCCGGAGCGCGGCACCTGGAACCCGGACGTGGCCCGCGGCACGGCGACCGTCAAGACGGTCACCCTGCAGGTGTCGTACGACGGGACGACCTGGAAGTCGATGCCGGTCAAGAAGACCGGCACGACCTGGGCGGGCACGGTCACCAACCCGGCGAGCGGGACGGTCTGGCTGCGCAGCCGGATCACCAGCACGAGCGGGGCATACGCGCAGGTCGCCATCGCCCGCGCGTACGCCGTCGGCTAGCGGGTCAGGCGGCTCGGAGGCTTGCCGGGGATCTCCGACACCCCCGGCAAGCCGGGCCTCGCGCCTGCCGTCAGCAGGCGACCTCGCTGAGCACCGTGGGGATCGGGCCGCCCATCGGCGCACCCATCGGCAGGACGGCCACCGGCTCGAGAGCCGGCTCGCCGATGGCCTGGGCAGCGGCCGTCGCGAACCCCTCGGCGGCGTCGATGGCCTCCAGCGCGATGCCGCGGCGCTCACCCAACTGGACGCACCGCGCCGCAGCCAGTTCCGCCCGTAGCGACGTCAACCTGGTGAGGCAGTCGTCCATGAGAGCCAACATCTGATCATGCATGGTGAACGCCTCCTAGCCACACACCGCGAACAGGCCGCCGCCTCACGACGACGGCCTGACGGGGTCACTTCTTCTTCTTGTTCTTCTTGTCCTTCTTCGACTTCTTCTTGTTCTTGGCCATCTCAGCCCCCCTCTGATCGGCGTGCACAGCAGGCTCGATCGTAGGCTCCGCACCGAGCCAAGGGATACCGTTTGGTCACTCGCGGTAGATCCTACGTTTACTTCTTGTTCTCCCGGTTAGCGACTTGTGAAATCTCGACACCCGGGACGCACAGCCACATCGTGGACACCCGCGATCACCTGGGAGCGCGCCCGGCGGACCCGGGAAAACCGCAGGCAGCCGTAGGAATGTGCCAAAACGCGAGCGGCCGGCCCCGAGGGGCCGGCCGGTGGATCCGTGGCAGAGGTCGGTCAGGCGAGCTCGGCGAGAGCCGCCTCGATGGCATCCCCGGTGGCGGGGGCGTAGAGGTTGTCGTCACTTCGCGGACACAGACCGGTGGCCTCCAGCGCCTGCCGGACATGACCTTCGGCATTGACCACTTCGTACCCGTGGCCGCTGCGCATCGCGCGGGTGTAGCCGACCAGCAGGACCTCGATGCACTCACTGCCGATCAGGTCCACGCCGGCCATGTCGACGACGACCCGGGCGCCACGCGACCGGCCGAACGCCTGCTTCAGCTCTTTGCGCAGGTCGGCGCTGGACTGCCGGTCGAAACAGCCGTCCAGGTGCAGGAAGACGGTCGAGCCGGTCTTGCCCGGATTGCGGTGGATCACACAGCGCACTTCGCCCATACCGTCTGGTCTACCCAAGAGATGTGTACTCACGACCAACAGCGCGATAAGACGCAATACCCGGGCCTGAGGCCTGCGTCACTGCCCGCGCCCCGGGCGACCCGGCCGTCTACCGTGTGGCGGTGGAGATCGAACCCTGGTCGGTGGTCGCCGAGCCGGAGGCGCTCGCCCTGGCCGGACCGGGGGCGACGCTGCTGACCGGCGACGGCGCGGCCTACGCGGTCGGCACGGACACGATCGTGGTGATCGCCCCGTCGGCCGACAGCGACGGCGAGATCACCCTGCCCGGCCCGTTCCCGGAGCTGATCGAGCGGCGGCTGGCCGGGGTGCTGCGGCCGGCCGTGCGCGCGTTCGCCCGCCTGCCGCAGGGCTGCCTGACGCTCGGCGTGGCCCGGTCGACCGAGCTCGGCTACCGGCGCGGGGCGCTGCACGACATCCGGCTGACCTTCGAGTCGCCGATCCCGCCCGACCTGCTCGGGCGGGTGACTCCGGGTCTGGGCTGGCTGGAACAGGTCGGGTTCGACCCGGTGAACGCGATGCGGCGGTTCATCGGGGACTGGTATGACGACGTACCTCAAATTGGGGTTTTATCTGATTTTTCGGGTCCGCCCCCGTTGCAGGAGTTCTATGCGGCGGCGGCCGGGCGGCCCGAGGTGCACGGTGTCTCCAGCGTCGTCCTCCCGCAGCCGATCGGCGGGCGCCCGGACGGCCTGCTCACCTTCGGCCATGCCGGCGACGGCATGTTCACCCTGGTCATGGAGCCCGACGAGAAAGACCCGAGGATTTGGTACGAGGGTCTGAGCGACCGCCTCCTCCCGGAACGCGAACGCCTCAGCGGCTACCTGTTGCAGGCCACCCTGGCGCGGGCCGCGATGGACGGCCCGCTCGGCGGGATGGCGTTCGTCGACCGGCCCCAGGCGCGGCGGATCATCGCTCCGCTACGCCGGGTGCCGTTGCGCCCGATGCGCTGGCCGTGCCTGTTCTCCCGGTGTTACGCCGGTCCCGGCACGATCGTGCTGATCGGCGAGGACGACACGGACTGGTTCGAGATGTACGTCGGGGTCCGCCACCCGGGGCTGCTGCGCCGGCTGCGCAAGCTGGGCCTGGACTGGGAGTCGTTCACCGACTCGTGACCAGCAGGCCGTCGCGGGCCGCGGTCAGCTCCTCGATCGCCGCGGTCAGCGAGTCCGCGCCGGGCCCGTCGTCGGCGAGATTCCGGGCGGTGGCCAGCAACCGCAGGGTGCCGGTCATGTTGGCGGTCGCGGACTCCACCCGGCGGGCCAGGTCGTCACGCAGCATCGTCAGCAGAGACTCATTCACGGGGAGCCAGATCGGCCGCTCCGGCGCCGGGCTGAAGAAACCTTCACCGTTCTTCGAAACGTCCGATGGATGGGTCATGCCCGAAGCGCACCGTGCCCTGCGCCGGATCGACCTCCCCTCGACGATGGCCGTCGGCCTGCTCGTGTTCGTGGTGGGCTGGTTCCTGATCGGCCTGGGACACGTCTGGTCGCACCCGATCGTCGGCTGGCTCCCGCTCCCGGTGATCATCGGAATCTTCGTCACCGAGTGCCACCGGCTGTTCCGCAGCACGGCCCTGGACCGGGACACCCGGCGCTTCTGGGGACGGGCCGCCCTGGCCTCGGCGGTGCTGCTCCCCGGTGTCCTCAGCAGCATGGCCGACGCGCTCGGCGGGCCGGCGCTGTCGCAGACCTTCAGCACCCGTACCGAGGTGCTGTTCGCCCTGGTCCTGGCGATCATCCTGTGGGCGCTGCTGCGGCTGCCGGCCTGGCAGCGCTCCGGCAGCGACTGGCTGCGCTTCGGTCTGGACACCACCATCGTGCTGCTCACCGGCGGCGTGCTGACCTGGCACTTCTGGCTGAGCCGGCTCGAGTTCGGCAGCTCGCCGACGACCACGCCCGCCTCGATCCTGGCGATCGTCGGGGTGGCCGTCGTCTCGCTCGTCGCGTTCCTCAAGGTCGCCTTCGCCGGGGCCGGGCGACTGGACCGCGGGTCGCTGCACCTGCTGTCGGCCGGGGTCGCGCTGGCCGCGAGCACCGGGGGCGTCGCGCCGCTGCTGGCCGACCGGCCGTATCTCAGCACGACCCTGCTCGCCGTGCCGTTCTCGCAGGTCAGCGGCGTTCTGGCGGCCCGTCGTCAGTGGCGGAACCGGAACGCGGCGCCGGTGGAACGGTCCCGGGCGCGGCGGTTCAGCGTCCTGCCGTACGTCGCGGTCGCCGCCCTCTACGCCACCGTGCTCGCCTACGAGCTGCCCCAGGGCGGCGACGAGTCGGTGATCGCGATCGCCGCGACCGTGCTGACCGTGCTGGTCGTGGTGCGCCAGATCAGCACGCTGCGGGACAACTCCCGGCTGCTGGACACCGTCGACACCAGTCTGCGGCAGCTGCGGGCGTACCAGGAGGAGCTGAATCACCAGGTCAACCATGACCCGCTGACCGGGATCACCAACCGGCCGGCGTACGCGGCCGGGCTCTCCGCCCAGCTGGCCGGCGGCGAGCCGTTCGTCGTGGTGCTGCTCGACCTGGACGACTTCAAGGTGGTCAACGACCGGCACGGGCACGAGACCGGCGACGCCCTGCTGCGCGCGATCAGCACCCGGCTGCGGCAGAGTCTGCGCCCGCGGGACATCGTGGCCCGGCTCGGCGGCGACGAGTTCACCCTGCTGCTGCCCGGGGTCGGCATGGACGAGGCGGAGGAGCTGCTGCGCGGGCTGCTGGCCACGGTGCAGCGGCCGATGATGCTCGGCGGGCGCGAGATGGCCCCGCGGATCAGCGCCGGGGTCACCCTGAGCCGGCCCGAGGACTCGCCCGAGGAGCTGCTGCGCCGCGCCGACGTGGCGATGTACGCCGCCAAGAACGCCGGCGGCGGCCGGTGGACCTGGTTCGACCCGATCATGGACTCGCGGGCGGACACCGACGCGCGGCTCGGCGCCGACCTGCGCCAGGCCATCGCCCGCGACGAGCTGTTCCTGGTCTACCAGCCGATCGTGGAGCTGCCGACCGGCCGCCTCGCCGGCCTGGAGACGCTGGTCCGCTGGCGGCACCCGGAGCACGGGCTGGTCCCGCCGGCCGACTTCATCCCGCTCGCCGAGCGCAACGGCCAGATCATCGAGGTCGGCCGGTGGATCCTGGAGCAGGCGATGCGCCGGACCGCGGCGTGGCAGCGGGAGTACGGCGACGCCGCCCCGGACAAGGTGTCGGTGAACGTGTCGGCCCGCCAGCTCAACGAACCGGGCTTCCCGGACGAGGTCGCCGCGCTGCTGGCCGCGACCGGGCTGGACCCGGCACGGCTGGTGATCGAGGTGACCGAGACCGCGGTGCTCGGCACCGGGGCCGCGCTGGAGGCGGTACGCCGGCTCGACGAACTGGGTCTCAAGATCGCGCTGGACGACTTCGGCACCGGCCAGTCGTCGCTGAGCCTGCTCGTCGACACCCCGGTCAGCTGGCTGAAGGTGGACAAGTCGTTCGTCGACGGGGTGACCACCCGGAGCCCGCAGGCGGTGATCGTGGACGGGCTGATCGGGATCACCCGAGGTCTGCGGATCCAGGCGGTGGCCGAGGGCGTGGAGACCGCTGAGCAGGCCGAACGTCTGCACGCGGCGGGGTACCGGTTCGCCCAGGGCTATCACTTCGCGCGCCCGATGCCCGACTCCGACGTGGCTCTGCTGCTGGCGGATCCCGCTCATCGGGAATCTCGACAAACTCAACTGATTTAGTAGACAAGGTGGGCGATCGTCGAGCAGAATTTCCGCCCATGGACCTGACCATGGCGCTCGCGGGACTCGGCGTCGGCATCATCGTCGGCCTGACCGGCATGGGCGGCGGCGCCCTGATGACCCCGATCCTGGTGCTCTTCTTCCACGTCAACCCGGTCGCCGCGATCGGCAGCGACCTGGCCGCGAGCGCGGTGATGAAGCCGTTCGGCGGCGCCGTGCACGCCCGCCGCGGCACGGTCAACTGGAAGCTGGTCGGCTGGCTCTGCGCCGGCAGCGTGCCCAGCGCGTTCCTCGGGGTCCTGCTGCTGCGCCTGCTCGGTGACGACGCGAGCGTCCAGCACACCGTCAAGCTCGCGCTGGGCGTGGCCCTGCTGCTGGCGGTCGGCGGCATGCTCCTCAAGGCGTGGATCAGCCGGCGCGACGCCGACGGGCCGCCGGTCGAGATCGTCGTCAAGCCGCTGCCGACGCTGCTGATCGGGATCATGGGCGGCCTGGTGGTCGGGCTCACCTCGGTCGGCTCCGGCTCACTGATCATCGTGGCGCTGCTCGCGGTCTACCCGAAGCTGCGCGCCAACGACCTGGTCGGCACCGATCTCGTGCAGGCCATCCCGCTGGTCACCGCGGCCGCCCTGGGGCACGCGCTCTTCGGCGACCTGCACCTGGACATCGCCGGCGCGGTGGTGCTCGGCTCGATCCCCGGCGTGCTGATCGGCTCCCGGATCTCCTCGCGCGCCCCCGGCGGCCTGGTCCGGTCCGCGCTGATCATCGTGTTGCTGGCCAGCTCGCTGAAGCTGTTCGACGTCGACACCACGGTGGTCGGCGTGGTGACCGGCGCCGCGGTGCTGGTGGCGATCGGGCTCGGCGTGACCAAGCCGTTCCGGCCGGCCGGGAAGACCGAGCGGGAGTCCGTCCCGGTCTGACTCATCTCCGGTCCGCCCGCGCCGATCTATCACAGGTCGGCACGGGAAAGGGACGGATGAACGTACGGCAGAAGCTCTTGAGCGGGTACCTGGTGGTGGCGCTCATGGTCGCGGCGACCGCGCTCATCGCCTGGTACACCGACCAGACCTCGGCCCGCCGCGCCGCCGCCCTGGAGGCCGCCCAGGTGGCCCGGGGGATCGGCAAGGACATCGCGTTCGGCCTGCCCGCCTACCACGTCGGCGAGCTGGAGTCCCCGCTCTACTACAGCCCCAGCGCGATGGGGAACTACCTCAAGCGGCTGCACGACTCGCAGCACCGCAGCGTGGTGGCGGTCGACTACGAGAAGTACATCATCGGCGACGCCGACCCGGACAACGTCGGCACGAAGTACACCCACGACCGGGGCGCCGAGGTCACCAAGACGATCGCGGACGGGAAGTCGCGGGTCTTCGTCGAGACCAGCCCGGACCACCCGGAGGGCATCAAGCAGGTCGTGGTGCCGATGATCGGCAGCGCGCAGACCGTGCTCGGCGCGGTCATCGTCGAGTACACCCCGCTGTACCAGCAGATGATGAACGGCGCCCGGGACGCGCAGACCGTCCTGTTCATCAGCGCGGCGATCGCGTTCGTGCTGGTCCTGCTGCTCGGCTACCTGCTGGCCAGCTCGGTGACCCGGCGGATCAGCAAGCTCACCGCGGCGGCCGGGGTGATCCGCACCGGCGACTACACGCACCGGCTGCCGGCCGGCGGCGCCGACGAGATCGCCCGGCTGGCGGTGGCCTTCAACGCGATGGCCGAGCAGCTCGACAAGTCCGCCCGGGAGATCCTGGCCAAGGAGTACACCGACAGCATCCTGGCCAACGCCGGCGAGGGCATCTGCGGGCTGGACGCCGGCGGGCGGATCGCGTTCGCGAACGCGGCCGCCGGGCGGATCACCGGGCTCGGCGTGGCCGGGCTGCTCCAGCGGGACGCCTCGGTGCTGCTCCCGGCCGGTCTGGAACCGACCCCGGGGACGACCGAAGGACGCTTGCAGCGTCCGGACCATTCGACGGTACGGATCGAATACACGATCAGTGAGATCGACAAGGCCGGCCACCGGCTGGGCGCGGTGATCGTGCTCCGCGACGTCAGCCGCCAGCGCGCGCTCGAGTTCGACCTGCGGCACCAGGCCCTGCACGACGCGCTGACCGGGCTCCCCAACCGCAAGCTGCTGATCAGCCGGCTGGAGGAGGCGCACGCCTGCGCCCGCTCCGGCGGCGAGGCGCTCGCCGTGCTCTACCTCGACCTGGACGGCTTCAAGCGGGTCAACGACAGCCTCGGCCACGACGCCGGCGACCTGCTGCTGCAGTCCGCGGCCCAGCGGCTGACCGGGGCGCTGCGCCCGCAGGACACCGTGGCCCGGCTCGGCGGCGACGAGTTCGCCGTGCTGATCGTGGGCGCCCGGCCGGACGACGTGGAGCTCCTGGCCCAGACGTGCGTGGATGCGCTGTCCCGCCCGTTCGTGCTGAACAGCCGGGAGGGCCTGGTCTCGGTGAGCGTCGGCGTGGTGCCGGACGCGAGCCGCTACGCCCGCTTCGACGAGGTGCTGCGCAACGCCGACCTGGCCATGTACGCGGCCAAGGACCAGGGCAAGAACCGCTGGCTCCGGTTCGAGGACCGGATGCACGAACGGCTGCGGAACCGGCCGGAGCTGATCGGCGCCGCGGTGATCCGGCCCGGCGCTCATCTTCCGGCCGCGGTAGCCGATCTTCATCAGGATGAACGTTCGCCGTAAGTTGCTGGCCGGCTACCTGGTGGTGGCGTGCCTCGTCGTGGCCACCGCGGCCACCGCCTGGTACACCGACATGGCCTCGGCCCGGCGGGCCGCCGCCAAGGAGGCCGCCCAGGTGGCCCGGGGCATCGGCAAGGACATCGCGCTCGGGCTGCCGGTCGACACGCCCGGCGAGCTGATCTCCCCGCTGTACTTCAACCCGAGGTCGCTGGCGAACTACATCGAGCGCCTGCACGACAGTCAGCACCGGGACGTCGTCGTGGTGGACTCCGGCAAGTACATCCTCGGCGACGCGGTGCCGGAGAATGTCGGCACGGTCTTCGACCACGACACCGGCAACCAGATCGGCAAGACCATCGACGACGGCGAGTCCCGGATCTTCGTCGAGCAGAGCGACGACTACCCGGCCGGCATCAAGCAGGTCGTGGTGCCGATGCGGGGACGCAACAACCAGATCCTCGGCGCGATCATCCTCGAGTACACCCCGCTGTACGACGGGATGCTGGCCGCCGCCCGGCAGGCCCAGTTCGTCATCCTCGGGGTCGCCGCGATCGCCTTCCTGCTGGTCCTGCTGGTCGGTCACTTCCTGGCCCGCTCGCTGACCCGGCGGATCACCTCGGTGACCACCGCGGTCGGCGTGGTCCGGACCGGCGACTTCTCGCACCGGGTGCCGACCGGGGCCGGCAACGACGAGATCGCCCGGCTGGCCGGGGCCTTCAACGAGATGGCCGAGCAGCTCGACCGGTCCGCCCGGGAGATCCTGGCCAAGGAGTACACCGACAGCATCCTGGCCAACGCCGGCGAGGGCATCTGCGGCGTGGACCGCGACGGCCGGATCACCTTCGCGAACGCGGCCGCCGGGCGGATCACCGGCCTCGGCGTGGCCGGGCTGCTCCAGCGGGAGGCCTCGGCGGTGCTGCCGGAGACCGCCGAGGACCTGGTCCCGGGCACCCGCGAGGTGTCCCTGCAACGGCCGGACGGCACCAGCGTCCGGGTCGAGTACACGACCAGCGAGATCGAGAAGGCCGGCCGCGCGATCGGCGCGGTGATCGTGCTCCGGGACGTCAGCCGGCAGCGCGCGCTCGAACACGACCTGCGGCACCAGGCCCTGCACGACGGGCTGACCGGCCTGCCCAACCGCAAGCTGCTGCTGGACCGGCTGGAGCACGCGCTCGCCCGGGCCCGGGCCACCGGCGGCCCGCTCGCGGTGTTCTACCTCGACCTGGACGGCTTCAAGCGGGTCAACGACAGCCTCGGGCACAACGCCGGCGACCTGCTGCTGCGGACCGCGGCCGAACGGCTGACCGGGGCGCTGCGCCCGCAGGACACCGTGGCCCGGCTCGGCGGCGACGAGTTCGCGGTCCTGCTGGAGGACGCCGACCCGGCGATCGTCGAGCGGCTGGCCCGGGACATCCTGGCGGTCCTGGCCCGGCCGTTCCTGATCCACAACCGGGAGGCGCTGGTCTCGGTGAGCATCGGCGTGGTGCCCGACGCGGCCGCCTACGCCGACGCCGACGAGGTGCTGCGCAACGCCGACGTGGCCATGTACGCGGCCAAGGACCAGGGCAAGAACCGCTTCCTGACCTTCGAGACCCAGATGCACGAGCAGCTGCTGAACCGGCTGGACCAGGAGTCCCGCCTGCGCGACGCGGTGCACCGGGGCGAGCTGCGGCTGCACCTGCAACCGGTGGTCGGCGTCCCGGCCGGGCAGATGGCCGGGGCCGAGGCGCTGGTCCGCTGGCAGGACCCGGAGCAGGGGCTACGGATGCCCGGCTCGTTCATCCCGCTGGCCGAGGAGACCGGCGCGATCGTCGACATCGACCGCTGGATGCTGCTGGAGGCGTGCCGCGCGGTCAAGCAGTGGCAGGACGACGACCCGGCGACCGCGCCGGCCTGGGTCAGCGTCAACCTCTCCGCCGCGCACCTGGAGGTGCCGGACCTGACCGACCAGGTGGCCTACGCCCTGACGGCCACCGGGCTCCCGGCGAACTGCCTGGTCCTGGAGCTGACCGAGACGATCCTGATGCGCGACCTGGCGGTGACCTCGGTCCGGCTGGAGGAACTGCGCGCGCTCGGCGTGAAGATCGCCATCGACGACTTCGGCACCGGCTACTCGTCCCTGGGCTACCTGCGGGACATCCCGGTGGACGTGCTCAAGATCGACCGCTCGTTCATCGACGGGATGGCCGGCAACGGCCGCCAGCAGGAGCTGGTCAACGCGGTGATCCAGCTCGGCCACACGCTCGGGCTGCGGGTCGTCGCCGAGGGCATCGAGGACGCGTCCCAGCTGGACCTGCTGACCGTGATGGGCTGCAAGTTCGCCCAGGGTTACCACCTGGGCCGCCCGGAGCCCGCCGAGGATCTGCACAACCGGCTCACCATCGCGGCCGACCTCATCGCCGCCGGCCCCGGGACACCTGAAACGCGATGAGGGTCAGCGCGGACGCGATGGTCAGCGTGGCCGCGATGACGGAGAGCGCGTCGCGACCCAGGCTGACCACCACGGCCGCGACCGACACCAGCGCGGTCATCACGAGCAGGACGACCGCGACCACGGGCCGGTGGGTCCCGTCGTGCTCCTCCGGCGGCCGCCGGCCGGGTTCAGCCATAGATCGTCACCCCGGTCGCCACGGCGCTGAGCAGGACCAGGCTCGCCACCCCGTTGGCGGACCAGATCCACAGCCAGCCCTTGATCCTGGCCTGCGAGTCGTAGGCGAAGGACCGTAGGCCGAAGGGCATCACGCTGAACCCGAAGAAGAGGGCGACGAACGCGACCACCGCCTGCCCGAGCGGCACGTCCTTACCGGTGTCCCGGGCCGCCGCGACCACCGAGCCGACCAGCGCGAAGGTGGCGGCGACCACCCAGTCGGTCCACCACAGGGCGTCTTCCCGCTCGAGACCGTGACGCCGGCCGGGCCGGGGCGTCCGGGAGATCAGTTTCAGCCACACCTGCAGGATCGCCGTGCCGGCGGCAACCGCTGCGGTGATCAGGAAGACGCGCAGAGGAACCACCTCCGGCCGACCGACGCAGCTCGATGTTCGTCGATCGTCGCAGACCGATCGCGCGGAGTCGATCCTTCGTCCGGATGTCGCCCCGGACCGAGTCGGTTCTCCGACAGCGGGGTCAGCTGGGCCAGACGGCAGCGGGGTCAGCAGGGCCAGACGGCACGAACGAAAACCGCCGCGGACGTCAGCAACATCGCGGCGGAGAGCATCAGCCAGATCAGCCACGTTCGCCGTCGGCAGACCGGGCAGACGTCGCCCTGGCCAGCGCTGGGATGAGTCATGACCGGGGGTCCCTTCCTCGGCGCTGAAGTGCTTCGGTGCTCGGCGTCGGCCGGGCGGCAAGCTCCGGGCCCGGGTCGCGGCTCGGAATCGGGCAGTAGCCCGATGGCTCAACAGGATGAAACTGTTAGGTCAACCGGCTAGTATCGTCTGGGTGAGCCCCTCTATACCACTCATCCCAACCTCCCCAACATCAACGATAGTACCCGCCTGCGACACACACGTAAACGGCTTAGGCCCTAACATCCCAGCCATGTGCCTGATACCTTCCCTTGGACTCATCCCAACCTCTCACGGGGCAGGAGGACACTGATGGCCGACCCGATGTATCGACAGATCGCCGAGGAGCTCCGGCGGCAGATCGAGAGCGGCGAGCTCGAGCCGGGCGTCAAGCTGCCCACCGAGCTGCAACTGCGCGAGTTGTTCGACAACGCCTCCCGCAACACGGTCCGCGACGCGATCCGCTCCCTGCTCACCCAGGGCCTGGTGACCACCCGCCCGGGCCAGGGCACCTTCGTGGCGCACCGGATCGAGCCGTTCCAGATCACTCTCTCCCGCGACACCGACACCGGTCTCGGCGGCGGCGAGGGCATCGCCTACCGGTCGGCCGCCCTGGCCCAGCAGCGCAAGCCCGAGGCGAGCACGCCCGAGGTGAAGATCCAGGCCGCCGACGAGGTCCCCGCCCGGGAGCTGCGGGTCCCGGCCGGCACCTCGCTCATCTGCCGGCACCAGGTGCTGCGCATCGACAAGAAGCCGTGGTCGATGCAGACCTCGTTCTACCCGATCGAGTTCGCGGCGAAGGCTCCGCTGCTGATCCAGGCGGTCGACATCGAGCAGGGCACGGTGCGCTACGTGGCCGAGACGCTCGGCTTCGAACAGGTCGGCTATCAGGACCAGGTGAGCGCCCGCCCGCCGAACTCGGGCGAGGTCTCCTTCTTCAAGCTGCCGGAGGCCGGCGTCGTGGTGATCGAGACGATCCGGACCGCGTACGAACGGTCGGGCCAGCCGATCCGCTGCACGGTCACGGTCTGGCCCGCCGACCGGAACCGTCTGGTCTACAACATCGGTGAGGTGCCGAAGGAAATCGCGTCCCCGCCGCCGTCGAACGATCCCGGAAACGGCGCCGGCTGACCGCGGAGCGTCCCCCTCGGACCGTCCCACCCTCCACTCTCCCGTCACCGGCCGGTCCCCCGCCCGCCGCCGCCGGCGTCGCGGATTCCGACCGTCAGAAACGAAACGGAGCTATGACCCCTCTATTCGCCGAACCGCGCCGGGCGGTCACCGACTCGCCGATGGCCCCACGCCTGGCCGGTCCCACCGACCTCCCGGCGATCGTCGACCTGATCGACGAGGCGTCGAGCTGGCTCGCCACCAAGGGCACCGACCAGTGGGCCCGGCCCTGGCCGTCCCCGGCCGGGCGGGACGCCCGGATCCGCCAGGGCCTGCGGGACCGGGCGACCTGGATCATCCGGGAGGGGGACTTCGCCGCCGCCACGGTCACCGTGCAGCGGACCGGCGCCGGCTTCCTCTGGACCCCGGAGGAACTGGCGCAGCCGGCCGTGTACGTGCACCGGCTGATCGTGGCCCGCAAGTACGCCGGCCAGGGCCTCGGCGCGGCGCTGGTCGACTGGGCGAGCGAGTCGGCGGCCCGTTCCTACGGCGCCCGATGCACCCGGATCGACGTGTGGACGACCAATACCGCGCTGCACGGCTATTACAAGAACATCGGCTTCGACTTCGTTCGCTACGCCAATGTTCCGGGCTATCCGTCGAGCGCGTTGTTCGAGCGTACGACGCCCTGAGGGCGGAAATTTACATCGATGTATCTGGAATTCAGCATGCGTCCTCAACGACCGTTAAGTCGTTTCGGATACGCGCGGTGACCTGATCAATCTTTTGGGTGAGAATCCACCCATGGATGACAACCTCACCCCGAGCGCGCACCCACATCCGTGGCTGGACATGCTGCGGCCCTACATCACCGACACGGTGCACGGGCTGGCCGCCGCCGGATACCACGTCCAGGACAGCTGGCTGGATCCTCGTGACCCACGGGACGCGACGATCCGGCTGGCCGGCGGCACCGCGTTGGTGTGGGACGAGGAGACCGGCTGGCGGCGCGGGCGCTTCGTGAGCGGCGCCCCCGGCCGGCGCACCGAGCTCGACGGCGTCGAGTGGCTGGCCGGCGGGCTCGTCCCGGATCCGCGCGGCGTCGCACACCTCGGCGGGCACGCCCGGGCGCCGCGGTATCGCGGCTGGCGGGACGTGCGCGACGGCCTGGACGACCACCTGCGCCGGTAGGACGCCCGGGCCGGACGGATCGGGGCGGCGGCGGAACCGAGCCGGCCCCGCCCTCCCGGGCTGAACGGGTGAGCGGGGCCGGTGTCCGGGGATCGTCAGTTCTGGACGAACACCGAGACGGTACGCGGTGGAACCGTGAACGTGCCGGTCGCCGCGGCGAACGACGCCGTGCGGACCAGCGGATCGGCCGACGACTGCTGGACCGGGTGCAGGGCGATCCGCGCCCCGGCCAGCGCCGGCACCGTCTGGGTGGTGGCCGCCGCCGTGGAGTTGAAGATCACCGTGACCGACTTCCACCGGCCGTCGAGGCCGCGGGCGTCCAGCGTCATCGTGATCACGCCGGGCGTCTCGTCCCTGCCGGAGAGCGGGAACGCCACCCGCTGCTGCACCTGCTTCGCGGTGGCCAGGCCGAAGACCGGCGAGGACGTCCGGATCCGGAGCAGTTCCTGGTACCGGGTGTCGGCCAGGGTGACCGCGGCGCAGTCCGCCTTGAGGGCCGGGTCGGCGAGCAGCGGCTTGGCGTACGGCCACTTCGACTCGTTGTCCGCCGCGGGCGGCAGCCCCTTGCCGAAGCCGTTGCCCTTGGCGCAGTCCCACTCGATCTCGTTGAACCAGTCCCCCGAGTTGAACGAGTTGCGGTCCAGCGACTTCGAGCGCAGCCGCTCGCTGCCGGCCGCCACGAAGCCGACGCCCTGGCCGAGCACGGTGGTGGCGAGCGCCACCGACTGCGATCGGGCCCGGTCGGCGGCCGTGGTCGCCGGCGGCAGCTTGTAGGCGAGCGCGTCGTACAGGATCTCGTTGTCGTGCGCGTCGACGTAGGTGATCGCCTCGTCCGGCGCGGCGGTGTAGCCGGCCGGCGCGCCGTTGTAGTCGATCTCCTTGCCCTTGGTCGTAACACCGGCCGAGGAGGTGAACGTGTAGTCCGCAAGGTTGCCGGTCAGACCGACTTTGATCAGGTCCTGGTAGTGCAGCAGCCGGGCCCGTTGCGAAGCCGCGTCCCCGTTCGCCGGGTCGCCGTTCGGCTGGTCCGCGAGGCCCGAGCCGAAGCCCTGGATCCGCGGGTTCTCGTCGAACGGGCCGCCGCCGCGGACCGCGTCCCGGAGCCGGTCGTTGAACGTGCCGATCCCGGTGCCGGCCATGTTCGCCTGGGTGGCCTGGACGAAGCGGGCGTTGTTCGCCACCTCGCCGAAGTTCCAGCCCTCGCCGTAGACGTAGATGTTCTTCCCGTCCACGCCGTCGCGCTTGAGGGTGAGCCTGTCCAGCGCCTTGCGGACGGCCAGGATGTTCGCCTTCGGGTGGTGGCCCATCAGGTCGAACCGGAACCCGTCGACCTTGTACTCCTTGGCCCAGGTGACGATCGAGTCGACGACCAGCTTGCCCATCATCGCGTTCTCCGGCGCGGTGTTGGCGCAGCAGGTCGAGTTGGCCACCGTGCCGTCGGCGAGCAGCCGCTGGTAGTAGCCCGGCACGATCTGGTCGAGCACCGACTTGTCGTCGACCCCGGCGGCCGAGGTGTGGTTGTAGACGACGTCCATCACCACGCGCAGGCCGGCGTTGTTGACCCCGGCGACCATCGAGCGGAACTCCCTGGTGCGGTTGTCCGGGTCGACGGCGTAGCCGCCCTCCGGGACCGTGTAGTGCAGCGGGTCGTAGCCCCAGTTGTAGCCGTCCCGGTCGGCGACCGCCCCGACGCAGGCCTGCTGCTGATCGGAATCGGGCGGCAGGGACGCCAGGTCACAGGCGGGCTGGGCCTGGTCGGCGCGCTTCTCCGGGATCGTCGCGAAGTCGAACACCGGCAGCAGGTGCAGGTGCGTGACTCCGGACCTACCGAGATCCGCGAGGTGCTTCATGCCGGCGGCGTTCTTCTCGGTGAAGGCGGCGTAGGTGCCCCGCTCGGCGGCCGGGACCGAGGTGTCGGCGATGGAGAAATCCCGTACCGAAAGCTCCTGAATTTGAATCTTGGCCGGCGCGGTAGCGGCGGGTTTGCGCAGGTTGTTCCAGCCGGCCGGGGCCAGCGCCGGGTCGTCCAGGGAGACGAACCGGCTGAGCTTCGAATCGGTCGACAGGGCGACCGAGTACGGATCGGTCACCGACCCGGTGACGATCTTGTCGACGGACGGCTGCCAGGCGGTGACCCGGAACTTGTAGTACTTGCCGTAGTCACCCCGGGGAACCGCCAGTGACCACACCCCGGTCCGGTTGTCCCTGGTCATCGGCTTGAGCACGGCGCTGGACCCGACCGCGTCGTAGACCTCCAGCTCGACGCCGCGCGCGGTCGGCGCCCAGACCGAGACCCGGCCGTTGCTGTAGCCCAGATCGGAATCGGTCGCCGCCGAGTAGACGTCGTCGAGCACGCCGGCCGTCTGCACCCCGGTCGCCGCGAGCAGCTTCCCGGCCGCGTCCCGCTCGGTGACCACGACCTGGCCACGCAGGATGTCCGGCACGTTCCCCGAGGAGAGCTTGAACGCCCCGTACTGCCAGAGGTGGGGGAATTTCGCTCGTTGTGCCTCGGTGAGACCGTTGCGTCGCGAGCTGAGCCGGACCGACTGATAGGAACCGGTCAGCTCGCCGCCGGTCACGCCGATCCCGCCGGTCGGCGACCAGACCAGGTCGTAGACCTTGCCGTCGGTGCCGGCGCCGACCTCCTGCAGGGTGGTGCCGGTGCCGGTCTGCCACGCGATCGTCGACCGGTCCAGCCAGACCGCGGACTCCTTGGT
The DNA here is from genome assembly GCF_019704555.1 of Actinoplanes sp. L3-i22. Taxonomy (NCBI): domain Bacteria; kingdom Bacillati; phylum Actinomycetota; class Actinomycetes; order Micromonosporales; family Micromonosporaceae; genus Actinoplanes; species Actinoplanes sp. L3-i22. The sequence continues at coordinate 9,689,095 of NZ_AP024745.1, forward strand.
CAGGTCGGTCGACCCGCCCCCGGCGGCCGTCTTCACCAGCGGCAACAGCCGCGTCTCCTGCCCGGCGAGCAGCCACACCTCGTGCCCCGCCGAGGCAAAGTCGAGCCGCTGATCGGTGGGCAGGTCCTTGGCGTCGCCGTTGTGGATGATGTAGCTCAGCCCGGCGGCGCCGTCGGCCAGCGGCACCTCGAAGACCGCGCCGAAGGAGTCGATCCGGGTCGGCTTGAGCGGACTTCCCCAGTCGGTGCCGGTCGCCGCGCCGTCCCAGACGTGCAGCCCCCAGCCGTCGTAGTTGCCGTCCGCCCGGCGCCAGTGGATGACCGCTTTCGACTGGTCCTGCGTCACCGCCGGCGGGGTGGTGTAGATCGCCGGGTCGCCCTGCTTGAGCCACACCTCCGGGTTCTTGGCGGGGTCGAGCGAGCGGTCGGCGTCGGTGTCCTTCACGCCGTCCTTGCTGACCACGATGAAGCCCATGCTCTTGGCGTTCGGCGCGAGCTTGACGTAGGCGAAGCGCCCGTAGGCGTCCTCACCGGCGAACGGCTGCCCGGCGGGCCAGGTGGTCGACATCGACGGGTCGACGTCACCCCAGGTGTAGAGGCCGTAGTCGGCGTAGCCGCCGGCCGGGCGCTGGTAGTGCACGATCGCGTAGCCGGCCGTGGACGCCGCGACCGGGGTGCCGACCGTGATGTTCGTCGTCGAGGACGCGAGCCGCCCCCTGCTGTCCCGCACCACTGCTTTGTACTTCACCGGCGTGCCGCCGGCCAGCCCGTCCAGGTCGTGATAGATCCGGTAGGGCGCCTTGTCGGCGGTGCCGAGCAGCTGCCACCGGCCGGTGCCGACCTGCGCCGCGAAGGTCACCGTGGCCAGCGGGTCGCCGGTGGTCTCGGCGGTCAGCTCGGTCCGGGTCGCCACCGAGGCGCCCGCGGCCGGCTTCAGGCTCACGGTCGGTGCGGCTGACGCCGCCGGAACACCGGAACCCGCTTTCAGTACGACGGTGGACAGCCCCGGCACGGTGATCGTGACCTTGCCGGTCGCGTCCGCGGTGACCGCGCCGGCGCCGCCGTAGACGCCGGTGAACGTGGCCCCCGGCGACGAGGTGGCGAAGCTGACCGTCTGGGTGGTGGTGGCGTTGTTCGCCGCGACCACGTACTCGGCCCGCTTCGACGGGTCGGTCCGGGACACCGCGAAGACGCTCCCGGACGCGTACCGGGTGGTCTGCACGCCGTCGACCAGCGCCGGGTTCGCCTTGCGCAGCTTCGCCAGCGACGAGATCGCCCGGTAGAGCGGGTGCGCGGGGTTGTAGTTGTCGACCGCGTGGGTGCGGTCGGTGCCGATCAGGTCGTCGTCCAGGTAGTCCGCCGTCTTGCTGGCGAACATGTCCTGGCGAGCGTCCTTGTCGCCGCCCGGGCCGGTGAAGCCCTGCTCGTCGCCGGAGTAGACGACCGGCTGGCCACGGGTCAGGAACATCAGCTCGTGCGCCAGCTGGTCGCGCTTGAGCTGGGTGTCCGCGGTCGCGGTGGACGCGATGAACGAGCCGATCCGGCCCATGTCGTGGTTGCCGAGGAAGGTCGGCAGCCGCTCCGCGCTCGTGGTCGGCGTCGTGTAGAGGTCGTCCTTGGCGTACACGTCGGACAGCGCGGTGGCGTTGCCGGCGCCGGTGACGAACGCCTGCGCCGCGGCCTGGAACGAGAAGTCCAGCGTGGCGGGGAGCTCACCCTGCCGTACGTAGGTGGATTCGATCTCCTGATCGGCGCTGTAGACCTCGCCGAACATGAAGAAGTCCTTCTTGCCCGCCTGGTCGGCGGCCTTCTTGATGCCCTGCGAGAACTGCGGCCAGAAGTCCAGGTCGGTGTGCTTGACCGTGTCCAGGCGGTAGCCGTCGATACCGGTCGAGCCGATCCAGTCGGCGTAGATCTTCGTCATGCCCTGGACCACCTCGGGACGCTCGGTCCACAGGTCGTCGAGGCCGTAGAAGTCGCCGTACTCGCTGTTCTCCCCGGAGAACGTGGAGTCGCCGCGGTTGTGGTACATGTTCACGTCGTTCAGCCAGGCCGGGACCTTGACCTTACTGTCCGATTTGCTGGCGAAGACCGGCGTGTACGGGAAGCTGGTGGCATCCGTGGCGGGGAAGCTCGACGACTTCGCGTAGTTCCGGTCCTCGAAGGGCTGACCCTCGGTGTCCGTGTACGGCGAGGCGGTCTTGTCGACGTACGAATACTTGTTTTCCTGGTATTTGATGACGTCAGCGGTGTGGTTGACGATGATGTCCAGGAAGATCTTCAGGCCCCGCCGGTGCGCGAGCTTGACCAGCCGCTTCAGGTCCGCGTTCGTCCCGAAGTGCGGGTCCACCTGGGTGAAGTCGGTGATCCAGTACCCGTGGTAGCCGGCCGAGACGTCCGCCCCGGTGCCCTGCACGGGATTGTTCTTGAAGACCGGGGCGAGCCAGATCGCGGTCGTACCCAGGCCCTGGATGTAGTCGAGTTTGTCGATCACGCCCTGGAGGTCGCCACCGTGGTAGAAGCCCTTGTCGGTGGGGTCGTACCCGGTCGACAACCGGTCCCCGGTGAGGCCACCCTTGTCGTTGGACGTGTCGCCGTTGGCGAACCGGTCCGGCAGGACGAAGTAGTACTGCTCCTCGGTCCCGGTCTGCCGGTCGGCGCCCCAGTTCGCGATGGCCGCGGCGCTGGGTTCCGGCGGAGCCGCGGCGACCGGCGAGGCCGGCACCGCGATCAGTGGGAGGAGCAGGCTGAGCAGCGCGGTTCCCCACCGCGTTTTACTCGATGCCACGGTGCACCCTTTCGATGGACATCTCGCAGGCAGATTGAGTGTCGTGAATTCCTGTCGATCTGGCTATCCCTTGACCGCGCCCGCGCTGAGGCCCTCCACGATGTAGCGCTGCAGGTAGAGGAAGACGCCGACGGTCGGGATCGCGGTCAGCAGCGTGCCGGCACAGAAGATCCCGAAGTTCACGTTCCGGTCCGAGCCCTGGACCAGGCCGTAGAGGCCGACCGCCAGGGTCTTCGACGCGCCGTCCCGGAGGAACAGGTTGGCCAGCAGGAACTCGTTGATCGTGCCGATGAAGGCGAGCAGGCCGGCCACCGCGATGATCGGCGAGACCAGCGGCAGCAGGATCTTGAAGAAGATCCCGGTGTGCGAGGCGCCGTCGACGGTCGCCGACTCGTCCAGCTCCTTCGGCACCGTGTCGAAGAAGCCCTTCATCAGCCAGGTGTTCACGCCGAGCGCGCCGCCGAGGTAGAGCAGGATCATGCCCCACCAGGTGTTGAAGCCGATCCCGGGCCACAGATCGGTGATCGTCGAGAAGATCAGGAACAGCGCGACGACCGCCAGGAACTGCGGAAACATCTGGATCAAGAGCAGGAACAGCAATCCGGTACGGCGTCCCGCGAACCGCCGCCGGCTGAACGCGAACGCGGCAAGCGCGGACAGGAAGATCGACAGCACGCTGGCCAGGCCGGCGATCATGATCGAGTTCAGGAACCAGTGCGGGAAGTCGGTGTCCCGGAACAGCCGGGTGAAGTTGTCCAGCGACGCCCCGCTCGGGATCAGCGTGCTCGACGACAGCGTGCCGAGCGGGTTGAGCGCCGCCGACAGCACGAACAGGATCGGCCCGATCGAGAAGAGCACGGCGAGGATCGCGACCAGATGCCGCCAACCAGTGTCCTTGAACCACTTCATGAATAGACCTCTTCCTGGGCGCGGGTGCGTCGGAAGCTCACCGCGGAGACCACGGCCACGATCAGGAAGATGAAGATCGAGATGGCCGCGGCGAAGCCGTACTGGGCGCCGGATCCGCCGAAGGCCAGCCGGTACGTGTACGTGATCAGCAGGTCGGTGGCGCCCGCGTTCGGGTTGTCGGCCGGGAACGGGCCGCCCTCGGTGGTCAGGTAGATCGCGTTGAAGTTGTTGAAGTTGAACGCGAACGACGAGATCAGCAGCGGGGTCAGCGCGACCAGCAGCAGCGGCAGCTTGACCGCGCGGAACGACTGGAACGGCCCGGCCCCGTCCACCCGGGTGGCGTCGGTGAGCTCGGCCGGGATCGCCTGCAGCGCCCCGGTGGTCACCAGGAACATGTACGGATAGCCGAGCCAGAGCTGCACCAGCAGCACCGCCAGCTGCGCGGTGATCGGCGTGCCCAGCCAGTCGACGTGGGTCCCGAACACACTGTTGATCAGGCCGAAATCGGTGTTGAACAGGTCGCGCCAGATCAGCAGCATCGCGAACGACGGCATCGCGTACGGCAGGACCATCAGGATCCGGTAGAGCCCGCGGAACCGCATCCGGGTGGACTGCAGCGCGATCGCGCAGAACATGCCGAGCAGGAAGGTGCCGCCGGTCGACCCGATCGCGAACAGGAAGTCCCAGATCAGCGTGCCCAGGAACGACGACGCGATGGTGTCGTCGGTGAGCACCCGGGTGAAGTTCGCCAGCCCGACGCCGACCTTCCAGCCCTGGGCCAGCCGCTCGCCGTCGGCCGCGACGAACGCGCCGATCGAGTCGTCGGCCGTCCACACCTTGCCGGTGGTGGAGTCCCGGATGCTGTCCGAGGCGAAATCAAAGGCACGAACAGCTTTTCCTTCGTACGCCCGGGACAGGCCCGACGACCGGATGGCGCCCGTCGCGGTGGGCACCGCGAAGTCGGTGATCTCCTTGCTCCGGGCGCTCGCCTGACCGGCGGTGAGCACCGTATAGCCGGACGGCGGAACCCCGTCGGCCGGCTTCAGCCCGCCGGCGTCCCCGATCGACACCTGCCCGGTCTTCGGGTCGGTGATCAGGAACGCCAGCGCGTCCCCCTTGGCGAGGATCTTGAGCTGGTACTCGGTGGAGCCGGGCACCCGGGTGACCGAGGCGGTCTGGATCGCGGTGATCGCCTCGGCCTTGGTGCCCCGGTGCCCGTCGCCGAAGTTCGTGAACGCCGTGCTCGCCGTGTAGAGCACCGGGAAGATCTGGAACACGACCAGGAAGATCGTGCCCGGCACCAGGTACTTCGCCGGGACGTGCCGCGGCGTGACGTACAGGTACAGCAGGCCGGCGGTGGCCGCGACCAGCAGCCCCAGGCCCGCCCAGTGCCCGCCGTCGGCCAGCGGGAACGCGGCCCAGACCGCGATCGCGACGACCAGTCCGAGCAGCAGGATCCGGATTCCCTGGCCCAGGACCGAGGTGGTCTTCTCCTCGGGGGCGGGAAGGGCCCGCGTGGCGGGCCCTTCGAGCAACGTCGTCATTACTTGGTGATCGCGGCCGAGATGGTCTTGGCCGCGGCGTCGACGGTCGACTGGGCGTCGGCGCCACCGATCACGGCGGCCTCGGCCTTGCCGAACGGCTCCCAGACGGCGGCCATCTCGGGGATCGCCGGCAGCGGGACGGCGTTCTTGCCGGCGTCGGCCCACTTGGCCACGTCCGGGTCGGTCGCCTTGACCTGGTCCAGGGCGCTGGTCAGCGCCGGCGGACGCGGGTCGGCCTGGTAGAGCGCGACGGCCAGCTCCGGGGTGGTCACGTAGTTGGTGACGAACTCCTGGGCGAGCGCCTTGTTCTTGCCCTTCGACGCCACGTAGAAGGTCTGCACGCCGAGGAACGGGGTGGCCTCCTTGCCGCCCTTGAACCCGGGGACGGCGGTGATGTCGTACTTGATGCCGGCCTTCTTGGCGTCCGCGGTCGCCCACGGGCCGGAGACCAGGAACGCGCACTTCTTGCCGGTGAACGTGGCCACCGCGTTGTCCGGGGAGATCGAGCGCTTGAGGGCGCCGTCACCCTTCTCGCCCAGCGCGCGCAGCTTCTCGAACGCGGCGACCGAGCCCGGCTTGCCGACGCCGAGGTCCTTGGCGTCGTAGTCGCCGCTCGGGGTGGTGCCGAACAGGTAGCCGCCGGCCGAGGCGTACAGCGGGTAGGCGTGGTACGCGTCGCCGGTCGGGCCGGACTGCAGGCAGAGGATCTCCGAGACCTTCTTCTCCGCCTTCAGCTTCTTGCCCGCCGCGACCAGGTCCTCCATCGTGGCCGGCGCGTCCGGGGCGAGGTCGGTGTTGCGGATCAGGCCGATGTTCTCGGTCGCGTACGGCACGCCGTACGTCTGGCTGTTGAAGGTGACCGCCTTCAGCGCGCCGGCCTGCAGGCCGGTCTTCTGCGCGTCGGTCAGCTGCACCGGGTCGATGGCGCCGTTCTGCACCAGGTTGCCGATCCAGTCGTGCGCGCCGACCATCACGTCCGGGCCGCTGCCCTGCTGGGAGGCGGTGAGGAAGGTGGTCTGCTGGTCCTTGGAGATCGCCTGGATCTTGACGGTGACGCCGTTCTCCTGGCCGAACTTGTCGGCGAACGGCTTGAGGGCGGCCGAGCGCTTGTCGTCGGCCCAGATCACGAGCTCGCCGGTCGCTGCTTGCGCGCTCGGGTTGCCGCTCGCTTTGGTGTCGTCCTTGCTGTCGCCACAGGCGGCGACGCCGATCAGGCACAGCATGCTGGCCGCGATGGCTCCGGCGGTGCGGATGCGCATGGCAAAGCTCCCGTTCTCATACGGATTCAGTGCTGCAAAAGGGGTGATCCGGGCGGAGACATAGCTCAGCGCCCACAAGATCGGTAAGGTGTCGTCCTTGTTGCGGGGACGTTAGCAAGCTCTTGCAGTCAATGGAAGGGCTTGCAGAGCGCTGACCGGAAACGGCGCGGCACTACAGTGGCAACATGCGTGCACGGATGGCGGACATCGCCCGTCAAGCCCAGGTCAGCGAGGCGACGGTCTCTCGCGTCATCAACGACCGCCCCGGTGTCTCCCCGGAAACCAGGCAGGCGGTGCTGACCGCCCTCGACGTGCTCGGCTACGAGCGCCCCGAGCGGCTGCGCAAACGCAGCGCCGGGCTGGTCGGCCTGGTGGTGCCCGAGCTGGACAACCCGATCTTCCCGGCGTTCGCGCAGGTCATCGAGTCGACGCTGGCCCAGCAGGGGTACACGCCGGTGCTCTGCACCCAGTCCCCCGGCGGCGTCACCGAGGACGAGTACGTGGAGATGCTCCTCGATCGCCAGGTCTCCGGCATCGTCTTCGTCTCCGGCCTGCACGCCGACACCACCATGGACGTCGAGCGCTACCACCGGCTGATCGGCCGTCCGCTGCCGATCGTGCTGGTCAACGGGCACACCGCCGGCATCGACGCCCCGTTCGTCTCGTGCGACGAGCAGATGGCCGGTGACCTGGCCGTCGGGCACCTGGCCTCGCTCGGCCACCGGCGGATCGGGATGATCTCCGGCCCGCACCGGTTCAGCCCCGTGCAGCGCAAACTCGCCGGCTACCGGGCCGCCATGCAGCGCGAACTCGGCGTTCCGGCGGCCGACGCGGACGACCTGGTCGAGCTCACGCTGTTCGGCGTCGAGGGTGGCGAGGTCGCCGCCGAACGACTGCTGAACAAGGGCGTCACCGGGATCATCTGCGGCTCGGACCTGATGGCGCTCGGCGCGATCCGGGCGGCGCGGCGGCGCGGGATGAACGTGCCGACCGAGGTGTCGATCATCGGGTTCGACGACTCGCCGCTGATGGCGTTCACCGATCCGCCGCTGACGACGCTGCGCCAGCCGGTCGCGGCGATGGCGGTGGCGGCGGTGCGGTCGTTGGTGGATGACATCAACGGGCACGGTTCGCCCAGGTCGGAGTACCTTTTCCGGCCGGAGCTGGTGGTTCGGAACTCGACCGCGATGGCGCCGGCGCGGCGCGCTTCGACGGCCAGCGCGGCGGCCGCCTCGGTCGCCTGACGAGCGACTCGCGGGCGCCTCGCGGGCGGCCTGCGGGTGCCCTGTCGCCGGCCGCTGGAAGAAACTTGCTGCAACTTCTTGCATGATCTGCGAGAGAAAGACGCGATCGGGTGCGGGAGAGCGTGTTCTTGGACTCCTTCGCGCAGGCGGCGTCAGCGCAGGTCATGCGGGGAGAGCCGGAAATCTTCCGGGATCGGGCGACGTTTTCGGGCAGGAACCGCAAGGGCATGCGGGGTACTTGCAAGGCCGGGTGAGCGCAACCAGCGGCGGCCATCACTCTTCGCGACTTTTCCTGTGTGACCCGTGCCACTTTTGCTGGGTGGTGGTACCCGCTCTATTGAGGCGCGGGTGGCTCCGGGTTGTCGTGCAGGACCCGCTGGACGACCGCGTAGACCTGCTCCGGGGTGAGGTAGTAGCGCTGGGCGATGGCGTTGACGTCGTGGCCGTCGGCGTATTCGGCGACGATCGCGTCCTCGTTGGGGAACGGCTGCGGCGCGTATCCCTGCGGCGGGTAGCCCGGCGGCTGGTAGCCCGGCGGCGCATATCCGGGCGGGGCATATCCGGGCGGGGCATATCCCGGCGGGGCATATCCCGGCGGCGGGTAGCCCTGCGGCGGATAACTCTGCGGCGGGTAGGGACCCGGAGCCGGGGGCGGCGGGGCGTAACCCGGCTGCGGCGGCGCGTAGGGGTCCGGGGCAGGCGGCGGTGCGGCGTAGCCGGGCTGCGGCGGCGCGTAGGGGTCCGGGGCAGGCGGCGGTGCGGCGTAGCCGGGCTGCGGCGGCGCGTAGGGATCCGGAGCCGGAGGCGGTGGGGCGTAGCCGGGCTGCGGCGGGTAGGCGCCCGGTGCGGGCGGGGGCGCGTAATAGCCCGGCGGCGGATAGCCGGGCGGCGCGCCATGACCAGCCGGGGGCGGGCCGTACCCGGCGGGCGGCGGACCGTACCCGGGCTGGGGCGCGGGCGGGCCGGGCGGACCGACCTCGCCCTGCACGACCGCGTAGACCTGGGCCACGGTCAGCCCGTAGCGCGCGGCGATCGCTTCCACGTCGTGACCGTCGCCGAACTCGGCGACGATGCGGTCCGCCCAGCTCGGCTCGGCCTCGGTCATATTCGCCAAACTACCCGTCGCGCGCCACCCGCCACACCGAAGAAGGCGGGGCTGCCCCTGGGCGGACGAACGGGCGTTGTCCGCCGCGCCGGAAGGGGGCCGGGCTACCGCCGTACCGAAGAAAAAAGCGCAAGCGAAGCCGCTCAGCTCAGCCAGGTCGTCAGATTGCGCAGAGCCACCCGAATCTCCGGAACCGGCACGAACTCCCCGTCCGTGTGGGCGAGCAGCGGGTCCCCGGGCCCGTAGTTCACCGCCGGAATCCCGAGCGAGGCGAACCGGGACACGTCCGTCCACCCCAGCTTGGCCTGCGGCTCCCGCCCGACCAGCTCGACGAACTCCTTGGCGGCGGGCCGGTCGAGGCCGGGCCGGGCGCCGGGCGCGCGGTCGGTCACCTCGAGCTCGAAGCCGGCGAAGACCTCGCGCAGGTGGGCCTCGGCCTGGTCGGTGTCCCGGTCCGGCGCGAAACGGTAGTTGACGAAGATCGTGCAAAGATCCGGGATGACGTTGCCGGCGATCCCGCCCTCGATCTTCACCGCGTTCAGGCCCTCGTGGTACTGCAGACCGTCGACGATCGGCTGCCGGGGCACGTAGGCGCGCAGCACGTCGAGGACACCCCCGGCGCTGTGGATGGCGTTGCTGCCGCGCCAGGAGCGGGCGGCGTGCGCGGCGACCCCGGGCACGGTGATCTTGACGCGCATGGTGCCCTGGCAGCCGCCCTCGACGGTGCCGTCGGACGGCTCGCCGAGGATCGCGAAGTCACCGGTCAGCCACTCCGGATGGTTGCGGACGAGCCGGCCGAGGCCGTTGAGCGCGGCGGCCACCTCCTCGTGGTCGTAGAAGACGTAGGTGACGTCGTAACGCGGCTCGGTCAGCACGGCGGCGAGCTGGAGCATGACGGCGACGCCGGCCTTCATGTCGACGGTGCCGCGGCCGCGCAGCAGGTCCCCCTCCTCGACGACCGGCAGGTTGTTCGCGATCGGGACGGTGTCCAGGTGGCCGGCGAGCACGACCCGGGTGGGGCGGCCCAGCGCGGTCCGGGCGACCACGGCGTCACCGTCGCGCAGCACCTCCAGGTGGGCGAACCCGCGCAGCGCGCTCTCCACGGCGTCGGCGAGCCGCTTCTCGTCGCCGCTGACCGACGGGATGTCACAGAGGGTGCGGGTGAGGGCGACCACGTCGCCGGTGAGATCGAGATCAGCCATGATGTAATATTATCAGAACCAAAGCATTATTATGCGTACGGCCTCGGGACCCGTTGCCGCCCATGTGGCGACGATAGGGTCGGCGGGGCAGCGCAACATGACCGATTGAGGAGTAGGTGTGCCGGAGAGTGACGAGCCGACCCGGCTCTGGGGTGCCCGTTTCGCCGGTGGCCCGGCGGAGGCCCTGGCCCGGCTGAGCGTCAGCGTCCAGTTCGACTGGCGTCTGGCGCCGTACGACCTGCTCGCCTCCCGCGCGCACGCCCGAGTGCTGGCGAACGCGGGCCTGCTGAACGCGGACGAGCTGGGCCGGATGCTGGCGGCGCTGGATGATCTGGAGTCGGCCTGCGCCACCGGCGAGTTCCGCCCGACGATCGAGGACGAGGACGTCCACACCGCCCTGGAGCGCGGCCTGCTGGAGCGCCTCGGCGCGCTCGGCGGCAAGCTGCGCGCCGGCCGGTCCCGCAACGACCAGGTCGCCACCGACCTGCGGCTCTACCTGCGCGACCACGCCCGCGGGGTGGCCGTCTCGCTGATCGAGCTGGCCGACGCGATCACCGAGCAGGCCGCCCGGAACGTGGACACCCCGGCACCCGGGATGACCCACCTGCAGCACGCCCAGCCGGTCAGTTTCGGTCACTGGCTGCTGGCCCACGTGCAGCCGCTGCTGCGCGATCTGGAGCGCCTGCGGGACTGGGACGTGCGGACCGCGATCAGCCCGCTCGGCTCCGGCGCGCTGGCCGGCTCGTCGCTGCCGCTGGACCCGGCCGCCGTCGCCAAGGAGCTGGGCTTCTCCGCCCCCGCGCCGAACTCGATGGACGCCGTGGCGGACCGGGACTTCGTCGCCGAGTTCCTGTTCATCACCGCGCTGATCGGCGTGCACCTGTCCCGCCTCGGCGAGGAGATCGTCCTCTGGACCTCCACCGAGTTCGGCTGGGTGGAGCTGGACGACGCGTTCGCCACCGGCTCGTCGATCATGCCGCAGAAGAAGAACGCGGACATCGCCGAGCTGGCCCGGGGCAAGAGCGGCCGGCTCATCGGCGGCCTGGTCACGGTGCTGACCATGCTCAAGGGGCTGCCGCTCACCTACGACCGGGACATGCAGGAGGACAAGGAGCCGGCCTTCGACGCGGTCGACACCCTGGAGCTGCTGCTGCCCGCGCTGGCCGGGATGGTCTCCACGATGACGGTCCGGGTGGACCGGCTCGCGGCCGCCGCCCCGGTCGGCTTCTCGCTGGCCACCGAGGTCGCCGACTGGCTGGTCCGGCGCGGCGTCCCGTTCCGCGACGCGCACGAGATCACCGGCAAGCTGGTGGCGCTGTGCTCGGCGCGCGAGTGCGAGCTGGAGGACCTCACCGACGAGGACCTGACCACGGTCAGCGACCACCTGGACCCGTCGGTCCGTGAGGTCCTCTCGGTCGCCTCGGCCCTCGCGGCCCGGACGACGCCGGGCTCGACCGGCCCGGGCCCGGTCCGTGAGCAGCTGGCCACGGTCCAGCACAAGCTCGACAACTGGCGCCAGTGGGCGGTGGAGAAGGTCGTCCCCCGCTAGGCGATCCCGCTCACCGGGCCAGCACCTGGCTGGTCCGGTGGGCCAGCTCGTCCAGCTCCGGGGAGCTCCCCCGCACGCCGCGGACCAGCTCGACCGCTTCCAGCAGGTATTCCAGGGCGACGACCTGCTCGTCGTACGGCTCGTCGTCCTCGAACTGGTCGAGCAGCAGCGCGAAGTCGGCCAGCATCGCCTCGGCCCGGTCGGCGGCCCGGTCGGGGTAACCGCCGCGCTGGATGGCTCGGGCCGACTCGACCATCGCCCGGCCGACGAAGACGTAGGACTGGCCCAGCAGCCCGGTGGCGATCCGCCCGGCCAGGCCGAACGCGCGCTCCTCGTTCCCCGGGTCGGGCAGCGCGCCGAACGCCGCGGCGATCTGCCGGGCGGCCGCGACCAGCACGACGCCGTCGGTCCACTCCGGGGTGCCCTCCGGCGCGCAAGGCAGATGTCCCAGCCCGGCGATCCGGGCCTCGGCCGTGACCGAGATCGCCGTCGCCGCGGCCACCAGGGAGCCCGGCTCCGGGGACGCGAGCGCCAGGCGCGTGGCCTCGACGGCCACCGCGACGTCCTCGGGCGGGTGCGGGGCCTCGCCACGGGCGGCCCGTTCCAGCAGGGCCACCGCGGCCGCCCGCTCCTCGGCGGACGGGCCGACCGGCTCGTCGTCGACCGGAAGGCCGAGTTCGAGCTGGTAGGACGTCCAGGCCAGCGGGTCCTTGTCGCGGTCCGGCTCATTCTCCGGGAGGCCGGACGAGGCGCGGACGACGCCGCCCTGGACCCGGTCCATCGCGAGCCGCGCGTCGTCGAACGGCAGCGCGAACCGCTCGGTCAGCACGGTCAGGACGTCGCGCCGGCTGGTTCCCCCGGCGTCGGCCGTGCGCAGGAACAGCACGAGCTCGCGCATCGTCGTCCCGCGGGCCAGGCGCACGGACATGTCATCGGTCCACTCCACCCGGTAGAGGATGCCCGACCGGCGCGCCCACCGCGAACGGGGGCGCGCCCGGGCGAACCGCGGGAGGTCAGTCGGCCGGGTGGCCGGCGATCCGGGCGATGGTGCCGGGCATCGCGTACATGTGCGCGAACGCCCGCGCCTCCTCGCCGGTCCAGGCCGACGAGCCGTGGCCGTAGACCACGCCCTGCCGGGTCGCGGCGTCCAGCAGGCTGTACGGGCTCCGGCTGCCCAGCAGCACGATGTTGCCCTTGTGCAGCCGGACCCGCACGGTCCCGGAGACCCGGGTCTGGCTGGAATCCAGGAACGCCCGGAAGTCGTCCATGATCGGGTCGAAGTAGACGGCCTCGTGGAGCAGGTCGCCGTAGGTGTTCCCGAGCGTCGCCTTGGTCGCCTGCTGGCGGTTCGACAGCACGAGCTTCTCCAGCTCGCGGTGGGCCGCGATGAGGATCAGCATGCCGGGCGCCTCGAAGCCGACCCGGGCCAGGTTGCCGACCATCGTGGAGCCCATGTGGATGCCGCGGCCCACGCCGTGCTCGCCGCCGAGGACGTTGAGCGCGGAGAGGATCCCGTAGTTCGGGGCGTCGGCCGGCACGAGGGGCTCGCCGCCGTCCAGCGTCGCCGCGATGACCTGCCCCTTCTCGAACGTCAGCTGCAGCTCGACGCCGCGGTCCGGGGCGTCGGCGATCGACTTCGTGTACGTCCAGGCGTCCTCGGGAAGATAATCCCAGCTCCCGTACGTCTCCTCGCCGCCGATCGAGGTCCCGATCAGCCCCTCGTTGATCGAGTACTTCTTGACCTTCTCGCTGACCGCGAAGCCCCGGGCACGCAGGAACTCCGCCTCCTCCTCGCGGACCAGGCGCTCGTCCCGGACCGGGGTGATGATCTCCAGGTGCGGGGCGAGCGCGCGGATCACCGCGTCGTAGCGGACGTGGTCGGCGCCGGCGCCGGTCGAGCCGTGCGCGATCCCGTCCGCGCCGACCCGCAGCGCGACCTCGACGACCTTCTCCGCCTGGATCAGGCGTTCCGCGCCGACGCACGACGGGTAGGCGCCGTTGCGCAGGTAGTTCGCCTTGATCGCGTAGGTGACGACGCGGTCGTACAGCTCGGCGCGCGCGTCGACCACGTGGTGCTCGAGCGCGCCCAGCTCGGCGGCGCGGGCCGCGACGGTCTCCGCCTCGCCGCTGTGCAGGCCGCCGGTGTCGATGTTGGCGGTCACCACGTCCCAGCCCTTCTCGCGGAAGTCCACGAGGGCGTACGAGGTGTCCAACCCACCGGAGAAGGCGAGAACGATCTTGCGCTTGGTCATCGGGACAGTTCCTTCTCGAGAATCGGCACGTACGTCTTCCCGTCCCGGACGACGTGACCGGGCGGCAGGACGTGGAACTCGCTCCGGCCGGCCTCGATCGCCCGCTGCATCGCCTGCTGGCGGTCGTAGTCGAACGGGTCGAGCAGGAACGTCGGCTCCGGGTTCAGGAAACCGGCCGGGAGCGTCAGGTCGGACTGGTAGACGAACGAGCCGGGCGAGGTGTGGAACGGCACGGTCGCGACCAGCACCTTCAGCGCGCCGAACTCGGTGTGCACCTTGAGGGCGCTGTTGTCGTACTGGGTGACGCCGTCGAGCTTCTGCGCCCGGTACGCGGACAGGGCGAGCGCCTTGGCGGCCTTGCCCAGCCCGACCGCCGGCATCAGCGACCAGAGCGACCAGCCGACCCAGCGGCCCGGCTCGGCCGACGGGGCGGCGCAGTAGCCGCCGACCGGGACCGGCCCGGTGTACCCGCTGGCCCGCATGTCGTCCTGGACCTTGCGCAGCAGCTGCTTGACGTCGGTGTCGAAGCGGAACGTGGACCGCTCCACCATCGCCGCGAACTCGTCCTGCGGCAGGCTGGCGATCAGCGCGGCGGCCGGCATCAGGATCAGGTCGACCATCACCCACTGCGGCATCGGGATGCCCCGGTCGCCGAACGCGATGCCGTTGATCACGTTGAACAGGTTCAGGAACTCCCGGCACGACCAGTCGGCCTCGGTGGTGGCGGTGAAGTCCAGCCAGTTCAGCTTGTGGCCGTACGGCGTCTCGTTCAGGTGCGGGCGGACCGTCTCGTTGGAGGCGAGGAAGAACTCCACGCCGAGCCCGGCCAGCTTGCCGGTGTGGTCGGCGAAGTCCGGGAACCGGCTCTCCACCGAGGGCGGGAAGATGGTCATCGGTCCTCCAGGATGTTGGTGTCCGCCCGACTCCAGGTGTCGAGCTTGGCGGCCAGGGCGGCGCCCGACTCGGGCCCGTTGTCCCGGGCCACGACCAGGATCGTGTCGTCGCCGGCGATGGTCCCGACCACGTCCGAGAGCCCGGACCGGTCGAGCGCGCTGGCCAGGAACTGGGCCGCTCCGGGCGGGGTGCGCAGGACCGCGATGTTGCCGCTCGAGTCGACGCCGGTGAGCAGCTCCTTGAGCAGCCGGATCAGCCGGGCCGGACCCTGGCCGGTGGTCTCGCGCAACGGGCGCTTGCCGTCCTCCGGGATCAGGTAGGCGCCGCTGACCTTGACCGCGTTCAGCTCCTCCAGGTCGCGGGAGAGCGTGGCCTGGGTGACCTGCACGCCCTCGGCGGCGAGCAGGTCGGCCAGCTCGGTCTGCGAGTGCACGGTGCGGCTCCGGATCAGCTCGACGATCCGGGCGTGCCGCCCCGCGCGGGTAACCGGCGAACTCACTTCTCTTTTACCGCCAGCAACCAGGCCAGCAGGGCCTTCTGGGCGTGCAGGCGGTTCTCGGCCTCGTCGAAGACGGCGCTCTGCGGGCCGTCCATCACCTCGTCGGTGATCTCCTCGCCGCGGTGCGCGGGCAGGCAGTGCAGCACGATCGCGTCCGGCGACGCGACGTCCAGCAGCGCGCCGTTGATCTGGTACGGCCGGAACGGGGTGAGCCGGTCCTTCCCGTCCCCCTCCTGCCCCATCGACGTCCAGGTGTCGGTGGCGATCACGTGCGCGCCGTCGGCGGCCTCCCGCGGGTCGCGCAGCAGCTCGACCGAGCCGCCGGTCCACGCCGCGATCTCGGCGGCCCGGCCGACCACGGCCGGGTCCGGGTCGAACCCGGAGGGACCGGACACCCGCACGTGCATTCCGGCGGTCGCGCCGGCCAGCAGGTAGGAGTGCGCCATGTTGTTGGCGGCGTCACCGACGTACGCAAGGATCCTGCCCTTGGTCTTTCCGAATCTCTCCCGGACGGTCAGCAGGTCGGCGAGCAGCTGGCAGGGGTGATAGCCGTCGGAGAGCGCGTTGATCACCGGCACGTCCACGCCGGAGGCCAGCTCGGCGAGCCGCTCGTCCTCGTAGGTGCGGTAGACCATGGCGCTGACGTACCGGGAGACGACCCGCCCGGCGTCGGCCAGGCTCTCGCCGCGGCCGAAGTGGGTGTTCTGGGTGTCCACGATGATCGGCTGGCCGCCCAGCTCGGCGATGCCGGCCTCGAACGACAGCCGGGTGCGCAGGCTGGCCTTGTCGAAGAAGACCGCGACCGAGCGCGGGCCGGCCAGCGGCGTGAAGCCGAACCGGTTCGCCTTCATCTCGGCGGCCAGGTCGAGGACGTCGGACTGCTCCTGCGGGGTCAGGTCGTCGTCGCGGAGGAAGTGGCGCAGGGTCACCGGATACCGTCCAGGGCTGCGATCAGGGCGTCGGCCTGATCGGCGGAGATGATCAGGGGCGGGGCGATCCGGATCACGTCCGGTTTCGCGGCGTTGACCAGGAAGCCCGCGTCGCGCAGCTGAGCCGCGATCTCGGCGGCGTTCTCCTGGTTCAGCACGATGCCGAGGAGCAGGCCGGCGCCGCGGACGTGCTTGACGAACGGGTGGTTCAGGCCCTCGATCCCCCGGCGGAGCTGCTCGCCGACCCGCTTGACGTGGTCGAGCAGGCCCTCGCCGGCGATCGTCCGGACGACCGCGAGACCGGCCGCGCAGGACACCGGGTTGCCGGCGAACGTGCTGCCGTGCATGCCCGGCCGCAGCAGCTCGGCGGCCCGGCCGAAGGCGATGCAGGCGCCCAGCGGCAGGCCGCCGCCGAGGCCCTTGGCCAGGGTCACGATGTCCGGCTCGACGCCCTCGCTCTGGTGGTGGAACCAGTGCCCGGTGCGTCCGATGCCGGTCTGGATCTCGTCGAGGACGAGCAGCGCGCCCGACTTTTCGGTTATCTCGCGTGCGGCGGCCAGATATCCGGGCGGCGGCACCACGACACCGTTCTCGCCCTGGATCGGCTCCAGGATCACCATCGCGGTCTCACCTGTCACGGCGTTCCGCAGCGCCTCGACGTCACCGAACTCGACGTGCGTGACGTCCCCGGGCAACGGCCGGAAGGGATCCTGCTTCGCGGGTTGGCCGGTCAGCGCCAGCGCCCCCATGGTCCGGCCGTGGAAGGCGCCCTCGGTGGCGACCACGTGGGTGCGCCCGGTGAGCCGGGAGATCTTGAAGGCGGCCTCGTTGGCCTCCGCGCCGGAGTTGCAGAAGAGCACCCGGCCGGGCCGCCCGGCGAGCGCGAGCAGCAGCTCGGCCAGGGCGATCGACGGCTCGGAGACGAAGAAGTTGGAGACGTGGCCCAACTGCTGGATCTGGGTGGTGACGGCGGCGACCACGGCCGGGTGGGCGTGGCCGAGGGCGTTGACCGCGATGCCGCCGAGGAAGTCGACGTACTGCTTGCCGTCCTCCGCCGTGAGCACCGCGCCCTCGCCCTTGACCAGGCCGATCGCCGGCGTGCCGTAGTTGTTCATCATGCTCTGCGACCAGCGCTCGGAAAGCGTGCTCATGACGGGACCACCATCGTTCCGATTCCTTCTTCCGTGAAGACCTCGAGCAACGTCGAGTGGGCGACCCGGCCGTCGACGACGTGCGCCGACGGGACCCCGCCGCGCACCGCGCGCAGGCACGCCTCCATCTTGGGCACCATCCCGGACTCCAGGGACGGCAGCAGCTTCGCCAGCGCGTCCGCGTCGATCTCGCGGGTCAGCGACGAGGTGTCCGGCCAGTTCGTGTAGAGGCCGGGGACGTCGGTCAGCACGACCAGCTTGCGGGCGCCGAGCGCGACCGCGAGCGCCGAGGCGGCGGTGTCCGCGTTCACGTTGTGCGTCACGCCGTCGGCGTCCGGGGCGACCGAGGCGATCACCGGGATCCGGCCGGCCGCGATCAGGTCGTCGACCGCCGACGTGTCCACCCGGTCGACGTCGCCGACCAGGCCGATGTCGACCTCCGCGCCGTCGATCGTGGCGCCGCGCCGGACCGCGGTGAACAGCCGGGCGTCCTCCCCGGAGAGGCCGACCGCGTGCGGGCCGTGCTGGTTGATCAGGCCGACCAGCTCGCGACCGACCTGGCCGGTCAGCACCATCCGGACGATCTCCATCGTCTCCGGGGTGGTGACCCGCAGGCCGCCGCGGAACTCCGACTCGATGCCGACGCGCTTGAGCATCCGGCTGATCTGCGGTCCGCCACCGTGCACGACCACCGGCTTGATCCCGACGTGCCGCAGGAAGACCATGTCGGCGGCGAACGCCTCCTGGAGCGTCGCGTCGATCATGGCGTTGCCGCCGAACTTGATCACGATCGTGGCGCCGTGGAAGCGCTCCAGCCACGGAAGCGCCTCGATCAGGATTTCCGCCTTTTTATGCGCTTTCACGAGGAGTATGCCGAATTCTCGTGGACGTAGGCATGGGACAGGTCGGTGGTCCAGATGGTCGCGCTCATCTCGCCCTCGCGCAGGTTGATCGTCACCCGCACGTCTCGCTGCGAGAGATCGACCTTCGCCCGGTCCTCCGCGGCGGCGCCGTTCTTGCACACCCACACACCGTTGATCGCCACGTCGATCCGGTCCGGCTCGAAGGCGGCCGTGGTGGTGCCGACCGCGGCCAGGATCCGCCCCCAGTTCGGGTCGTTGCCGAAGAACGCGGTCTTGACCAGGTTGTTCCCGGCGACCGTGCGGCCCACCTGGACGGCGTCGGCCTCGCTGGCCGCGCCGGCCACCTCGATCGCGATGTGCTTGGTGGCGCCCTCGGCGTCGGCGATCAGCTGCTGGGCCAGGTCGTGGCAGACCTCGGTGACCGCGGCGGTCAGCTCGGCGAGCGTCGGCTGCCGGTCCGAGGCGCCGCTGGCCATCAGCAGCACGGTGTCGTTGGTCGACATGCAGCCGTCGGCGTCGATCCGGTCGAAGGTGACCCGGGTGGCCGCGCGCAACGCCGCGTCCAGCGTCTCGTTGTCCGCCGAGGCGTCCGTGGTGATCACCACGAGCATGGTGGCCAGGGCCGGGGCGAGCATGCCGGCGCCCTTCGCGATGCCGCCGACCGACCAGCCCTCGCGCTGGGCGACCGCGTTCTTGGCCACCGTGTCGGTGGTCATGATCGCCTCGGCGGCCCTCGGCCCACCGTCCGCGGCGAGCGCCTTGACCGCGGCGTTCACCCCCGGGAGCAGCTTGCCCATCGGGAGCAGCTCACCGATCAGGCCGGTGGAGCAGACCGCGATGTCACCGGGGCCGATCATCAGCTTCTTGGTCGAGCGGAGCACCGAGGCGGTGTGCTCGGCGGTGCTGTGCGTGTCCCGGAAGCCCTGCGAGCCGGTGCAGGCGTTGGCCCCGCCGGAGTTCAGCACGACCGCGCGGACCACGCCGCCCTTGAGCACCTGCTGGCTCCAGAGCACCGGCGCGGCCTTGACCCGGTTGCCGGTGAAGACGGCGGCGGCGGTGTAGTCGGGGCCGTCGTTGACGACCAGGGCGACATCGGGGTTTCCGCTGGCCTTGAGCCCGGCGGCGACGCCGGAAGCCTTGAAGCCCTTGGGGTGGGTGACGGTCACGGTGCGACTCCGTAGACGCTGAGGCCGGTCGTCTCCGGCAGGCCGAACATGATGTTGGCGTTCTGCACCGCCTGGCCGGCGGCGCCCTTGCCCAGGTTGTCGAGGGCGCTGACGACGATGATCCGGCCCGAGTCCACATCGACCGTGGCCTGCAGGTGGCACGAGTTGGAACCGGAGGTGGCCGCGGTGTGCGGCCACTGGCCCTCGGGCAGGACATGGATGAACGGCTCGTCCGCGTAGGCCGCCTGGAGCGCCTCGCGCGGGTCACCGCCGTTGCGCCGCTTCGCCGTGATCGTCGCCAGGATGCCGCGCGGCATCGGCGCCAGGATCGGCGTCATCGACAGCGACGCGGCCCCGGTGGCCTGCTTGATCTCGGCGACGTGCTGGTGCTGACCCACCTTGTACGGCGACAGGTCGCCCATGATCTCGCTGGCCAGCAGGTTCACCTTGGCGTTGCGGCCGGCGCCGGAGGTGCCGGAGCTGGCCACCACCACGACGTCCGCCGGGTCGGCGACGCCGGAGGCGATCAGCGGAGCCAGCGCGATGATGATCGTGGCCGCATAACAACCCGTGTTCGCCACCCGGTCGGAGACCTGGATCGCGGGCCGGGCGCCGGGCAGCTCGGGCAGCCCGTAGGTCCAGGTGCCGGCGTGGCCGCCACCGTAATACCGGGTCCACTGCTCGGCGCTCGCCAGCCGGAAGTCGGCGCCCAGGTCGACCACCTTGACCCCGGCCGGCAGCTGCGCGGCGACGGCCCCCGACTGCCCGTGCGGCAGCGCGAGAAAGACCAGGTCAGCGTCGCCCAGCGTGGCGGCGTCGGTGGTGCCGAGCGTCAGGTCCAGCCCGGTCAGTTGCGGATGGACGGACGTCACGTGCTGGCCGGCCTGACTGTGCGCGGTCGCCGCGATCAGGTCGAACTCGGGGTGCCCGGCGAGCAGGCGCAGCAGCTCGCCGCCCGCATACCCACTTGCTCCGGCGACTGCGACCCGGACTCCCATAAGAAAACCTTCCTCCGCATGACTATGCAAAGAACCGTATCAACTCACATTGCCGGCGGCAACCATGGCGTGCCCGGAGTCACGATCGCGCCTGAACGCGCGTCGCACCGGATAAATACTGATTTAAGCCCCGCGCGGACCTTCAGCGCGCGCGCTGCGCCCACTCACTCCACAGGGCGAGCCAGTGCTCCCCGGCCCGCATGACCGCCTCGGCCATCGGACGCGGCGCCGCCTGCCGGGTCCCCTCCCGTTCCCGCCAGGCCTCCTGCGCCGCCCGGCTGGGCACCTCCACCGACAACCCGGTCGCGAACAGCAGCGTCTCGCTGATCGCCCGCTCCCGCAGCCGGTCGTCCTCCCGGAACCAGGAGGCGCCCGACTGCAGGCTGGTGAGCTGCGTCAACAGGCTCTGCACGGCCTCCTCGGCGGCCTCCTCGGACTGGCCGGACAGCTCGGCCTGACGCTGGATCGCGGACCGCCAGACGGCCGGCCAGGACGCCGGCCGGCGCGGCGCCGGGCCGCCCTCGTCCAGCCAGACGAGCTGCTCACGGGCGCTGAGCAGGACCATGTGCACCAGCCGGCGATGCGGTTCGCCGCCGGGATCGACCGGCTCCCGGGACAGCTCGGCCTGCGGCCATCGCTGCGGCATCAGTGGTGCGTCCAGCATCTCCGCGACGACGGCGTCCGGCAGGCCGGCGAGGCGCGGTTCAAAGGCTTTCCGGTACCCGACCACGACCACCTCGAGCTCGCCGAACGCCCCGCCGTCGAACGCCGCCCAGGCCGCCCACCAGTCCTCGCCGGCGTGCAGCACGCGCGCGGTCAGCTCCCGCCCGTCCACGACGAGCGTCGCCCGCGACTCGCCCCAGGCGACGTCGGCGAACCGCACCCCGGCGCCCCGCAGGTGATGACGGAGCGTCTCGCGCAGGTCCGGCGTCGACCGGATCGTCCCGGCCCAGCGGGCGGTCTCGACACTCATCCACGACGCGTCCGGCTCGCCGTACTCGACGGCGACCGTGACCAGCAGATCGTCCGAGGTCTCCCAGCTGCTGAACCGGCCGCCCACGGCGCCCGGCACCCCGAGCACCGGCAGCCGTCCCTCGGCGAGCCCGCGCCGGAGCTCGGCACGGAGGTCCCGCCAGCCGGGTCGCCGGGGCGCGTCGAACCTCATACTCCCCATCCCATCACGGATGATGCGAGGCATGTCACCCCCTGACGATCCCCCATCCGGCGGCCGGAGCGGGTAAGCCGGACGCATGACCGACAACACCCTCACCGCGCTGCGGACGGCCGCCCTCGCCTACGCCGAAGCGGTGCGCGCCACCCAGCGGTTCTTCGACCGGGTCGTGGACGCCGACGACCCGTCCGTGCTGGCGGAGTACGCGAGCCTCGCCGAGCAGGAGAAGATCGCCGCGGAGAATCGGCTCGACGCCCTCGAGGCCGCCGGCATCGCCGTCCCCAGCATCGACAACAGCCCGGAATGACCGGATCCGGCGGGGAGCCGGCCCGCGGTGGGCGGCTCCCCGCCGTACCCCTCAGATCGGGTCGGCCTGGGCCAGCGTCAGGCTGAACCAATCCCGCGGGTCGGACCACCAGTGCCGGAGGGCGAAGCCCGACGCGGCGAGTTCCGCGGCCAGGCCCGCCCGGCGGAATTTCGCGGAGATCTCGGTCCGGATCTCCTCGCCTTCGGCGAATTCCAGATCCAGATCAAGATCATTGATGCGTACGGCCTGAGCCCGCACCGACCGCAACCGCATCTCGATCCATTCGCGCTCCGGGTCCCAGACCGCCACGTGCTCGAAGGCCAGCGGATCAAAATCGGCCCGCAGCTCCCGGTTGATCACGTGCAGCACGTTCCGGTTGAACTCGGCGGTGACCCCGGCCGCGTCGTCGTAGGCCGGCACCAGCGTCCCCGGGTCCTTCACCAGGTCGGCCCCGAGCAGCAGCCACTCCCCCGGGTGCAGCGCGGCCCGCAGCTCGCCGAGGAACGCGGCCCGCTCGGCCGGCACCAGGTTCCCGATCGTGCCGCCCAGGAAGGCCACCACCCGGTTGTCCCCGTCGGGCAGATGCCGCAGGTGGCGGGTCATGTCGCCGACCACGCCGGTGATGCTCAGCCCGGGGTAGGCGAGGCCGAGCGCGTCGACCGCCTCGACCAGGGCGGATTCGGACACGTCGAGCGGGACGAAGGAGCCGAGCGTGCCCCGGCCGAGCATCGCGTCGAGCAGCAGCCGGGTCTTCTCCGACGAGCCGGAGCCGAGCTCGACCAGCGTCTTCGCCTCGGTGAGCCGGGCGATCTCCGGGGCGTGTTCGGTCAGGATGGCGCGCTCGGTGCGGGTCGGGTAGTACTCCGGCAGCCGGGTGATGTCCTCGAAGAGCCGGCTGCCGCGGGCGTCGTAGAACCACTTCGGGGGCAGCCGTCTCGGGGTGGCCGACAACCCCTCGCGCACGTCCGCGCGCAGGGATCGGGCCAGGTCACGCTCGTCGAGGTGCTTCTCCAGCGAGGTCATAGATCTCCCATGGTCAGATCGGACACGGTGGCGGTCAGCAGGCTCCGGTCGGGCACCGCCCGCCACCCCGGGTGGTCGTCCAGAGGCTCGGAGGCGACCAGTACGGAATCGGTCAGCACCCTGATCGAGAGCGCGTGACCGACGGTGCTGGCGATGATCCGCTCGCCGTCGGTGAGGAGCAGGTTGAGCCGCGAGTCGGGCGATATCTCGGAGATGTCGGAGATCAGCGAGGCGACCGCGTCCTCAGCGGTCTTGCCCGCCCGCAACCGATGCCGGAAAAGCGCGAACAGTGCCGCCGAATCGGTCGGCGCCTCCAGGGTCAGCAGATCCTCGACCGGCAGCTCGGCGGCCGGCCCGGCCAGCGCGCCCGGGTAGCCCCGCACCACCCCGTTGTGACTGAACAGCCAGCGATCGTGGCGAAAGGGCGCGGCCGCCGTCTCGATCACCGGCATCCCGACGGTGGCCGATCGGACCGCGGCCAGGATCGCCGTCGAGGAGGTGACGGCCGCGATCCCGGGCAGGGCGGCGTCGGTCCAGAGCGGCATCGCGCTCCGATACCGGATCGGCTGATCAGCGTCGGCCGCATACCACCCGACGCCGAAGCCGTCCGCGTTGATCGTCCCGCCGCCGCGCATGTCCCGCGGCGCCCAGGCCTGGTGGGCCAGCCCGTGCGCCGGCTCGAACAGCAGCGCCGCCAGCGGCACGGGCGGGCCCAGATAGGCCAGGTGGCGGCACATCAGACGAGCTCCCGGACGCAGCGGAAGCCGCTGAAGATCTGCCGCCGGATCGGGTGGTCCCAGTTGCGGAACGTCCCGCGGACGGCGGCCGGGTCGGTGCCGAACGAGCCGCCGCGCAGCACCTTGTAGTCGCCGCCGAAGAAGACCTCGGAGTACTCCGCGTACGGGAACACCCGGAACCCCGGGTAGCCGTACCAGTCGCTGGAGGTCCACTCCCAGACGTCGCCGATCAGCTGGTGCACGCCGAGCGGCGACGCGCCCGCCGGGTACGCCCCGACCGGCGCCGGGGACAGGTGCCGCTGTCCCAGGTTGGCGTGCTCCGGGCCGGGCGGGTCGTCGCCCCACGGGTAGCGCCGGGAGCGGCCGGTCTCCGGGTCCCAGCGGGCCGCCTTCTCCCACTCGGCCTCGGTGGGCAGGCGCTTGCCGGCCCAGGCCGCGTACGCCTCGGCCTCGAAGTAGCTGACGTGCACGACCGGCTCGTCGGAGCGGATCGGGTCGACCCGCCCGAACCGCCGGTAGTGCCAGGCCCCGCCGTCGGCGAACCAGTGCATCGGCGCGGTCAGCCCGGCCGCGTTCCGGTGCGCCCAGCCCTTCGGCGACCACCAGCGGGGATCGTCGTAGCCCCCGGCGTCGATGAAGGCCGCGTAGGCGGCGTTGGTCACCGGTGCCACGTCGATCAGGAACGCCGGCACGTCGACCGCGTGCGCGGGCCGCTCGTTGTCCAGGGCCCACGGGTCGGTGTCGGTGCCCATCGTGAACGGCCCGCCCGGGATCAGCACCTCACCGCGGATCCGCCGGTTGCCCGGCGGCGGAGGCGGCGCGGAGAGCACCGGCGCGCCGGTGCGCAACTGGTGGGTGGCGAGCATCGTCTCGTCGTGCTGCTGCTCGTGCTGCACGATCATCCCGAACGCGAAACCGCCGTTGACCAGCGGCCGCTCGTCCAGCCGCACCTGGTCCAGCACGTCCAGCGCCTTGTCCCGGACCTGCGCGAGATATTTGCGCGCCTGGGCCGGGTCGAGCAGCGGCAGCGCCGGCCGGTCGCTGCGGGCGTGCTTGAACGCGTCGTAGAGGTGGTCGATGTCCGGCCGGAGCGGCTCCCGGCCGCCGACGTCCCGGACCAGCCAGAGCTCCTCCTGGCTGCCGACGTGGGCCAGGTCCCAGACCAGCGGCGACATCAGCGGGGAGTGCTGCCGGATCAGGTCGTCCTCGTCGACCGCGTCGGTGAGCAGGGCGGTGCGCGCCCGGCTCCGCTCGAGCTCCGCCGCGATCAGGTTCTTGTCGGAGGTCATCGGGGGGTTCCTTCCACGCGGGGCGGCGTCGGCAGCCGCCGGGAGATCCCGGCGAAAACGGTTTCCCGTACGGAGTCGGCCAGCCCCGTCCGGTCGAAGTTCCGGCAGGCCAGCTCGGTCAGCCCGGCCGCCGCGGCCCGGATCACCGGGTCGCCGAGCCCGTCGCGGGCGGCCGCCTCCCAGCGGTCCGCGGCCGGGGCGGCGATCCGCCGGGCCTGCGCGGTGATCGCGTCGTCGGCCAGCAGCGCGGCGACCACCGCGACCGGGGCGATCCACTCCTCGCCCGGCTGGGTGTCCAGGTACCGCACCTCGAGGTAGCCGCGCGGCCGGACCGGCGGGAACAGCGTGTTGAGGTGGTAGTCGAGGTCGGCCACGGTCGGCGGCCGGCCGATCGGGCCGGGGTCGGCGATCCACTCCGCGAAGGTGAGGCCGGGCGGCGCGGCCCAGTCGTCGCCGTCGCGGCGGACGCAGAGCAGCGGGGCGTCCAGCGCGTACCCGGCCCAGCCCTTCGCCGGGTCGCCACCGCCGTTGAGCGCCGGGGCGGTGCGGCGGGGGTCGATGCCGTACCAGGCGGCCATCCGGGCGGAGGCCCAGCCGGTGTCCCGGCCGGCGTGCCGGCGCGAGTTCGCGAACAGGGCCAGCAGCGCCGGGCCGATCTCGTGCAGCGCCGCCCAGCGGGTGGCGACCGACTCCGGCTCGCCGGCGTCCAGGCAGACCTGCAGGCCGGCGGTGCTGCCCATCATGGTCCGCCCGCTCCGGTCGAAGGCGTGCTCCATGGCGGTGTAGCGCGGGGTGTCGAGGATGCGGCGGGGCGCCCGGTGCGGGTCGATGCCGCGGTCCCCCAGCTCGATCCCGCTCCGGCCGAGCAGCTCGGCGAGGTAGGCGTGATCGGCGGTGACGGCGGCGTGCAGGCCGGCCAGTGATTCCGCCGGAGCGGAGGAGATCTCGACCTGACCGCCGGGCTCGGCGGTGACCGTGCCACCGGCGGGCAGCGGTCGTGGGTCCGGGTTGCCGAGGCTGGCGGGCGCGTGCCCGCCGAGTGCGGCTCTCAGCTCCTCGGGCCGCAGGTACGCGGTCGGGTCGCCGGTGCGATGGGTGGTCCATTCCAACTCGGCCCCGATCCATCGGGGTGGGCCGGTCTTGAAGCAGATGCCCTCGATGTGTTCGATGGCCTCGGCGGTGCTGGTCAGCACCCGTTCGATCGAGCTCATGTGTCCCCTCGCGGTGTCGGATGATCACGTAGAGTGATCGAAGTACTCCGATCCGTACGATCCTCTGGCGACCCTACCCGGATCTCCGCCGATCCGCCGCTCCGGTTCACCCCGGTTTCCGGATGTTTCCCGTATCGTCAGCCGACCGTCCGGGGGATCTAAAAGTTCCGGAACCGGGGCGGGGTGCCGGAACCGGTTCCGGACTGGAAGACTCCGTGACGTTCGTGTTTGGGAGACCGTGCTTCGCGGTCATGACGACCGGAGGCTGGCATGCCCGCAGACTTCCCCTATCTCGACCCCGCTCTCGACGTGGAATCGCGCGTCGACGACCTGCTCAGGCGCATGACGCTGCCCGAGAAGGTGGGGCAGATGCTGCAGTTGGACGCCCGGCAGGACCTGGCTGAGATCATTCAGGACAAACTGGCCGGATCCATCCTGCACACCTCGCCGGCGAAGTTGATCGAGGCGAGTGAGCTACTGGGCCGTACGCGACTGAAAATTCCGCTCCTCACCGCGGAAGACTGCATCCACGGGCACTCGTTCTGGCCGGGTGCCACGATTTTCCCAACCCAGCTCGGCATGGCCGCCTCCTGGGACCCTGACCTGCTGGAACGCGTCGCCCGGGCGACCGCGGTCGAGGTGTCGGCGACCGGCATCCACCAGACCTTCTCACCTGTGCTGTGCATCACCCGGGATCTGCGCTGGGGCCGGGTCGACGAGACCTTCGGCGAGGACCCGCTGCTGATCAGCGACCTGGGCGCGGCCATGATCCGGGGCTACCAGGGCGACGGTCTGACCGACCCGACCGGCATCCTGGCCACCGCCAAGCACTTCGCCGGCTACTCCGAGACGGTGGGCGGGCGCGACGCCAGCGAGGCCGACATCAGCCGCCGAAAGTTGCGGTCCTGGTTCCTGCCGCCGTTCGAGCGGGCCGCCAAGGAGGGCTGCCAGGTCTTCATGCTCGGCTACCAGTCGATGGACGGCGTGCCGATCACCGCGAACAAGTGGCTGCTCAACGAGGTCCTCAAGGGCGAGTGGGGCTTCACCGGCACGCTCGTCACCGACTGGGACAACGTCGGCCGGATGGTCTGGGAACAGAAGGTCTGCGCCGACTACGCGGAGGCCGCCGCGGTGGCCGTCAAGGCCGGGAACGACCTGATCATGACGACCCCGGGCTTCTTCGACGGGGCGCAGGAGGCGATCGAACGGGGCCTCCTGACCGAGGCGGACATCGATTCCGCCGTACGGCGAATTCTGCGGTTGAAGTTTGAATTGGGCCTTTTCGAGAACCCACGGACGCCGGACGCCGCACGGCAGCGCGAGGTCATCGGCTGCGCCGAGCACACCGAGCTCAACCTCGAGGTGGCCCGCCGCTCGCTGGTGCTGCTGAGCAACGACGGCACCCTGCCGCTCGACGCCGCGGTCGCCGGCCGCCGGATCGCGGTGCTCGGGCCGAACGCCGACGACGTCTCCGCGCAGCTCGGCGACTGGGCCGGCAACTCCGGCCAGGTCGGCTGGATGCCGGACGGGCACCCGCGCGAGCTGACCACCACTGTGCTGGAGGGCATCCGGGCGACCGTGCCGGCCGGCTGGGAGGTCGTCCACGAGCGCGGCGCCGACATCGAGCGCCTGGTGCCGGACCCGGAGGGCGACACGTTCCCGGACGGCCAGCCCCGCCCGCACATCTCCGAGTCCGCCCCGGTCGACCCGGCGCGGATCGCGGCGGCGGCCCGGCTCGCGGCGGACTCCGACTACGCGGTCGTGGTCGTCGGCGACACCGTCAACCTGACCGGCGAGGGCTGCTCGACCGCCACCCTGGAGCTGCTCGGCGGGCAGATCGCGCTGCTCGACGCGGTCGCCGCCACCGGCACGCCGACGATCGTGGTGCTGGTCAACTCCAAGCCGCTGTCCCTGCCGCCGTCGGCGCTCGGCGCGGCCGCGATCATCCAGGCGTTCAACCCCGGCATGCGCGGCGGCCAGGCGCTCGCCGAGCTGCTGCTCGGCTTCATCGAGCCGAGCGGCCGCCTGCCGATCTCCGCCGCGCGGCACGCCGGGCAGCAGCCGGTCTACTACAACCAGCTGCGCGGCCAGCACGGCACGCGGTACGCGGACCTGACCCAGGACCCGCTGTTCGCGTTCGGCGAGGGGCTCAGCTACACCACGGTGGTCTACGACGGGCTGGCCATCGGCGAGCCGGACGTGCCGGCCGACGGGATCGTCCGGGCGACCGTGCGGCTGTCGAACACCGGGACGCGGCCGGCGCTGGAGACCGTGCAGGCCTACGTGAGCGACCTGGTCACGAGCGTGACCTGGGCACACCGGGAGCTGAAGGGCTACCGGCAGGTGACCGTGCCGCCGGGCGAGAGCGTGACGGTGGAGATCGAGATCCCGGCCGCGGACTGCACGCTGGTCACCGCGGACGGCCACCGCGTCGTCGAGGCCGGCGACTTCGAACTGCTCGTCGGCCCCAACTCGCGCCTGTCCGCGCTGCAGTCGGCGAAGTTCCGGATCAGCTAGTTCTTACCGGACCAGGGCCCATCTCGGCCCTGGTCCGGTTATTTCTGGCGGGCTGCGGCCACTCGGCGAATCGCAAAACCCAATTTGCGGTACGTCGCCACGGCCGCCGTGTTCGAGTAGTCCGCCAGCAGGGCCACCCGCTCGCGGCCGGCCAGCAGCTCGTCGGCGGCGAACGCGCACAGGGTCGCCGCCAGGCCCCGCCCGCGCGCGTCCGGCCGGGTGGTCACCCCGGCCAGGAAGCCGATCTCGTCGGTCGACCAGGCGTCGGCGGCCACCGCGATCAGGCGCCCGTCGACGTCCCGGAGGCCGGCCCAGCGGCGCACGCCGGGCGCCCCCGGCCGGGCGTAGGAGTCCGGAAACGACTCCTCGAGCAGCGCCGAGACCTCGGGCCACTCGCGCTCCCCCAGCCAATACGGCCCGTCCTGTCCCCCACCGACCGGCTCGGTCGCCTCCATCCAGGCAAAATGGGCGCTCACCTCCAGCTCCGGCAGGCGGGCCACCACCGCGGCGACCAGGTCCTCCGGCCCGAACGGCCGGAACGTCGGGCCGACCGCCGGCATCAGCTCCCGGAGCAGGCCGGCCAGCGCGTCCGGGTCGCCGCTCAGCACCAGCCGGTCCCAGTGCGCCAGATCCGCGCAGGCCACCACGGTCGCGTCCGGCCGGTGCCAGACGCGGGCGCCCTCGGCCGCCGCCGCCCACCGGACGAACAGATCTTGTGCAGACACCCGCCCATGCTGCCCTGCCCCGGTCGGCACGGATCCGGGAGGTCCGGCTTTGCCGAGGTCTGCCAGAGTGGGCCGCGTGCCAAAGATCTCGCTCGCCCGGCTCCGCGGGTCCCGCCTGCTCCGCCGCCTGATCGTCGCCGGCGGCCTCGGCGTCGTCCTCGGCATCGTCACGGTCGCGGCCAGCAACCTGTGGGTGCTCCGGGAGTCGTCCGGCCAGATCTACTCGGTGGCGGACGTGCCCGACGCGCCGGTCGCCCTGGTCCTCGGCGCGCAGGTGGACCCGGGCGGGGTGCCGTCCGCGTTCCTGGCCGCGCGGCTGGACCTGGCCCGCGACCTCTACCAGACCGGCAAGGTCAAGGCGATCCTGGTCTCCGGCGACCACGCGCAGTGGTCCTACGACGAGCCCGGCGCGATGATGAACTACCTGGTCGCCCGCGGTGTGCCCGCCGAGCGGATCGTGATGGACCACGCCGGCTTCGACACCTACGACTCGTGCTCCCGCGCCTACAAGATCTTCGGGGTCCGGCAGGCGATCGTGGTCAGCCAGTCCTTCCACGTGCCCCGGGCGGTGGCGCTCTGCCGCGAGATGGGCATCGAGACCACCGGCGTCGGCGACGACACGGCCCGGTTGTACAAGCCGCTGTGGTTCCGCGGCCAGGTCCGGGAGTGGGCGGCCGCGGTCAAGGCCGCCTGGGACGTGACCACCCACCGCGACCCGGTCTTCCTCGGCCCCCACGAAACCGGCGTGGAAACCGCCGTCGCCCACGCCTGACCACCCACCCGCGCCGCCGCCCGCGCTGCCCTGCCCTGCGGCCCGGACCGCGAGCAGCGCGCGGGTCACGGCCCCGGCTGGCGCTCAGGGCTGCCTCGGCATGCTCGAAACAACCCTGGACACCAGCCGGAGGCGGGCGGCGGGGCCGCGGGGCGGGCAGCTCAGGCGGGCGGCTCGGGCGGGCGGGCAGCTCGGGCCGGCGGTGCGTGGGGTGGTCAGGCCGCGCTGGGGCCCAGGTGCTGGGTGAGGGCGGACCGGGCTTCGGCGGCGGGGCCCTGCCAGGCGACGTAACCGTCGGGGCGGATCAGCGACGCCTTCGGGGAGATGCGCTCCGGGGTGGCGACTTCGAGGCGTACGTCGTACCCGGAAATGTTTTGATCTTGGGTTAGAAGAACGTGTCGGCCCTGGCGAAGGGTCTCGTAGAGGCGGGATCCGCCGCGCAGCGGGACGTCGGCGGCGCGCGGCGCGGACGGGTAGTCGATGCCGACGCCGGAGAGGATGCCGGCCGCGCGGTGCATCACCGGCGGCAGTGACATCAGGGCGGAGCCGACCGCGTTGCGGGTGCCACGGCCCGCCGCCGAGCGGATCATCGCCATCCGGATCAGCGCGCCGCTGCTGCGCAGCACGAGTTTGCCGACCGGGTGGCGTTCGGCCTGGTAGGAGTCGAGGAGACCGGCCGGGGCCCAGCCCTGGACGGCGGCGGCGAGCTTCCAGCCCAGGTTCGCGGCGTCCTGAATGCCGGTGTTCATGCCCTGGCCGCCGGCCGGGGAGTGGACGTGCGCGGCGTCGCCGGCCAGGAAGACGTTGCCGGTCCGGTACGACGGGACCTGCCGCTCGTCGCTGTGGAAACGCGACATCCAGCGGCTCTCGACGATGCCGAAGTCGGTGCCGAGCGCGCGCCGGGTGACGTCCCGGATCTCGTCGAGCGTGATCGGCTCGCCGTCGCCGACCTGGTGGCGACGGTCCCACGCGAAGATCCGGTGCCAGCCGTCGCCGAACGGGGCGACGAACGCGAACGCGTCGCCGACCGCGTTGACCGCGAGCGCGTCCTCCGGCGGGGTGGCCAGGCGCACGTCGGCGAGCATGATCGAGGTCAGCACCGAGTGGCCGGGGAACGGCTGGCCGATCGCCTCGCGGACCGCGCTGCGCACGCCGTCGGCGCCGACGATCCAGTCCGCGGTGACCGGCTCCGCGTCGGCGAACCGCAGGGTGCCGCCGTCGATCCCGGTCAGCTCGGCACCGCGGACGAGCTGCGCGCCGGCCTTGATCGCCCGCTCCTCGAGCAACCGCTCGACGTTGTACTGCGGGGTGATCAGCAGGAACGGGAAGCGGGACGGCAGCTCGCCGAGGTCCACCCGGATCCGGTCGAAGAGCCGCAGCCGGGAGACCTTGGCACCGGTCCCGATCAGCTCGTCGGCGAGGCCGCGGGCGTCGAGCACCTCGAGCGTCCGGGCGTGCACGCCGAACGCCCGGGTCAGGTTGGACCCGCCCGCCCGGCGCTCGAAAACGGTCACCTCGACGCCGGCCCGGGCCAGGTCACCGGCGAGGAGCAGGCCGGTCGGGCCGGCTCCGACGATCGCCACGGTGGTATGCATGAGCTCTCCTGTCAACACTTGTTGGCCAACGCTTGTTGACAACAGTAGAACCATGCCGATGCGAGTGTCAACGCTTGTTGGCATACATTGGGCCGATGACCGCACCACGTCGCTCCGACGCCACCCGGGCCGCGATCCTGACCGCCGCACGCGAGCGGTTCGCCGCCGACGGCTTCGAGCGGGCCACCATCCGGTCCATCGCCGCCGACGCGCGGATCGACCCGTCCCTGGTGATGCGCTACTACGGCAACAAGGAAAAGCTGTTCGCCGCGGCCGCCGAGTTCGACCTGCGCCTGCCCGACCTGGACGGCGTGCCCCCGGAGGAGTACGGCACCGCCCTCGTCGAACACTTCCTGGACCGCTGGGCCGGCGACGAGAAACTGCTGGCGCTGCTGCGCTCCGGGGTCACCCACCCGGCCGCCGCCGAGCGGATGCGGGACATCTTCGCCGCCCAGGTCGGCCCGGTCGCCGCCCGCCTCGCGCCGGACCCGACGACCGCCGCGACCCGGGCCGGGCTGATCGCCACCCAGATGCTCGGGTTCGCGCTCTGCCGGTTCGTGTTGTGCCTGCCCCCGGTCGTCGAGCTGGACCGGGCGGCCGCGATCGCCTGGCTCGGCCCGACCGTGCAGCGCTACCTGCACGGCACCATCTGACA
This sequence comes from Actinoplanes sp. L3-i22, assembly GCF_019704555.1. Classification (NCBI taxonomy): domain Bacteria; kingdom Bacillati; phylum Actinomycetota; class Actinomycetes; order Micromonosporales; family Micromonosporaceae; genus Actinoplanes; species Actinoplanes sp. L3-i22. Next base: position 9,721,448 of record NZ_AP024745.1, read on the forward strand.
TTGACGAACGTGGACATCTCGTCCAGAGTGGACCAGAGTATGAGGCATGACGAGACGGCGCGCCCTCCTCACCGCCGCGGTCGCGGCTCCCCTGGCCGCGCCGGCGCGGGCCGCGCAGGCGGCCGGCCCGCGCCGGCGCCTGCCGGATGCCGGCCTCCGGGCCGTGTTGCGCGAGATCAACCCCGAGAAGATCGAGGCGACGGTACGTCGTCTGGCCGCCTTCGGGACCCGGCACACGCTCTCCGCCCAGGACGACCCGCTCCGCGGCATCGGTGCCGCCCGCGACTGGATCAATGAACAGTTCCGGACGTACGCCGCGGCCTCGCACGGCCGGATGACCGTCGAGCTGCAGTCGTTCACCCAGCCGGTCTCCCCGCGCGTGCCCACCCCCACGGTCATCACCAACGTGATCGCCACCCTGCGCGGCAGCGTCACCCCGGAGCGGATCTACGTGGTCACCGGCCACTACGACTCGCGGGCCACCGACGTGCTGGACTTCACCAGCGACGCGCCCGGGGCGGACGACGACGCGTCCGGGGTCGCCGTGGTCCTGGAGCTGGCCCGGGTCCTGGCCACCCGCGAGCCCGAGGCGACCCTGGTGTTCGCCGCCGTGGCCGGCGAGGAGCAGGGACTCTACGGCTCCGACCACATGGCCCAGGGGTACCGGGACGCCGGCGCGGACATCCAGGCGATGTTCAGCAACGACATCGTCGGCACCGGGGACGCGCACGACGGCAGCCGGCCCGAGCCGCGCAGCGTCCGGCTCTTCGTCGAGGGCGTGCCGACCGCCGAGACCGCCGCCGAGGCGGCCACCCGGCGCAGCGTCGGCGGGGAGAACGACGGGGCGTCCCGGCAGCTCGGCCGCTTCGTCGACGAGGTCGCCTCGAACCCGCAGACCGGCATGGACGTCCGGGTCGTCTGGCGCCGCGACCGCTACCTGCGCGGCAGCGACCACGTGTCGTTCCTGCTGCGCGGCTACCCGGCGGCCCGCTTCACCGAGCCGCGGGAGAACTTCGCCCACGAGCACCAGAACGTCCAGGTCGTCGACGGTGTGCAGTACGGCGACCTGGTCGAGTTCTGCGACTTCGGCTACATCGCCCGGGTCGCCCGGGTGAACGCCGCCACGCTCTGGAGCCTGGCGAACGCCCCCGGCACCCCGAAGAACGTCGTGATCGACACCACCCTGCTGACCAACGAGACGACCCTGCGCTGGACCGTCGGCACCGAGCCCGACCTGGCCGGCTACGAGATCCTCTGGCGCGAGACGACCGCCGCCGACTGGACCCACGCGGTGACCGTCGGCAAGGTCGGCACGGCCACGATCGACATTTCCAAGGACAACGTGCAATTCGGCGTACGGGCGGTGGACACTTCCGGACATCGAAGCCCGGCGGCCGCGCCGAAGCCGTCGACCTGATAGATTCCACGGGCGATCCACGCAGACGGCGTGCGATCCACGAGTGCTCGAAAGAGTGAAGCCAGTGATTCCCGCGGCCCAAGCGGCCTGAGCCGCTGACACCTGCCCTCGCTTCAGTTCTCTCTTTCTCGAGCCCTCGAAAGGGTCATTTCACCATGGATCTGCGCATTCAGCGCGCCGTTGTCGCCAACCTGCGTACCCGCCCGAACGCCGTCGAAGCCGGCCCGTTCGTGCTCGGCCTGGACAACGGGACCGACAGTCCGCACATCAACTACGCCACGCCGATCCCCGGCACCGAGATCACCGCGGACGACGTCCGCGCCCTGGTCGAGGCGTTCGGCGCCCGGCCGCCGCGCCTGGAGTACGTCGTCAGCTGCGCTCCCGAGCTGGAGAAGCTGCTGCTCGACGCCGGTTTCGCGGTCGAGGCCCGGAACGAGTACCTGACCTGCCTGCCCACCACGATCGCGGCGCCGCCGGTCCCGGACGGCTTCGAGCTGTTCGCGCCGGAGACCGACGACGAGATCGCCGGCGTGATCACCGTGCAGAACGCGGCGTTCGGCTCCCCCGACCCGGCCGGGCCGGGCGACGTCGAACGGCAGCGCCGCGTCCGTAGCAGGGGCGGCGTGTTCATCGGCGCCCGCACCGCCGACGGCAGGTACGCCGGTGGTGGCGGCACGGTCGTGCCCAGCGACGGGATCTGCGAGATCGGCGGCATCGCGGTCGGCACGGACCACCGCCGGCACGGCCTGGGCGGCGCGATCACCGCCGAGATCGCCGGGCGGCTGTTCGGCGCCGGGGTCGACGTGGCCTGGCTGGAGGCCGGCGGCGACGACTCGTGGCGGGTCTACGAGCGGGTCGGCTTCCGCCCGTCCGGCCAGCGGCTCTACATCGCCAAGTACTGACTCAGTGATCCGCTGTCCAACTGAGTGATGTCCCCGCCGGCGTCCAGGGCCCCATCGAGCAGTCCCGCCAGGGACTGCCCGTAGACCCGGAGGCCGGCGGGGCCGTCCACCAACTCCGGACCGGACCAGGAAGCGATCGTCCAGTAGTTGCGGTCGCTCCCGAACCTGGCGACCACGGATACGAACCGGCCGTCGCCCAGGTCGAAGATCGGGGCGATCCACCAGTCGCCCTCGAGTTCGGTGATGTCGCCGAACGGTTGCAGCCGCCAGGCGCCGTCGAGCAGGACGCCCGAGCCGAAACGGCCGTAGAGCGCGACGAGCACCGGGGCGCCGACCCATGGCAGATGCTCCGCGGGGCCGTCCATCCGGCCCTCCCGCTCCAGCCGGTCCAGCACGTCGTCGAGCTCGGGCCCGCCGCGGGTGAGGTAGCAGCCCACGACCGGCCGCAGGGAACCGTCGGCGTCCTGGGCGACCGCGAGCACCCCGGCGTTCAGGGCGAGCAGCGTCTGCTCGCCGGTGACCAGGTTCTCGTAGAGCACCTTCACCCGGGACAGGGTGGCGGCCGCGGCGTCGGTCACGATGCCGGGCTCGGTCATGTCGTCGATCGGCCGGTCCAGCAGCGGGTTCGGGTGGTCCTCGTCGCCCAGGTACGGATAGAACCGGCCGATCCAGCCGGGCGCCGTGTTGCCGCCGGACGCCCTGCGCAACTTCAGGATCCGCTGCCAGAACTCCCGGTCCGCGTCGCCCTCGGCGGCCCGGACGAACTGGTCGGCGATCGGGGCCAGCGAGCGGCACCACTTCTCCAGGCCCAGGTCCATCGCGGCGAGGTGGTCCACCCGCGCGCGGATCACCCGCCAGTCCGCGGCCGTCCCGGTCAGCGTGACCGACGGGATGCCGCAGAGCGTCTCGACGCGGTAGGCGAAGTACGGCGACCAGGCGTCCATCAGCACCACCCGGCCGGCCATCCGGTCGACCGCGGAACTGGTCGAGAAGTCGAGCGCGAACACGTCGCCGAACGCGGCCGGGAGCAGTTGCTCGAACGCGGCCACCACCTCCGGCCAGACCGGCGCGCCGGGGACCCGGACGGTCAGCAACTCACGGCCCTGGTGGCCGACCAGGCGGTCGCGGAGCTCGTCGGCGTGCACGCGGATGTGCCGGGCGACGCCCTGCAGGACGGTCAGCCAGACCGCGTCCGGGGACAGGGTCAGCGGGCGATGGTCGGTGAACGCCCGCGCGACCGCACCGAGCAGCGGGTGGACGCCGTCCGGCGGCAGCACCGGCAGGTCCGGGTCGCCGGCGGTCCACAGGGCGTCCGGGTGCAGGCGGCCGAGCGGCCGGGTGGGCAGGGGGTCGGCGGCCGGGGTCACGGCGTCGGCCGGGAAGCTGATCACGGGCCTATGGTGGCAGCGTGACGATGATCGGCGCAGCCCTGGTGACCGGTGCGTCCCGAGGACTCGGGGCGCACATCGCGCGGCGGCTCGCGGCCGACGGCTGGCCGGTGGCGGTGAACTTCCGGTCCGACGCGGACGGGGCCGCGCGGGTCGTGGCGGACATCGTGGCGGGCGGGGGCCGGGCGATCGCGGCCCGGGCGGACGTGACGTCGGAGGACGACGTACGGCAGATGGCTCTTGACGTTGAATCTCGTCTCGGGCCGATCCGGGTCGTGGTGGCGAACGCGACCGGGCCGCAGCCGACCCGGCCCGCGGCGGAGGTCAGCTGGCGGGATCACCTGGACCAGCTGGAGTTCTTCGTGAAGAGCCCGACGTTGCTGCTGCGGGCCGTGCTGCCGGGGATGCGGGAGCTGGGTGGCGGGCGGTTCATCCACATCGGGTCGGAATCGCTGGAGCTGGCGTTCCCGGGGGCGTCCGCCTACAACGCGGCCAAGGGGGCGCAGCTCGCCCTGGCCCGGACGTGGGCCCGTGAGCTGGGCGTCTTCGACATCACGGTGAACGTGGTCGCGCCCGGGTGGATCCCGGTCGAGCGGCACGGGGAGGTGACCGCGGAGAACGCCGCGGGATACGTCGCGGCGGTTCCGCTGGGGCGGATGGGAACGCCGCGGGACGTGGCGGACGTGGTCGCGTTCGTGGCGTCGGACGCGTCCCGATTCGTCACCGGTGAGCAGATCACCGTGAACGGCGGCCGCGCGATCGGCTGAGATTTCTTCAGTCTGGACTGGTCAGTTTTAGCTGAAGGAATTACCGTTGGCGGCATGAGCGAGATTCCCGCGTCCGCGAGCCGGGCCGCCGGCGAGATCCGGGTGGTGTTCAGCCGGCTGCGCCGCCGCCTGCGCGAGGTGGCCGCCCTCGGCGACCTCACCCCGTCGCAGACGTCCGTGCTCAGCCGCATCGAGCGGGGTGGCCCGGCCTCGATGAGCGACCTGGCCGCCGCCGAGCGGGTCCGCCCGCAGTCGATGGCGGCGATCCTGACCGCGATCGGTGAGCACGGGCTGATCCAGCGCTCCCCCGACCCGACCGACGGGCGGCGCCAGCTGGTCTCGCTGACCGAGAGCGGGCGCGAGGCGATCGCCGGGTCCCGGCGGCAGCGGGAGGAGTGGCTGGCCCGGGCGCTCGCCGATCACTTCACCGAGACCGAGCGGCAGACGTTGCTCTCGGCGATGGCGTTGATGGACAAGCTGGCGGAGCTGTGACCGGCCCGTCCGCCGTCCGCCCCGGCACGGGCGACCTGGCCGCGGGTCGGGACGAGCCGCCGGCCGCGGGTCGTGGCGAGTCATCGGCCACGGGCCGGGGTGAGTCCCCGGCCGCGAGCCGTGGCGAGTCCCCGGCCGCGAGCCGTGGCGAGTCCCCGGCCGCGAGCCGTGGCGAGTCCCCGGCCGCGGGCCGGGGTGGGTTCAATCGGCGGCTGATCACGCCGATGGTGCTCGGGTCGATTCTGAACCCGGTCAACTCGTCGATGCTGGCCGTGGCGCTGGTGCCGATCGGGATCGCGTTCGGGGCGCCGCCGGCCGAGACCGCGTGGCTCGTCTCCGGGCTGTACCTGGCGACCGCGACCGGGCAGCCGGTCGTCGGCCGGCTGGTCGACCGGTTCGGGGCGCGCCGCTTGCACCTGCTCGGGTCGGCCGTGGTCGGGCTCGCCGGGCTGCTCGGGGCGCTCGCGCCGAGCCTGGGCGTGCTGATCCTCGCGCGGGTGCTGCTCGGCCTGGGCACCTGCGCCGGCTACCCGGCGGCGATGTACCTGATCCGCGGCGAGGCGCGGCGCACCGGCGTGGACAGTCCCGGCTCGGTGCTGACCATGCTGTCGGTCTCCGCGCAGACCATCGTGGTGATCGGCCCGACCCTCGGCGGCCTGCTGATCGGCGCCGGCGGGTGGCGCACGGTCTTCGCGATCAACATTCCGATCGCGGTGGCCACGTTCGTGCTCGGCTACATCTACCTGCCGCGGAACCGGCCCGCGCCGTCCCAGGCGTCGTTCGACATTCCCGGGATCGGGCTGTTCGCGGGCATGCTCACGGCACTGATGCTGTTCCTGATGGCGCCGTCGGTGGCCGACCTGTGGATGCTGGCGCTGGCCGTCGCGGCGGGGGTGGGCTTCGCCGTACGGGAGATGCGGGTCTCGGATCCTTTCATCGACCTCCGGGTCTTCGGTGGGAACGTGCCGCTCATCGCCACGTATGTGCGGGCGCTGCTGGCGCAGACCATCGCGTACGCGGTGATCTACGGCTTCACCCAGTGGCTGGAGGCGGGCCGGGGCCTGAGCCCGTCGCACGCCGGCCTGATCCTGCTGCCGATGTCGCTGGTCGCGATCGGGGTCTCCACGGCGACCGGCCGGCGCGCCGGGTTCCGGGCGAAGCTGCTGGTCGGCACGGTCGCACAGCTCGTCGCCGCCGGGCTGATGCTGGTCCTGAACGGCGCCAGTCCGATCTGGATCATCATCGTGATCTCGCTGATCTGCGGTCTCCCGCAGGGGCTGCACAGCCTGGCGAACCAGAACGCCGTCTACTACCAGGCCGACCCGGCCCGGATGGGTGCGTCGGCGGGCCTGTTGCGCACGTTCAGTTACCTCGGCGCGATGGTGGCGTCGGCCGCCTACGGCGCCTTCTTCCGCGACGGCGCCGGAACGGCCGGCCTCCACGAGGTAGCCGTGTTCTTGATCGTGGTCGCCACCCTCCTCCTGATCCTGATCATCGCCGACCGTTCCCTGACCCGGCTCAGCGCGGAAAGCTCCCGCAATTCCAGCAGCTCCCGCCGCAGCGCCGAGGAATCCAGCAGCCCCGACGCCACGGACAGCCCCGACGCCTCGGCCAACTCCCGCGCCACGGGCGACCCCCGCGCCGCCGACAGCTCCGGCGCCGCTGTGAGCGAGCGCGGAAACAACGATGCCAGCACCGAAGCGAAAGGCTCCCCAGCATGACCGTCACCGCCATCGACCCGAAGACCGCGCTGGTCGTGATCGACCTGCAGCACTCGATCGTCACCCGCCCGGTCACCCCGGTGCCGGCCGCCGACGTGGTCGCCCGCACGGCCGAGCTCGCCGCGGCCTTCCGCGAACGGAACCTGCCGGTCGTCCTGGTCCGGGTCGCCTTCGCCCCGGACGGCGCCGACGCCCCGCCCGGCCGCGTCCAGGCGGTCCGCCCGCCGTCGGCCACCCCGCCCCCGCCGAACGCCGGCGAGATCGTCGACGAGATCCGCGGCGCGAACGACATCATCGTCACGAAGCGCAACTGGGGCGCCTTCCACGGCACCGACCTCGACCTGCACCTGCGCCGCCGCGGCGTCACCCAGATCGTCCTGACCGGCATCGCCACCAGCATCGGCGTCGAGTCGACCGCCCGGGCCGCGCACGAGCACGGATATCACGTCACGCCGGCCTCCGACGCCATGTCCGACCTCAGCCCGGAAGCCCACCAGAACAGTCTCGACCGCATCTTTCCCCGCCTCGGTGAAGTCGCCACCACCGCCGAGATCCTCGACGTCCTCGCGAAAACGTACCCCTTGGACTGAGGCCTTCGGCGGTTGTCCACACTGGCGCTCTGTCCACAGGCCACCCACCTGATCTTGCGGTTTTCCGGCAGGATTGTCGGTGTGGAGGTCAGCCCCCTGGTGGGTGGGGACTCGCTCCGGCAGGGGGCTCGCTCCGGCAAGGGGCTCGCTCCGGCAAGGGACTTGCTCCGGCAGGGGGCTGGCGACTGCCTGCCGACGGCGAGGGCTCGCCGCGCTGGAGAGCATGGAGTCGGCGGGCCGCCGCCCACGACCGGCCGGCGGGCGCAGCCCGCCACAAGTCGACGGGCGCCAGCCGCGACTAGCCAGCGGGCGCCACAGGGCACGAGCCGACGGGTGCCGACGGGCATGAGCTGACGGGGTGTCGCAGGGCACGAGCTGCGGGCCGTTGCCGGGTGAGCCGGGCACGAGCTGCGGGCCGCTGCCGGGTGAGCCGGGCACGAGCTGCGGGCCGCTGCCGGGCGGGCCGGGCCGCTGAGGGGCGCTTAGGGAGGCGCGGGGAGGCGTGGCTCGGGGACCGGGCCTACCGCCGTACGGGAAAGGAAAAGCCCGCGGCCGGAAGCCGCGGGCTCACCTGGAGAAACACCCGGTCAGGCGCCGCGCAGCGTAGCTCCGAAGCGGCCGGCCGTGACCGCGACCGCCGCGTCGCGGGCGGCGATGGTCTCCTCGGACGTGAGGGTGCGGTCCGGGGCGCGGAACGTCAGCTTGTAGGCCAGCGACCGCTTGCCCTCGCCGAGCTGGGCGGACTCGTACACGTCGAAGAGGGTGACCGATTCCAGCAGCTCGCCGGCGCCCGAGGCGAGGGCGGTGCGGACCTCTTCGGCCGGGATCGTCGCGTCCAGGATCAGGGCGACGTCGATCAGGGCCGGCGGGAACGTGGAGATCCGCACGGCGTCGACGACCGGGGCGTCCGGGAGGGCGTCCAGGTCGATCTCCATCGCGCTGGTGCGCTTGGGGAGCTCCAGCGTGGAGATCACCGCCGGGTGCAGCTCGCCGGCGTGGCCGACGACCTTGCCGTCGACGACGATCTCGGCGCAGCGGCCCGGGTGCCACGGGGCGAGCTCCGCCGCGCGGACCGTGACCCGGGCGTCCGGGACGCCCGCGGCGCTGATCGCGACGCGGGCCGCCTCGACGGCGTCCGCCCAGGTCGCGGTGCGGCCCGCGCCCCACCAGCCGGCCGGCTCGACGTCACCGGACAGGACCGCGGCGAGGTGCCACGGCTGCTCGGGGACGATCGTGTTGGCCTGCGCCCACTCCTCGGCGGTCGGGCGCCGGTCGACGCCCAGCACCTGCGGCGCGGACGCGGTCAGGCGCGGCAGGAACACCGTGCCGGCCTCGAAGAGGGCGACGTCCCGCCGGCCGCGGCCGAGGTTGCGTTTGAGGGTGCCGAGCAGCGGGCCGAGCAGGCTGGTCCGCAGGTACGGCTCCTCCTCGGAGAGCGGGTTGGTCAGCCGCACCGTGCTGCGCCGCGGGTCGTCCGCGGGCAGTCCGAGCTGGTCGGCGGCGGTCGGCGCGACGAACGGGTAGGACAGCACCTCGACGTACCCGTTCTCGGCCAGCGCCCGGCCGACCGACCGGCGACGACGCTGGCCGGGGGTGAGGCCGTTGCTGGCGCCGGTGGGCGGCAGCACGCTGGGGATGTCGTTGTAGCCGCCGAGCCGGGCCACCTCTTCGACCAGGTCGATCGGGGTGAGCAGGTCGGGCCGCCAGCTCGGCGGGACGACGTCGCTGCCGGCGACCGTGCAGCCGACCGCGGTGAGCAGCTCGGCGATCCGGTCCGGTCCGTAGGGCAGGCCGATGATCCGGGACGGCAGCTCGGCCGGCAGGTGGATCACGGTGGGTTTCGGGACGTTGTCGATGTCGAGAACCAGCTCGTCGGGCGTGCCGCCGGCGTGTTCGGTGAGGATCTCGACGGCCCGCTGCAGGGCGACCAGCGGAAGCTGCGGGTCGACACCGCGTTCCCAGCGCTTGGCGGCCTCGCTGAACAGCTTGTGGCGGCGGGCGGTGCGCCCGACCATCACCGGGTCCCAGTGCGCGGCCTCCAGCAGGACGTTCACCGTGCCCTGCTGCCATTCGCTGGTCTCGCCGCCCATCACCGCGGCCAGCGAGATCGGCCCGGTCTCGTCGCAGATCACCATGTCCTCGGCGTCGAGCACGCGCGCGACACCGTCCAGGGTGGTCAGCTTCTCGCCCGGGTGGGCGCGGCGCACGATCAGGCCGCCGCGCAGCCGGTCCAGGTCGAAGACGTGCATCGGCTGGCCGAGTTCGAGCATCAGATAGTTGGTGATGTCGACCGGCAGGGAGATGGCGCGGATGCCGGCCGCGATCAGCCGGCGCTGCATCCACTCGGGCGATGCGGCGGACGGGTCGATGCCGCGGACGACCCGCGCCGCGAACCGGTCACATCCGACTTTGTCCTGAACTTCGACAGGATAGGGAGACTTGTCGGTCGGCTGCGTCGCCGGGCCCGCGCCGGGGTCGGTGAAGCGCACGCCGAAGTGGGTGGCCAGTTCCCGGGCCATGCCGCGGACGCTCATCTCGTACCCACGGTCGGGGGTGATCTCGACGTCGACCAGCACGTCGTTCAGCCCGACCACGGGGCGCGCGTCGGTGCCCGGGGCGGGCGCGTCCGCGGGGAGCACAATGATGCCGTCGTGATCGTTGGAGATCCCGAGTTCGGCGGCGGAGCAGATCATGCCGTGCGAGTTGCGGCCGTACGTCTTGCGCGCACCGATCTTGAACCCGCCCGGCAGTTCCCCGCCGGGCAGGATGACCACGACGAGGTCGCCCTCGGCGAAGTTCCGGGCCCCGCAGACGATCTCCTGCGGCACGTCGCGCCCGACGTCCACGGTGGTGAAACGGATCGGCTTCTTGAAGCCGGTCAGCTCCTCGATGGTCAGCACCCGGCCGACGACCAGGTCGCCCTGGATCGTGGCGGCCTGGTCGACGATCGACTCGACCTCCATGCCGAGGTTGGTCAGCGCCTGGTCGAGCCGCTCGGCGGTGAGGTCCGCGGGCAGCTCGACGTACTCGCGCAGCCACGACAGTGACGTCAACATCTCGTCAGGACTCCATTCCGAAGTTCGTGGTGAACCGCACGTCGCCCTCGACCATGTCGTGCATGTCGGAGACGCCGTTGCGGAACATCAGGGTCCGCTCGACACCCATGCCGAAGGCGAACCCGGAGTACGTGGCCGGGTCGATGCCGCAGGCGATCAGCACCCGCGGGTTGACCATGCCGCAGCCGCCCCACTCGACCCAGCGCGGGCCGTCGCGGTGCTGCGCGAACCAGACGTCGAACTCGGCGGACGGCTCGGTGAACGGGAAGTAGTGCGGCCGCCAGCGGGTCCGCGCGTCCGGCCCGAACATCGCCTTGGCGAAGTGGTCCAGGGTGCCGCGCAGGTGGGCCATCGTGATGCCCTCGTCGATGACCAGGCCCTCGATCTGGTGGAAGACCGGGCTGTGGGTGGCGTCCAGCTCGTCGGTCCGGTACGCCCGGCCGGGGCTGACGACGTGGATCGGCGGCGTCCGGGTGAGCATGGTGCGCACCTGACCGGGCGACGTGTGGGTGCGCATCACCAGGCCCGGCAGGTCCACGAAGAACGTGTCGGAGGCGCCGCGGACCGGATTGTCCGGACCGATGTTGAGCGCGTCGAAGTTGGCCCACTCCAACTCCAGCTGGGGACCGTCGACGATGTCGTAGCCCATGCCGAGGAAGACGTCGGCCATGTGGTCCATCAGCGTGGTCAGCGGGTGGCGCGCGCCGCGCGGGCGGCGGTTCCACGGCAGGGTGACGTCGACCCGCTCCTCGACCAGCACCCGGGCGGCGCGGTCGGCCTCGAGCTCGGCCTGGCGGGCGTCGTAGGCGCCCTGCACGCCCTGGCGGGCGATGTTGACGCGCTTGCCGGCGTCGGACTTCGCGGCCGGTGGCAGCGAGCCGATCTCCCGGCGCGCGAGCGACACCGGCGAGCGGTCGCCGAGGTGCGCGGGCTTCAGCGCGGCGAGCGCGTCGAGGTCGGCGGCCTGCGCGAACGCCTTCTCGGCGTCGGTGACGGCGGCCTCGAGCGACTCGGGCGCCAGCAGGACGGCCTGCTTCGGATCATACGGATCGTTGCGGTAGGACATAGTCTGGCGAACTCCCTAACACCGGATAAGCCATCGGGCAGTGTACGGAGGCACGGCTGAGCCGCAGCCCGCCGGTCACCGGGAGTCGCGCGAATGTGTCAGATCCGGCGCCCGCGACCAGCGGGCCGGATAAACAGCTCCCTCAGACCTGACATGGCGGCCAGTCTACCTCTCAGCGTTGGGCGCGAGCACTCGCATAAAGGCAGACGGCGGCCGCGGCGGCCAGGTTGAGACTCTCCGCGCCGCCGTAGATCGGCACCCGAACCCGGCGGTCCGCGCTCCTCAGCAGCTCCGGGGAGAGGCCGTGCGCCTCGGAGCCGAACAGCCAGGCGGTCGGCGCGGCCAGCTGACCGCCGTCGAGCAGCGAGTCCACGTCGTCCTCGCCGGTGCCGCTGGTGGCCAGCACCTGCAGGCCGGTGTCCTGGAGCAGGTCGAGCACGTCCAGGGGGGCGCGGACGACGTCCACGTGGAACAGGGAGCCGGCGGACGCCCGTACACACTTGCCGTTGTAAGGATCGACGGCATCGCCGGCGAAGATCACCGCGCCGGCGCCGGCGGCGTCGGCGGTGCGCAGGATGGTCCCGGCGTTGCCGGGGTCCCGGATCTCGGCGACCACCGCGACCAGCTGCGGCCGCTTGGCCAGCGCCTCGCCGATCGGCACGTCCACCTGCTCGCAGAGCGCGACCAGGCCCTGCGGGTGCACGGTCTCGGTGAGCGCTTCGAGGGCGTCGTCGGTGACCGGCGAGACCTCGGGCGCCTGCGCGGTCAGCTCGGCGTGCCGGTCCAGGCCGGCCGGGGTGCCGAACAGCTCCAGCACCACGCCGGCGGCGAGCGCCTCACGGACGGCCTGCGGCCCCTCGGCGAGGAAACGGCGCGCCTGGTCCCGGTCCCGGCGACGCTGCAGGCGCCGGGCGGCGACGATTCTCGGGGTACGCGGTGTGTACATCTGCTCCGTTTTCGGAAATGGAAACGCCCCCCGATCGCTCGGGGGGCGTCCTGTGGAACGAGACTCAGGCAGCCTGAGCGGCAGCGCCGCCGGTGCCCTCGGCCGCGACAGCCGCGCGGGCGATCTCGACGATGCCGGCGAAGGCAGCCGCGTCGTTGACCGCGAGGTCGGCCAGGATCTTCCGGTCGACCTCGACCTCGGCCAGCTTCAGACCCTGGATGAGGCGGTTGTAGGTCATGCCGTTGGACCGGGCCGCCGCGTTGATGCGGGTGATCCAGAGCTGACGGAAGTCGCCCTTGCGGTCACGGCGGTCACGGTACGAGTACTGCATCGAGTGCAGCACCTGCTCCTTGGCCTTGCGGTACAGCCGGGAGCGCTGACCGCGGTAACCACTCGCGGTCTCGAGCAGGGTGCGGCGCTTCTTCTGGGCGTTTACCGCCCGCTTGACGCGTGCCATTTCAAGTACTCCTTACAGGGGAACGTGTGAGGCGCGCGTCAGCGGCCCAGAAGCTTCTTCACTCGCGGCACGTCGACCTTGGCCACCGCGACAGTGCCGGTCATCCGGCGGGTAACGTGGGAGGACTTGTGCTCCAGCAGGTGGCGCTTGCCGGTCAGCTCACGCACGATCTTGCCCTTGCCGGTGACCTTCACCCGCTTACCCATGCCGGTGTGGCTCTTCATCTTCGGCACTTAAAACGCCTCTTTCTGATCTTTCCCCACGACCAGGGGGACACGGGGAAAAGCTGACTACTGTGCGGTGGTCTCGGCAGATTCGGCCGGCGGAACCTCGGTACCGTCGCCGTCGCCCTCACGCGGTTCCCGGGCGGGCTTGGCCCCGGCCGCGGTAGCGGCGACCGCGGCGGCCTTCGTGGCCCGGTGCGGTGCCAGCACCATGATCATGTTTCGGCCGTCCTGCTTCGGACTGGCCTCCACGAAGCCGAGCTCAGAGATCTCCTCGCTGAGCCGGCGGAGAAGCCGGAAACCCAGTTCGGGGCGGCTCTGCTCACGGCCGCGGAACATGATCGTCACCTTGACCTTGTCGCCCGCCTTGAGGAACCGCACCACGTGACCCTTTTTGGTCTCGTAGTCGTGCGGGTCGATCTTCGGCCGGAGCTTCATTTCCTTGATGACGGTCTGCTGCTGGTTGCGCCGCGCTTCGCGGGCCTTCAGTGCGCTCTCGTACTTGAACTTGCCGAAGTCCATGAGCTTGCACACCGGCGGCCGCGCCATCGGAGCAACCTCGACCAGGTCCAGATCGACATCCGCGGCCAGCTGGAGCGCGCGCTCGACCGGCACGATGCCGACCTGCTCACCCTCCGGACCGACCAGACGGACCTCTCGTGCCCGGATCTGTTCGTTCACGCGTGGTTCGACGCTGATGGGGCCTCCTCAGAACGTACCTATATCTGCCAATGTCGGTCGGCCCCGAGTCACCGTTCCCCGCAGACGGCGGGAACGGCCGGGAAAGCAGAAGGCCTCGGCGCGCACCGAATCAGTGCATGCCAAGGCCCGCTCGACCGGTCATCGGCGTCCAAAGGGAGGACGCGCCCCGAACAGGAAATATTCCCCGTACGGATGACCGGACCCAGTCACGCAGGTGACTCGGGTGGGAACCAGCGGGCTCCTCTTTCGCGTCCCGCTTTTACGCAGGACGTGGTCGACTGCCCGCCAGTCTATCAGCCCGTTTGCGAGGCCGTATGCAGGGCTCGAAGAGCCCGCACCCCGTCCACCGCGTAGTCCTTGTCGACCGCCTGCAGCGCGTGGATCGACACCTGCTCGTCGTCGAGCAGCTCCAGCTGCGCCCACGGCGAGTTCCGGTCGAACCGCACCGCCCGGACCACGTTCCACGGCAGGTCGTAGCCGCCGACCACGTTGCGCACGTGCACGCCCTGGTCGTCGGCGGCCACCCGGGGCCGGCAGAACGCCAGGATGCCGAGGCCGAACAGGACGCCCAGCCCGATCATCGCGGCCTGGTCACCCCGCTGGAAGCTGCCCGAGCCGACCTGGCCGGCGTTCTCGAACCCGGCCTGGCCGTGCAGCCCGAAACTGAGCACGGTGAAGAACACGACCACGACGGCCGCCAGCGAACCGGCCACCCAGCGGATCTTCTGCGGTCTGAAGCTCACGTCAGTCATCACAACCTACAGTTCGCGATATCCGTCACCAGAATGGCACGCGCGCCCAGTTCGTACAGCTCGTCCATCACCTTGTGCACCTGGCTGCGCTGGACCATCGCCTGCACGGCGACCCAGCCCTCGCGGTGCAGCGGGGAGACGGTCGGCGACTCGATGCCCGGGGTCAGCGCGGTGGCCTGGTCCAGCAGGTCGGCCCGGACGTCGTAGGCGAGCATCACGAAGTTGCGGGCGACCAGCACCCCGTTGAGCCGGCGCAGCAGCTGGGCGCCGCCGGCCGGGGGCTCGGCCAGCCGTCCGATCAGGATCGCCGACGAGCGCATCAGCGGCTCGCCGAGCGTGACCAGGCCGGCCTGGCGCAGCGTCGCGCCGGTCTCCACGACGTCGGCGATCAGATCGGCGACCCCGAGGCGGACCGCGTTCTCCACCGCGCCGTCGAGGCGGACCACCTCCGCCTTCAGCTCGTGCTCGGCCAGGTAGCCGCTGACCAGGCCGGGGAACGCGGTGGCGATCCGCTTCCCACCGAGCTGGTCCACCGACGACAACGTGCCGGCCGGGACGGCCCAGCGGAACGTGGCGCCGGCGAAGTTCAGGTCGAGCAGCTCGGTGGCCGGGACGCCGGAGTCGACCAGCAGGTCACGGCCGGTGATGCCGAGATCCAGATCACCCGAGCCGACGTACGTCGCGATGTCGCGCGGCCGCAGGTAGAAGAACTCGACGTTGTTGGCTTCGTCACGGCAGGCCAGGTCTTTGGGGTCGGTGCGCTGCCGGTAGCCGGCGTCCTTCAGCATCTGCGAGGCGGGCGCGGACAGGGTGCCCTTGTTCGGAATGGCGATACGCAGCATTGACGTGCTCCTTCGTTCTCGACGGACGGATCGGGGCGCACGTCAGAGATGTCGGTACACGTCCTTGAGCTCGAGACCGGTGGCGATCATCAGGACTTGTGCCTGGTAGAGCAGCTGCGAGATCTCCTCGGCAGCCCGCTCCGGGCCCTCGTGCTCGGCGGCCATCCAGGACTCGGCCGCCTCCTCGACGACCTTCTTCCCGATGAAGTGGACTCCGCGTTCGAGCGCGGCGACCGTGCCCGAACCGGGGGTCTGTTCCGCCGCCTTGCGCTGCAACTCGGCGAACAGTTCTTCGAACGTCTTCACGGGAGACGATTGTTGCAGCTCATTACGGTCCGACTACGAACGGCCCCAGCCCATGGGACGTTCTTTTAAGCTCCCGGCATGGTCAGTCGTCTCACCCCTCTCCTCATCGGCGGCGCCGTACTGGCGCTCGCCTCCGTCACGGCCTGTTCCCCGGTCGAGGACGACACCACCACGTCCGCATCCCCGTCGGCGTCCGTCGACGCCTGCCCGTCCGGCGCGCTCACCGGCACCGTCACCCCCGGCAAGCTCACGATCGGCACCGACAACCCGGCGTACGAGCCGTGGTTCAAGGACAACAAGCCGGACAACGGCCAGGGCTTCGAGTCCGCGATCGCGTACCAGGTCGCGCAGCGGCTCGGCTACACCAAGGAGCAGGTGGCCTGGACGTCCGTGACGTTCAACAACGCCATCGCCCCCGGGCCCAAGACGTTCGACTTCGACATCAACCAGTTCTCCATCACCGACGAGCGCAAGCAGGCCGTCGACTTCTCCTCGCCGTACTACCTGGTCCGGCAGACCGTCATCACCACCAAGGGCTCCAAGATCGCGAACGCCAAGACGCTCGCCGAGCTGTCCGGCGCGAAGCTCGGCGCCCAGGTCGGCACGACCAGCTACCAGGCGGTCACCGACATCATCAAGCCGACCGCCAAGCCGTCGGTGTTCAACAGCAACGACGACGCCAAGGCGGCGCTGGAGAACGGCACCGTCGACGGCATCGTGGTCGACCTGCCGACCGCGTTCTACATGACCGGGGCCGAGCTGAAGGACGGCGTGATCGTCGGCCAGCTGCCCCAGGTCGGCGTGCCCGAGCAGTTCGGCCTGGTGCTGGACAAGGGCTCCAAGCTGACCGGCTGCGTCAGCGGCGCCGTCGACCAGCTGCGCCAGGACGGCAGCCTCGCGGTTCAGGAGAAGACCTGGCTGTCCGACGGCGGAGCGCCTGAGCTCCAGTGACCTACGCGCCAAGTGCGCGGCAGCGCGAGCGGATCGTCTTTCATCGCCGGCAGGCGATCCGCTCCGTCCTGCTCGCCGCCCTCTCCACCGCCGTCGTCGGCGTCCTGATCGTCGTCGGGATCACCGGCTCGCCCGGATGGCCCCGGGTCAAGCAGTCGTTCCTCAACGTCGACGTCGCCACCAAGTACCTGCCGGACATCCTCGACGGGTTCTGGCTCAACATCCAGCTGTTCCTGGTCTGCGCGCCGCTGGCGCTGCTGCTCGGGCTGGCCATGGCGGTGCTGCGCACGCTGCGCGGGCCGGTCTTCTTCCCGGTCCGCGCGATCGCCACCGGATACACCTACATGTTCCGCGGCCTGCCGCTGATCATCACGATCTACCTGTTCGCGTTCGGCCTGCCCGGGCTGCGGCTGCAGGGCACCCCGGACGTGCTGGTGCTCGGCGGGGCGGCGATCGTCATCACCTACGGCTCGTACCTGGCCGAGGTGTTCCGGGCCGGCATCGAGTCGGTGCACCCCAGCCAGGTCGCCGCGGCTCGCTCGCTGGGGCTCAGCTACCGGCAGGCGATGCGTCACGTGGTGCTGCCGCAGGCGGTTCGCCGGGTCGCCCCGCCGCTGCTCAACGACGTGGTGTCGATGCAGAAGGACGTCGGCCTGATCTCGCTGGCCGGTCCGATCGACGCGATCCGGTCCGCTCAGATCGGCCAGGCCGGGAGCGCGAACTTCACGCCGTACGTCGTCGCCGCAGTGCTTTTCATTCTTTTGGCTCTGCCGTTGATCGTGATCACCGACCGGGTGACGCTGCGGGCCGCCCGAACCCAGAACGCGGGGTCGTGATGCTGCTCTCCTGTACCGACGTGCGCAAGACGTTCGGGGACCGCGTCGTCCTCGACGGCCTCGGCCTGGAGGTCGGCGAACACGAGGTGGTCGCGCTGATCGGGGCGTCCGGCTCGGGCAAGTCGACGCTGCTGAGGTGCGTGAACCTGCTCACCGAGATCGACGACGGCACGATCCGCCTCGACGGCGAAGAGATCACCGACCCCAAGATCAACCCCGATTTGGTACGTCGGAAGATCGGTCTCGTCTTCCAGAGTTACAACCTGTTCCCGCACATGACCGTCCTGGACAACATCACCCTCGCGCCGACCCGGGTACACAAGCGGGCCGCCGCCGAAGCCCGGGAGAACGCGATGACCTGGCTGGAGCGGGTCGGGCTGACGGACAAGGCCAAGGCCTACCCGGACGGCCTCTCCGGCGGCCAGCAGCAGCGCGTGGCGATCGTCCGCGCACTGGTCAACAGCCCCCGGCTGCTGCTGCTCGACGAGGTGACGTCAGCCCTCGACCCGGAGCTGGTCGGCGAGGTGCTCACGATGATCCGTGACCTCAAGGGCGAGGGCATGACCATGGTGCTGGCCACCCACGAGATGGGCTTCGCCAAGCAGGTCGCCGACCGCGTCGCGTTCCTCGACAACGGCCGCGTCCTCGAACAGGGGCCGCCCGAGCAGGTGCTGGGCGACCCCACCGAAGCACGCACGCGTCAGTTCCTGTCCCGCATCATCGAGGCGGGACGTCTCTGAGCCAAAGACGACCCAGCGGCGCGGTGACCGGATTCGAGGCCCGCGCCGTAGCTCCTCAATCCCGGTTCTTGAGCTGCTCGTTCCACTGTCGCGCTGTTATTCGGGTGTCTTCGTCGGCAGAACACGCCGCGGCGGCGATCACTTTCTTCCGCATCTTGACGAGGCCGACCTTGTCCAGCAGCTCAATCAATCCCCAATAGTCGGCGGCCTCCCTCGAGCCATCTTCGAGAAACCCGACCACGATTGGCGTCAAGGCCTTTTCAGAGGCGGCCGGCTCCAGTCTCGCGATCATTTGGCGGACCTTGCCGCTGCGATAGTCGAGCCCGAGCGCCAACTCTAAGAGCTGCGGGACGAGCGCCAACACGACGTCCGGCCTCGTCATATCGAACTCGTCGAGAACCTGGAGAGCGGCGTCCCGCCCCGCCGGAGTTGGGTAGGCGAAGGTCAGCGCTTCGCGCAGCGGGGGTGTCGGATCGCCTTCGAACAGTCGTGACCGAGCCTCGAGATACATCCGACGAGCCTGCAGCAGATCTTCCTAGTCGTCTGTCATGGCAGCTGGATCGCCTCCCATGGCACGCCCTTGATCAGCTTTGTGAACTTCGAGAACGACATCGTCTCAGTTGCGCGGATGGTGATGTGACCCTCCGGAATGCCATCTATTCCGCCGTCTCGGGCATAGGTCAAGCCCTTCGGGAGACTATCCATCAGCTCCAGGGCGATCCATCAGCTCCAGGGCGATTCGGAGGAGGTTCCTAGCCGCCCCACGAAGGCTCCCACCGAGGTTCTTCGCACTTCGGCCGATGGCGCCGGCTGCTCTTCCTGCGCTGCCGAGGAATCCGCTGGCTTTGCTGGCAACAGCGCCGCAGGCGCCCTTGAGCCCCGATCCCACCGTTGGACCGAATCCGGCAGTGCCCCACCGATTGCGGCGCCGATGCCGACATCGACGGCGAGGTCCCAGCCGCGTTCGCCGTCCATCCATCCGGCGACGAACGATGAGGCGGCACCCGCCAGCCGAGGATGGGCTGCCGGCGGTGCAGCCACCGCAGGCCTTGGCCAGGACCTCGGTCCCGGTGACCAGGCCGACGATGTTCTTGGCCTTGTTTACCGGACGTGTCGCTGACGCAGGTGCCGTACTGCGCGTCCACCGGCACGGTGTGCGTGTAGCTGCGCTCCAGGACGCCGAACATGTCGCGGGTGGTGTCGTCGGCGTACGCGTTGTCGGTCTGGGTGTACCGGTACGACGGCGTGCCGCCGCCGGCGATCCGCTGCCGGGTGTACGTCTCCACCGGCGAGATCCAGTTGTACCGGGCAGTTTCTGGCCCGAATCATCGAAGCCGGCCGGCTTTAGCGACCTGGAATGGCCTGAGCCGTCAGATCATTCCAGGTTCACTGCTCCCATAAGCCCGATCCCAAGCCCGGATCCAGTAATCGGCGCGCTCCACGAGCGCCGGGAAACGCGCGGCAATCCCGGCCATCAGTGACACGATCTCGGCACGAGAATCTGCGGGGAACACGTCCTCGACCCAGAGCGCGACAGCCACGCGATATTCGTCGTCACCCCGCAGCCAGCGGCGCAACACGGGAACAACGTTCGCATCGTCATCCAGATCCCAGGAGAGCTTCGCGAACACCTCTGCCAATGCCTCAGGAGGCAGGTCGGGAAGGCGACGGTCCACCAGGAAATTCGATACGTCCTCGACATTGATCACGACGTCCTCCGGAAGGTCCAGGAAGAAGCTTATCCGGGTTGATGGCCCCTCCGTCGTTCGCTTCATTACTCCAAACATGTGCGCAGAAAGCAGAGGGTTTCTTCCTCCAAAATCTCAAACCCCTGGCAGGCCAGCCCTTCAGCGACACGCACATGTACCTACTGACAAGATTGGAGGTTGCGCCTCGCATCGGCAATTTTCTTTATCAGATCTGAAAGCTCTTCAGGAACATATTCTTCAATGTCAACCGCAATCTCCTCCACGAGAAGGACAGCATCGACAACATCTTCGATGCGAGTGCTTTCGTTCACGACGCCAAGTGCCGCCATAGGCGAACCCAGCGATGACTCGACACGCCCCGGGAGCGAATCGAAGAACACCGAGTCATCGGCGCAAACTATGTCAGCAAAGCGCTGGACAGCCTTCCGGAAAGCAACTTCACTCTCATTCACTACTACTCTCCCAAAGCTTCCAACGATCAATTACTCGCAAACAACAGATGAATCACCGTCATTTCAAGTGCTTGATATCCCGACTGCCCAGACGCGCGGCGCAGAGGGCGGCCGGGAACCGAACGTGGTTGCGCTTGAGGCCACGGTCGGGCACGGAGGCATCACCGTCACCCCGCTGACGAATATTTGCCGCAATCCCATTGCACCAATAGAAACAATGTGTGTTTTGGGTCGCCATCCACTGCCGTCCCACTGCCTAGCCGACATCGCAATTCGCTGACGACCATGGCCGCATACGTCAACGCAGGCACAGAAAGCTCTTCCTGGCGCTCCCCTACCTCCACAAAGATATTTCCTGCTTTGCTCGCTACCACACTGGCAACAATAGCTGCTTCAAAACCGGAGCAGGCATTACGAAACTATCCAAACCATCTAGAGACGGCGCAGTAACGGTCCATCTCCGAAACCACCAGTCGCCACGGTTGGCCGGAATGGGCCGCGGGCTGACGCGAACGGTTTTCGCCGCCTCAATATAAACGTTAGCATCGGGATTCGACACATAAACACCGTCATCGGGGCTCGGCATATCGCCTTACTCTCGCCAAAATAGACCTCCATTCACCCAAGAGGCAGCACCCTTCTTAAGGGCCTCGTTCATCGAAGGATGCGCCTCTGGCTTGAAGCAGGACTCACACGGAAGCGTATTATGTACGAGCGACTTATTGACTTCAAGTGTCCGCCCGGCCGGCGCAGGTCGGCCAGGCCGGGAGCGCGAACTTCACGCCGTACGTCGTCGTCGCACTGCTTTTCATTCTTTTGACCCTGCCCTTGATCGTGATCACCGACCGGGTGACGCGCGTTGCTCGACAACGGCCGCGTCCCCGAACAGGGGCCGCCCGAGCAGGTGCTGGGCGACCCCGTCGAAGCGCTCAGCGTGCCTTTGGGGACAGCCGGCCTTTGCGGATCAGCACGGCCCGCCGCAGGCCATCACGCGCAGGCGGTCGGCCGGGCCGTTCCAGACGTCCTGGTCGCCGGGGAACGGCGTCTGCTTGTCCGACCACTGCCAGAACGAGTAGGTGGACCAGCCGGCCGGCACCGAGCTCGGTTTCCGGACGCCGAACTCGGCCAGCCACAGCGGGCTGGTCGAGCCGAACGCCGTGCTCCGCCCGGTGCAGGTGTTCCACCAGTTCGTCCGGGTGTAGATCACCGGCCGGCGTCCGGTCCGGGCCTGGTAGCGGTTGCTGAAGTCGCGGATCCAGTTGACCATGGGCGTGCCGCGCATCCCGTAGCACTGGTCGGGCCGACCCGGGTAGCCCTCCAGATCCACCGCGCCGGGCAGGGTCCGGCCGTCCCGGCTCCAGCCCCCACCGTGATCGACGAAGAAGTCGGCCTGGCGGGCGCCCCCACTCGTGGGGCTCGGAATGGCGAAGTGATAGGCGCCGCGGATCAATCCGGCCTGGTAGGCCCCGTTGTACTGACGGGCGAAGTTCGGATTGGTCCGGCTGCTGAGGCCCTCGGTCGCCTTCACATAGGCGAACCGGCCACCCTGCTGGAAGACGCGAGGCCAGAAATTGTCGCCCGACTGCCAGCCGGAGACGTCCAGACCCGGTGGGCCGGCCGGTGCGGCGAGAGCGGGCACCGCCGGGAACAGGGTGACACCGGCGGCGAGAGCGACGAGGGCGGCGTGGAGACGGCGGATCGATCGCATGGTTCTCCCCATCGAGAGTTCATCGGGTGATTCCGCCGGCCGGGTCGGATGCCGATGACGCTATCCCGGGAAAAATGTGAGACCAGATCCCTACTTCGTACGGATTACCCGTTCTGAACGAGAAAGGGCCGATCATCCGTACGATGATCGGCCCTTACCGGAACTTCTCAGTACTTCTGGACCTCGCGGATGGCGAGCGCCGCGTCCAGGACGGCGACCGTGCTCTGCCAGCCCTTGTCCTCGATCGAGTCCTCCAGGCCGGCCCGGTCGCGGGCCTGCCCGAGGCTGTGCACGGTGAGCACGCCGTGCGCGACCGGGGTCTCCGCGTCCAGCGCGACCCGGGTCAGGCCGGCCGTGACCGCGTCGCACACGTACTCGAAGTGCTGGGTCTCGCCCTTGATCACGACGCCGAGCGCGACCACCGCGTCGCACTTCTTCGCCAGCGCCTGAGCGACCACCGGCAGCTCCACCGAGCCGGCCACCCGGGCCACGATGACGTCGGTCACGCCGCACGCCTCGGCGGCCGCCGTGGCCCGCGAGATCATGTGGTCGACCAGGTCGTTGTGCCAGCGCGAACCGACGATGCCGAGCCGCAGCCCGGCCGCGTCGACGGGCTGGGTGTGTGGATCACCGAAGCCGGCCATCAGAGTCCCCCTTTGTCGTCATCATCGTCTTCCGAACCGGTCCCGGTCAGCCCAACGCCTCGAACAGGTGGCCCATCCGGTCCCGCTTGGTCCGCAGGTAGCGCACGTTCTCCGGGTGCAGGCGAACCGGCAGCGCCTCGCGGCCGGTGACCCGCAGGCCGTAGCCCTCCAAGCCGGCCCGCTTCGCCGGGTTGTTGGTGAGCAGGCGCATCGAGCGGACGCCCAGGTCGTACAGGATCTGGGCGCCGATGCCGTAGTCCCGCGCGTCGGCCGGCAGGCCGAGTTCCAGGTTCGCGTCGACGGTGTCGAAGCCGCGGTCCTGCAACTGGTACGCCTGCAGCTTGTGCAGCAGGCCGATCCCCCGGCCCTCGTGCCCGCGCATGTAGAGCACCACGCCCCGGCCGGCCGCGGCCACCCGCTCCAGCGCGGCGTCCAGCTGCGGGCCGCAGTCGCAGCGACGGGAGCCGAAGACATCCCCGGTCAGGCACTCGGAGTGCACCCGGACCAGCACATCCTCCCCGTCCGAGAGGTCGCCGTAGACCAGCGCGACGTGCTCGCCGTGGTCCGCCTCGGTGCGGTAGCCGACCGCGGTGAAGACGCCGTGCTCGGTCGGCATGGTGGTCTCCACCACCCGCTCGACCTGCTTGCCGTCCTTCTCCCGCAGGTAGGCGACCAGGTCGGCGATGGTGACCAGGACCAGGTCGTGCTCGATCGCGAACTTCTCCAGGTCGGGGCGGCGCTGCATGGTGCCGTCGTCGTTGACCATCTCGCAGAGCGCGCCGGACGGGCTGCACCCGGCCAGCACGGCCAGGTCGATCGCGGCCTCGGTGTGCCCGGGGCGGCGCAGCACCCCGCCGGCCTTGGCGCGCAGCGGCACGACGTGCCCGGGACGCGACAGGTCGGCGGGCTGGGTGGTGGCCGAGCCGAGCAGGCTGATCGTCCGGGCGCGGTCGGCGGCCGAGATGCCGGTGCTCACACCGTGCCGGGCGTCGACGGCCACGGCGTACGCGGTGCCCTTCTTGTCCTGGTTGGTGTGGTACATCGGGGGCAGGTCCAGCCGGTCGGCCTCCGACTCGGTGATCGCCACGCAGATGTAACCCGAGGTGTAGCGGACCATGAAGGCCACCATCTCGGGCGTGGCGTGCTCCGCGGCGAAGATGAGGTCGCCCTCGTTCTCCCGGTCCTCGTCGTCCACCACGATCACCGGCCGACCGGCCTTGATCTCGGCGATCGCGCGCTCGATGCTCTCAGACATTGCGGCTCCCCAGCATCTTCTCGACGTACTTGGCGATCACGTCGACCTCGAGGTTGACCGGTTCGCCGATGGCCTTGCTGCCCAGCACCGTGTGCTTGGAGGTGGCCGGGATCATCCCGACCGAGAACGTGTCGTCGGTGACCGCCATGACGGTCAGCGACACCCCGTCCACCGTGATCGAACCCTTCTCCACGACATATCGGGCCAGATCGGCGGGGAGTGAGAAGGTCACCACCTCCCACTGATCGGCCGGCTCGCGGCCGACCACCTTCGCCACCCCGTCCACGTGGCCCTGCACCAGGTGACCGCCGAGGCGGCTGCCCAGGGCGGCGGCCCGCTCCAGGTTGACGTTGCTGCCGACGGTCAGCGCGCCCAGCGAGGAGCGGCGCAGCGTCTCACCCATCACGTCGGCGGTGAACACCCCGTCGACGTTGTCGATGACGGTGAGACAGACGCCGTTGACGGAGATCGAGTCGCCATCGCCCGCGTCCGAGGTGACCAGTGGCCCCCGGACGGCGATGACGGCGGAGTCCTCGGCGCCCTCGGTGAGACGGACGATCTCCCCGAGTTCTTCGACGATGCCGGTGAACATTCCTCAGTTCTCCTTAGCGGGACGCAACGAAGCGGTGAAGCGCAGGTCGCCCCCGATCTGCGCGATGTCGGTGAAGTCGAGCTCCAGGGCGTCGGCGATGGTGCCGATCCCCGCGTCGACCAGGGCGGGACGGCCGGCGCCGAGCAGTTTCGGCGCGACGTAGCCGATCACCCGGTCGACCAGGCCGGCCGCGAGGAACGCGCCGGCCAGCGTCGGGCCGCCCTCCAGCAGGACGTTGCGGATGCCCCGCGCGTAGAGCTCGGTGAGCACGGCGTTCAGGTCGACCCGGCCGTCCGGCCCCTGACCGGCCTCGGCCGCGGTGACGATCCAGGTGGGTGCGGCGGCGTCACGGACGCGGGCGTTCTCCGGGGTACGCCCCCGCGAGTCGACGACCACCCGCAGCGGCTGCTTGATCGCGAGCGACCCGTCCCGCAGGTCCCGGACGGTGAGCTGCGGGTCGTCGGCGAGCACCGTGCCGACGCCGGCCACGATCGCGTCCACCGTGCTGCGCAGCTCGTGCACGTCGAAGCGGGACTCGGCCGAGCTGACCCACTGGCTCGTCCCGTCCGCGGCGGCCGAGCGACCGTCCAGCGTGGCGGCGAACTTCCAGGTCACGAACGGTCGGGCCCGGCGCACGGCGGTCAGCCAGGCGATGTTGCCCAGCTCCGCCTCGGCGCGGCGCACCCCGGTCTCGACCTGGAGGCCGGCCGCGCGCAGGGTGGCGGCGCCGCCGGAGGCCACCGGGTTCGGATCGTCGACGGCGATCACCACCCGGCGCAGGCCGGCCTGGATCAGCGCCTCCGAGCACGGGCCGGTGCGGCCGGTGTGGTTGCAGGGTTCGAGGGTGACCACGCAGACCCCGCCGCGGGCCCGCTCGCCGGCCTGGGCGAGCGCGACGATCTCGGCGTGCGGGCCGCCCGCGTAGGCGTGGAAGCCCTCGCCGACGATCTCGCCGTCGGCGCTGAGCAGCAGGCAGCCGACCACCGGGTTCGGGCTGGTCGTGCCGAGGCCACGGCCGGCCTGCGCGATCGCGCGGCGCATCGCCTCGTCCTCGGTCACCATCGGCGTGCCGTCCTCTCGCGTGGTGCGCCACGCGAGGGAAACGCGCGGCCGGTTCACGCGCGACGAGCTTGAGGGGAGAAACGCCAGGAATCGGACACGGAGGGCACGCTTCGCGCACCCGGCTGGATGCGGCCCTCACATACCGAGGACGCACCCCGGATGCACCCCTGTCGAGGGCACACCCGTCCGATTCCGCGCGCTGTCTCCCATCCGGACTGTCTGACCGGGCTTACGCCTGATCAACCGTCGGCCCTGGAGTCTCACCAGGTCCACCGGCCGCCGTTGGTGCAGCGTCCGGGTCGCGGGCTTACCGCTGCTCACGCAGCAGATCACCGCCGGTTCGGAATTTCACCGAGTCCCGCCAGCGCGTGGTGGGTTACCCCCGAGTCTTGCACGCGATTCCGGTTTTGCCACCCCACGCGTCAGGGATCTCACAACGGCTTACCGACCATCGCTCCGACCAGGGCCGCGGCGTGCTCGACCTCGTCCTCGGTGTTGTAGTAGTGCGGCGAGAAGCGGATCAGCGGCGGCGGGTTCCGGTCCTCGGTGTCGAACTGCTGGTGTCCCGGGACGGTCACGGTCACGTTCACGCCGGAGGCCGCCAGCCGGGCCACCACCTGCTCGGACTCCACCCCCTCGACGGTCGCGGTGACGATCGCGCACTGCCGGCTGCCGAGGTCGTGGAGGGTCACGCCCGGCAGGTCCTCGAGCACCCCGCGCATCCGGTCGCCGAGCTCCGCGTTGCGCTTGCCGATCTCGTCCAGCCCCAGGTTGAGCGCCTGATCGACGGCCGCGCCCAGGCCGAGCACCGCGGCGTAGTTCATCTCCCAGGTGGCGAACCGCTGCGCGCCGGGCACCCAGTCGAAGCCGCGCGCACCGTCCCAGTCCGCCGACTCGATCTCCACGACGTGCGGGTCGAGCCGCTCCAGGATCCCGTCGCGCACCCAGAGGAAGCCGGTGCCGCGCGGCCCGCGCAGGAACTTGCGCCCGGTGCCGCAGAGGAAGTCGCAGCCGATCTCGGCGACGTCGACCGGGAACTGGCCGGCCGACTGGGTGGCGTCCAGCAGGTAGGGCACGCCGGCGGCGCGGGCCACCCGGCCGATCGCGGCGGCCGGGTTGACCAGGCCACCCGCGGTCGGCACGTGGGTCACCCCGATCAGCCGGGTGCGCTCGTCGATCAGCTCGGCGAGCGCGTGCGTGTCGAGCTGGCCGTGCTCGTCGTTCGGCACCACCACGATCTCGGCGCCCACCCGACGGGCCGCCTGCAGGTAGGCGAGCACGTTGCTGCCGTACTCGTTGCGGCCGGTCAGCACCCGGTCGCCGGCCTTCAGCGGCACCGAGTAGAACGCGGCCTGCCAGGCATGTGTCGCGTTGTCGAAGAGCGCGATCTCGTCGGCCCGGCCGCCGAGCAGCTCGGCCAGCCCGGCGTAGACCGCGGCGACCCGGCCCGCCGTCGCGCCGGCCGCCTCGTAGCCGCCGATCTCGGCCTCCAGCCGCAGATGCTCGACGACCGTGTCCAGGGTGGCCTGCGACATCAGGCCCGCGCCCGCGTTGTTCAGGTGGATCCGGTGCCGGCAACCGGGGGTGCCGGCCCGAAGCGCGTCGACGTCCATGCCCCCGAGAATTTCAGACCGGCGGCCTCCGCGCACCTGCCGTAGACAGTGTCTACGCGCTCTGATAGACACTGTCTATGCCCGCTGACGACGCCTTACGTGATCGGCTGGTGCGCGTCGGGGCTGCATTGCTACGCACGGAAAGTCCCGGCGCGCTCTCACTGCGTGAGATAGCCCGTCGCGCCGGCGTCTCGCACGGAGCGCCGCGCCGCTACTTCCCGACCCACCTGTCGCTGCTCTCGGCGATCGCCCGCTCCGGCTTCGCCGACCTCTCCGACCAGGTGCGGACCGCCCTGCGGGCCGGCCCGGAAGACCCCCGAACAAAGATCAAGACAATTGCTTTCCTGTACGTACGGTTCGCCGCCGGCAACCGCGGCATGTTCGAACTGATGTTCCGCCACGATCTGCTGTCCAGCGGTGGCGAACTGGGCCTGCGGGACGCGTCCCTCCCGCTCTTCCGTCTGCTGACCGAGCTGGTCGCGGCCGCCCGCCCGCAAGCCGCCGCCGAGCCGGCCGAGCCGGTCCCCGCGGCCCACCCGCAGACCGCCGCCGAGCCGCTCCCCGCGGCACCCGCCGAGGTGACCGCCGCGGCGATCTGGGGCACCCTGCACGGCATCGCCGAGCTGTGGAACTGGGGCTCGCTGACCCTGGCCACCGCCGCCACCGACCCGGCCCCGTTCATCGACGCCACCCTGACCGCCCACCTCGGCCCGGAAGGTCCGCCATGACACGCATGCCGCCCCTCTACGCGGGTGCCCACCGCACGCTCGGCGCGCTCCTGCGCGGCCTCTGGCCCACCACGGTGACCGGCCTGGAGAACATTCCCGGCGACTCCGGCGCGATCCTGTGCCCGAACCACCACGCCATCGCCGACCAGCTCTTCCTGGGCGTCAACACGCCGCGGCACGTCGCGTTCTGGGCCAAGGCGGAATACTTCCGCTCCCCCGGCGCCCGCGGCAACCTCACGCGACGGGTCGTCACCGGGATGGGGGCGATCCCGGTCGAGCGGGGCGGCGGGCGGGCGGTGCTCTCCGCGTTCGACGCGGCGGTACCGATCCTGAAGGCGGGCGGCCTGGTCGCGGTCTTCCCGGAGGGCACCCGGTCACCGGACGGCCGCCTCTACCGCGGCCGCACCGGCGCGGTCCGCCTCGCCGCCCAGGCCGGCGTCCCGGTCGTCCCGGTCGGCATCACCGGCACCGACCACATCCGCCCGGCCGGCCGGCGCTTCCCCCGACGCCACCCGGTCACCCTGACCTTCGCCCCGCCGATCCCGGTCAAGGTCGAGTCCGCGGCGGACGCCCGCCGCCTCACCGACGACCTGATCGCCGCCATCCAGTCACTGACCGCCCAGGAATACGTCCCGTCCTACGCCCCACCCCGCACGCCCTGAACCAGCCGGACCCGCGCCACCCCGCACGCCCTGAACCAGCCGAACCCGCGCCACCCCGCACGCCCTGAACCAGCCGAACCCGCGCCACCCCGCACGCCCTGAACCAGCCGAACCCGCGCCACCCCGCACGCCCTGAACCAGCCGGGCCCGCGACCCGCGCCGCGGCCCGGGCCCGCGCAGCGCTCGCGGTCCCGGCTGGTCTTCAGGGTTGTTCCGGGGCGCCGGAGGCAGCCCTCAGCGCCAGCCGGGAGCGGGACACGCGGCTGAACCTCGACCCGGCAGCCGGCTTGCGCGGGTCCTTTTAAACCGCGCCCACCCACGGACGTCGCCCTTTCGGGTCTCGTGTTCTGGGCGCCCCGCGCCCTTGCGAGGCCCGGAAGGGTCCCCGCGGGAGCGACGATCAGTTATCGGCCGCAGCCGAGGCAATGAAGAATTTGAAGTTGATCTTCGGTTTCCGGGAAAGGCTATTCGGTTTCGCGGCGGCGGTCGATCGCGACGTACGAGCCCGGCTGGGACTTCGCGACCTTTTTCATCTCCGAGGCGACCGCGATGACCGTTCGCGGATCGACGAACTGCCGGCCGCCCCCGGTCGCCTGCGCCACCCCGATGGAGAGTGTGACCAGGGCGGCACGCTGCTTGTTGCCGCGACGGTCGGGCACCTCGATGTAGCCGCGCTGCGCGTCCTTCTGGTCGTAGAGCCGGTCGGCCGCGGACTCGAAATCGGTCACCATGCTCTTGGTCAGCGGGAGCACCTGGTCCGGATGGCAGATGAAGACGAAGTCGTCGCCGCCGATGTGACCGAGGAAGATCGACGGCTTTCCGGTCGAGGCGCTGGCCCGTTGCAGGCTCCGCGCCATTGCGGTGATGAATTCGTCGCCGCGGTCGAAACCGTAAACGTCATTGACGCTCTTGAATCTGTCGATGTCGATGTAGCCGACCGAGTAATCGCCGCCGTTCTTGATCCGGTCGGCGATCTCGCGGCGCACCCGCGCGTTGCCGGGCAGGCCGGTCAGCGGCGAGACCTCGCGGAACTCCTTGTTGCGCCGCAGCGTGGTGGAGACCCGGGCGATCAGCTCGGCGGTGTCGAACGGCTTGGTCAGGTAGTCGTCGGCGCCGCTGGTCAGGCCGACCACCTTGTCGCCGGTCATGCTCTTGGCGGTCAGCATGATCACCGGCAGCGCGGAGGTCAGCGGGTCGGCGCGCAGCTCGCGGATCAGCTCGACCCCGTCCATCCGGGGCATCATCCAGTCGACGACGGCCAGGTCCGGCCGGTGCGTCTCCATCAGGCCGAGCGCCTCCTGCCCGTCCCGGGCGCGGATCACCTCGAAGCCGTGCACCTTGAGGTTGAACTCGACGAAGCTCGCGATGTCCTGATCGTCGTCGACGACCAGGATGAGATCGGGTCGTTGCTCCTCGGCGTCGGACCCGAAGTCGTCGACCGCGGGCCCCGGCTCGGCGTTACTCACATCGAGATCCCCATGCGCTCGGCGGCCAGTGCCCGAAGCTTACGCACCGCCTCGGCGGGATCGGCAGCCCCATAGACGGCGGTGCCCGCCACGAACGCGTCGGCACCGGCCGCGGCGGCCTGCTCGATGGTGTCCGCGGCGATCCCGCCGTCCACCTCGATGCGGACGTCCAGGTTCCCGACGGACACGCGTCGGCGCACGTCACGCACCTTTTCCAGCATCTCCGGCATGAACTTCTGCCCACCGAAGCCGGCCTTGATCGTCATGATCAGCACGGTGTCCAGATAGGGCAACAACTCCAGGTACGGCTCCACGGGCGTGTCCCGGTCGATCGCCAGGCCGGCCTTGGCCCCGGCCGCCCGCAGCGACTTGGCCAGCCCGACCGGGTCGTCACAGGCCTCGGCGTGGAACGTCACGTTGTACGCCCCGGCCTCGGCATAGGCCGGCGCCCAGCGCTCCGGGTCGGTGATCATCAGGTGCACGTCGAACGGGATCGTGGTCGCCTTGCGCAGGCTCTGCACGATCGGCAGGCCGAGCGTGAGGTTCGGCACGAAGTGGTTGTCCATGACATCCACGTGCACCCAGTCGGCCGCCCCCTCGATGGCCCGCACTTCCTCACCGAGCCGGGAGAAGTCGGAGGCGAGGATGCTCGGCGCGATGATCGGCGATGACGTCACCGCTGAAGTGTAAAACCTCGGGCGGAACGCGTCGGCAGGCCTGTGGACAACGGCCGGTGCTCAGTGCTCCGGACGGCGTTCCACCCAGCCGAGCTCGGCAGCCGCACGTCCCAGCTCCCGGGAGACCGTGCCCCACGCGCCGGGCGGCGGCTCGACCGGCTCGGCCGGAGCCAGCCAGTGCGAGACGAACACCCCGGTCCGCCACTCCTCGACCACCGCTTCGGGGAAGAGATCCGGGATCGGTCCCATCCGGCTCCGGGCCCGGTCCGCGAGGTAGAAGTCGGGCGGAGTCATCGTCTCCACCCTGGCGAGCCGGGAGGGGACGGGCACCGCCTCCTCCT
The DNA here is from genome assembly GCF_019704555.1 of Actinoplanes sp. L3-i22. Lineage (NCBI taxonomy): Bacteria > Bacillati > Actinomycetota > Actinomycetes > Micromonosporales > Micromonosporaceae > Actinoplanes > Actinoplanes sp. L3-i22. The sequence continues at coordinate 9,752,512 of NZ_AP024745.1, forward strand.
CCTCTACCGACGCGTAGAGCGGATCCAGTCCGTCGCAGAGCCCGCGCAGGACGGCCAGCGCCCGGGCCCGGTACCGGACCGCTTCCGCCCGGTCCTCGTCGTCCCAGTAGTCGGGGTAGCTGTAGGGCCCGAGGAACGTCATGACCGCGACGGGATGCCCACCCGCCGGGTCGGCACGGCCGAAACTGACCGCGAGCGTGCCCAGGTCCTCGATCGACATGCCGACCCGGTACTGCCGCTCGCCGGGCGCCGTCACGGGCCAGTCCGAGAGCCGGAGCGGCAGGTCGGTGACGTACTCGAAGGGAGGCGGCTCGGCGGGACCCGCCCACGCCGACCCGGTGTACGACGCGCCGAGGTCGTGCAGCGCCCGGCAGGTCTTCGCCAGCGCCTCGTCGTCGGACAGCCGATCCAGGAACAGGCCGACGACGAGGAACGGCGAATCAGGCTGGATGTCGCCCCCGGTCACGGAATCACGCCGGGCGGCCCCGTCCTTCGAGCAACACGATCAGCTGGTGCGCCGCAGCACGGCCAGGAACATCGCGTCCGTGCCGTGCCGGTGCGGCCACAGCTGCACCGTCGGGCCGGCGCCCAGCCCCGGCATGCCCGGCGGCAGCAGCGGGCGGGCGTCGACGAAGTCCACCTCGACGCCGCTGCGACGGGCGCCCTCGCTCACCGTCACCTGGGTCTCCACCATGTGCGGGGAGCACGTCACGTACGCCACCACGCCGCCCGGCCGGACCGCCCGCAACGCCGCCACCAGCAGCTCCCGCTGGAGCCGGGTGAGCGGGGGCAGGTCGGCCGGCGTCCGGCGCCAGCGGGACTCCGGGCGGCGGCGCAGCGAGCCCAGGCCGGTGCACGGCGCGTCGACCAGGACCCGGTCGAACGCCTCCTCCGGCAGGTCCGGGTCGCGGCCCACCGAGCGGCCGTCCATCGGGAAGACCGTCACCGGCATGCCCTCGGTGGCCTGCTCGACCAGGCGGGCCCGGTGCTCGGCGACCTCGACCGCGGTCACCTCGGCGCCGCGGCCGGCGGCGATCGCGCCCATCAGGCCGGTCTTGCCGCCCGGGCCGGCGCACAGGTCCAGCCAGCGGGTGTCGCGGCCCTCGATCGGGGCGGCCAGCAGCGCCGCCGCGACCAGCTGGGAGCCCTCGTCCTGGACGTGGGCGCGGCCGTCCCGGATGGCGGCCAGGTCACGCGGGGCGCCGCCGTTCAGGTACACCGCGTACGGCGAGAACGCCCCCGGGGTGCCGTCGACCTCGTCGGCCAGATCGACCGCGTCGACCCGGCCCGGGCGCGCGCACAGGTGCACGGCCGGCGGCTGGTTGTCCTCGATCAGCAGCCGGGCGGTCTCGTCCAGGTCGCCGCCGAGCGCCTCGCTGAACGCGCGGACGATCCACTGCGGGTGGTGGTGCATGACCGCGAGGTTGCCGACCGGGTCGGACTCGTAGCCCGGGGCGACCCGTTCCAGCCACGCCTCCAGCGGGGTCTCGGAGATCGTGCGCATCACCGCGTTCGCGAAGCCGGCGGCGCCGGGCGCGACCGAGCGGACCAGGTCGACGGTCTGGTTGACCGCGGCGTGCGACGGCACCCGGGTGTAGAGCAGCTGGTAGGCGCCGAGCCGCAGGGCGTCGCGGGCCGGCGGGTCGATCCGGGCCACCTCGCGGCCGGCGGCCGCGGCGACGATCAGGTCGAGGGTGCCGAGGGCCCGCAGCGTCCCGTAGGTCAGCTCGGTGGCGAACGCCGCGTCCCGCCCGGACAGGCCCATCCCGCTGAGGATGTCGCCGAGGACCAGGTTCGCGTACGCGTCGTCCCGGTGCACCGCGGCGATCGTCTCGTACGCCGCCTGACGTGCCGGGTCGGACGGCGGCCGGCCGGCCCGCGGCGCCCGCCCGCTGCGGTCGTCCCGCGAGTGTCCCGGCCCGGACGGCCGTCGCGGGCCGGCGCCGTGCGGCCGTGAAGCCCTGTGCTCAGTCACGCGAGCTTCTCCCCTGCTTCAATTCGCAATCCGCGCGCCCAGTCGGCCGCGGCCATCGGTTTCTTGCCCGCCGCGCGGACCTCGCCCAGCTGCACCGGGGTGGTGGCCGTGCCGGCCAGCACCTGGGTGCGCTCCACCCGCAGCTCGCCCGGCTGCAGGTGCGGTGCGTTGGCGATCGGCCGGACCGGGCCCAGCTTGAGCCGGTCGTCGCGCAGCGTCGTCCACGCGCCCGGCGCCGGCGTGCACGCCCGGATCCGCCGGTCGACCGCGAACGCCGGGTCGGTCCAGCGGACCCGCGCGTCCTCGGCGGTGAGTTTCGGGGCCAGGCTGATCCCGTCGTGCGGCTGCGGGTGCGCCCGGGCGGTGCCCGCCTCGATCGCGTCGAGCACCGCGACGAGCAGGCCGGCGCCCTCGTGGGCGAGCCGTTCCAGCAGGTCCCCGGAGGTGTCGTTGAACCGGATCTGGTCGGTGACGGTGCCGTAGACCGGACCGGTGTCCAGCCCGGCCTCCAGCTCGAAGACGCTGGCCCCGGTCACCTCGTCGCCGTGCAGGACGGCGTGCTGCACCGGCGCCGCGCCGCGCCAGGCGGGCAGCAGCGAGAAGTGCAGGTTCACCCAGCCGTGCGTCGGGATCTCCAGCGCGGTGGGCGGCACCAGCGCGCCGTACGCCACCACCGGCACACAGTCCGGCGCGAGCTCGCGCAGCCGCTGCTGGAACTCGGGCTCGCGCGGCCGTTCCGGGGTGAGCACCTCGATGCCGCGCTCGTCGGCCCACGCGCCGGCGGGCGAGCGGAGCAGGCGGCGGCCCCGGCCGGCCGGGGCGTCCGGACGGGTCACCACGGCGACCAGCTCGTGCCCGGACGCGGCGATCGCGTCCAGGCTGGGCAGCGCCACCTCGGGCGTGCCGGCGAAGATCAGGCGCATCGGATCACCGGCCCAGGCCGAAGATGCCCCGGCTGTGCGGGCTCTCCTTGATCGTCGGGGGCTTGGCGGCGTCGTACCACTCGGCGGAGCGGATCTGCTTCATCGCGTCCTTGCGGGCCGCGGAGTCCAGCCGGTCCAGGAAGAGCACGCCGTCCAGGTGGTCGGTCTCGTGCTGCACGCAGCGGGCCATCAGGCCGGTGCCGACCAGCTGGATCGGGTCGCCGTGCTCGTTGAAGCCGTTCGCCACCACGTTCTGCCGGCGCTTGGTGTCGATGTAGATGCCGGGGATGGAGAGGCAGCCCTCCGGGCCGTCCTGCTCCTCCTCGTCCGGGAACGAGAGCACCGGGTTGACGATGTGCCCGACCACGTCGTCGACGTCGAAGGTGAACACGCGCAGACCGACGCCGAGCTGCGGGGCGGCCAGGCCGGCGCCGCCCTCGTCCAGCATCGTGTCGGTCAGGTCCTTGACCAGTTTGCGCAGTTCCTTGTCGAAGTCGACGACCGTGTCGGCCTCAGTGCGCAGCACCGGGTCACCGAAGAGACGGATGGGCTGGACGGTCACTCGGCGGAACTCCTAGTGCTGTGGGAAAAACGGCTGCCGAACAGTCTACGGACCTAGAACAGTTCGGCCGGGTCCACCTGCACGCGGACCGCGACGGCGGCCTTGCGGGCACTGCGCACCCCGGCCGCCACGTGCAGCGCGTGGGCCAGGGCGGGCAGCTGGGACCGGGAGACCCGCAGCAGCATCCGCTCCTGCTCGTCGCCGGCCGGGACCGGGCCGAGCTGCTCGGTCCCCTCGGGCAGGTCGGCGATCGTCAGCAGCTCGCTGACGGCCGGGGCCGGACCGGTGACGCTGGCCATCCGGGCGGCCGGCGGGAAGCCCAACTCGCGGCGTTCGGCCAGCTCACGGGCGGCGAACCAGCCCGGGTCCCAGCGCAGCAGGGCCTGCACCGGGGCGAGCGAGCCGTCCGCCACCACGATCACCTTGCCGCCGTCGGGCCCCGACCGGGCCAGCGCCGATGCGTTCAGCCAGCGGCGCATGGTCTCCTCGGCGGCCCGCAGGTCGGCCCGGCTGAGCAGCGCCCAGGTGTCCAGCAGGAGCACCGCGCCGAAGCCGCCCTCGGCCACCGGCTCGGCGCCCGGGGTGGCCACGACGATGGATGCCGCACCGGGAACCGTGTCCAAGATCTCGTCCCGCCCGGAGGTGCGCACCGGCACCCCGGGGAACGCCCGCCCCAGCTCCTCGGCGGTGCGCCGGGCGCCGACCACCGACGCGCGCAGCCGCTGCCCACCACAGGCGGGGCAGGCGTAGGCCGGGAAGTTCCGCCCGCACCAGTGGCAGACCGGCACGTCCCGCGCGCCGTGCAGGCCGAGCGGACCGGAGCACTCCGGGCAGCGCGCCGGGGTGCGGCACTCGGCGCAGGCCACCGACGGCAGGTAGCCCCGGCGCGGCACCTGGACCAGCACCGGGTGGCCGGCCTGCAGCGCCTGCTTGGCGGTCAGCCAGGCCAGGCTGGGCAGCCGGGCGGTGGTCGCGGCGGCGTCCCGCGCGAGCTGCGAGTCGTCGCCGGTCGGGGAGATCGCGGGCTGGCGGCGCCGCAGGACGGCCCGCTCGGCGACGATCTCCCGGGCCCAGCCGGTCTCCAGCAGCAGCTGCGCCTCACCCGTCCGGGCGAAGCCGCCGACCAGGGCCGCGCAGTCGGCCAGCCGGGCCCGGGTGAGCAGCACGTCACGAGCGTGCGGGTACGGCGAGCGGGGCTCGGCGTGCAGGTCGTCGCCGTCGTCCCAGATCACCACCAGGCCGATGCCGGCGACCGGGGCCCACATCCCGGCGCGGGTGCCGGCCACCACCTGAACCTGGTGCCGGCTGGCGGCGAGGAACCGCCGATAGCGCTCGGCCGGACCGAGCGCCGCGTTCAGCGCGACGTGCCGGCCGGGGCCGAGCACCTCGCCGAGCGCCTTGTCGACCCGGTCGAGGTCACGCGCGTCGGCGACGACGATCACCACGCCGCGCCCGCCGGCGACCGTCGCCGCGGCCGCCTCGGCGATCCGGATCGGCCAGGTCTCCCCCGGCAGCGCCGACCAGACGGCCCGCGCGGGACGCCCTTCCGCCAGCGCCTTCAGGAAGGGCGGGCCGGCCGGATAGGAATCCCAGCCGCCGGCGGCCGGCTCGGCCGGGGCCGCGGCCGGCTCGGGGGCGGCGGTCTCCTGCGCCTCGACCCGCGCGTGCCGGGGCGGGACGGCCAGGCGCAGCACGTCGGCGAGACTGCCCGCGTAGCGATCGGCGACCGCCCGGGCCAGCCGCGCGACCTCCGGGTCGAGGACCCGCTCGGCGGCGACCACCTTCTCCAGATAGGCCAGCTTGCCCTGGTGCTCGGAGGCCTCGGCGCGCTCCAGCAGGAACCCGCTGACCAGCTGCCCGGCGAACCGCACCTTGACCCGCACCCCGGGCTGGGCGGCCTCGTCGTCGGTGCTGGGGACCAGGTAGTCGAACGGGCGATCCAGGTGCGGCAGCTGGACGTCGACACACACCCGGGCCACCGGCAGACGCTCCGCCGGCTCCCGCTCCGCTCGCACACCCTTGGTCACCATCGCCGAACATTCTGCCCGCCCCCACCGACATTTCCGGACCGGGCAGAACGCGGCGGCGGATCAGTGTGCGAGACAGCTCACTTTCTCGTTCCGCAGATCGATCTCGACGATGTCCGGGAAGCGCAGACCGGCCCAGAACCGCGCCGGGTCCGGCTCCAGCTGATACCGGCTCGCCATCCACACCGTGGGCGCCAGCCCGTGCGTCCCGAGCACCAGCGTCTGCCCGCGCTCGGCGGCCGCCGCCGCGTGCCGCACCACGGCCGCGCCGAACCGCTCGATCACCGCGTCCCGCGGCTCCCAGCCGTCCGGGCACTCGCCACCGGCGTAGGCCAGCGCCGCGCCCCGGTAGTCGTCGTCGGTGAGCCAGACGTGCGGCCGGTGGACCTCGCTGAGATCGTCATCGGTCACCACCCGCTGCGCGCCGGCGATCTCCTGCATCGTCTGCGCGGCCTTGGGCTCGCTGCTGGCCACGTAGTAGGCCGGATGGTGCACATGGAGCCGGATCAGACGAGCCGCGACCCGGCTCTCCTGGTCGAGTTGCCACTGCTCGGCCGGCACGTCCGGATCGACCGCGGGCATCGCGTGCCGGACCAGGAACAGCCGTTCACCTTGGACAGCCGTCATCGCGACAGAGTATCCGCCAGAACCTCCGAAGACCCTCATGCGAACAATCACGCAAAACCCACCCGCGTGGATCATGCGATCGCCCGATCGAGGGCCGCCCGCCGCCCCGGCTTGCGCTCCGGCCCGCGCCTGGGCTGCCCCGCTGCCGCTCACGGTCCCGGCCGCCGCCCGCTGCCCCGGCCCGGTTGCGGTTGGCTTGCCAGGCGGCACCCGCCGTTGCTCCCGGCTGCGGCCGCACGTCACGGTTCCCCAAAACACAACTGCCTGAGAGGTACGCCGTGAGCCAGCTGGTCACCCCGGCTGCCTCAACCCCTCGAAGCAGCCCTGAACACCAGCCGGGGGCTTGCGCCGACCGCGGACCGCGCCCCACGACGTACCCACGAAGCCACCGCAACCAGCAGCGCAGCGCGAGCGGCGGCCGCGACCGTGAGCAACGACGGGCGCCGCCTGGTAAGCCAGCCGCAACCAGCAGCGCAGCGCGAGCGGGCCGACCGCCGGACCGGGCGGACCGGGGAACGGCGAGAGCCGGCGCCCACCACGGGGCGCCGGCTCTCGTCAGAAGTGGATCAGGAAGCGGCGTTCTTCAGGTCCTGCGCGCGGTCGGTGCTCTCCCAGCGCAGGTCCGGCAGCTCCCGGCCGAAGTGGCCGTACGCCGCGGTCTGCTGGTAGATCGGCCGGAGCAGGTCCAGGTCGCGGATGATCGCGGCCGGGCGCAGGTCGAAGACCTCCTTGATGGCCTTCTCGATCCGCTCGACCGGCACGTTCTCGGTGCCGAAGGTCTCCACGAACAGGCTGACCGGGTGGGCCTTGCCGATCGCGTAGGCGACCTGGGTCTCGCAGCGCTCGGCCAGGCCGGCCGCGACCACGTTCTTGGCGACCCAGCGCATCGCGTACGCCGCGGACCGGTCGACCTTGGACGGGTCCTTGCCGGAGAACGCGCCGCCGCCGTGCCGGGCGTACCCGCCGTAGGTGTCGACGATGATCTTGCGGCCGGTGAGGCCGGCGTCGCCCATCGGGCCGCCGATCTCGAAGCGGCCGGTCGGGTTGACCAGCAGCCGGTAGTTCTCGGTGTCGAGGTCCAGGCCGGCCAGCTCGGGGGCGATCACGTGGTCGCGGATGTCCGGGGTCAGCAGCGACTCGAGGGAGATGTCGGCGGCGTGCTGGGTGGAGACCACGACGGTGTCCAGGCGGACCGGGCGCAGCCCGTCGTACTCGATGGTGACCTGGGTCTTGCCGTCCGGGCGCAGGTACGGAATCGTGCCGTCCTTGCGCGCGGCGGACAGCCGGCGGGCCAGGCGGTGCGCCAGCGCGATCGGCAGCGGCATCAGCTCGGGCGTCTCCGAGCAGGCGAAGCCGAACATCATGCCCTGGTCGCCGGCGCCCTGCTGGTCCAGGATGTGCTCGGAGTCACCCTCGCGCAGCTCGATGGCACTGTCCACGCCCTGGGCGATGTCCGGCGACTGGGAGCCGATTGAGACGCTCACGCCGCAGGACGCGCCGTCGAACCCCTTCTTCGACGAGTCGTAGCCGATCTTCAGGATCGTGTCGCGCACGATGCTGGGGATGTCGGCGTAGGCCTGGGTGGTGACCTCGCCCGCCACGTGCACCTGGCCGGTGGTGATGAGGGTCTCGACCGCGACACGGCTGCGCGGGTCCTGCGCGAGCAGGGCGTCGAGAATCCCGTCGCTGATCTGGTCAGCAATCTTGTCCGGGTGGCCTTCCGTGACCGACTCGGAAGTGAAAAGGCGGCGTGCCACGGTGCTCCTCAGTGTCGAATACAGGTAACGCGGAAGTGTAGTCAGAGCGGCCGACCGTCGCCGACCTGGGCATCCAGCCGGTCCACGACGTGGTCGAAGATCCTACCCGCCACATCGTCTTTGGAGAGTTCGTCGAGGGCGTCGGTGAGGCCGTCCGCGCCCAGCACAGTGACGGTGTTGCGGTCCTGGCCGAAGACCCGGTCGACGCCCACCTCGTTGACCACGATCAGGTCTGCCCGCTTTCGCGCCATTTTCCCGCGGGCGTGCTCGATCGCGTCGTGCGTCTCCGCGGCGAACGCCACGAGCAGCTGGCCGGGGCGCTTGGCGGCGCCCAGTTCGGCGGCGATGTCCGGGTTCGTGACCAGGGCGATCGGCTCCGGCGTACCGTCGTCGGATTTTTTGATCTTCTGTTCGGCGACCGTCGCGGGCCGGAAGTCGGCGGGCGCGGCGGCCATCACCACGACGTCCGCGGCGGCGAACGCCTCGACGGTGGCCTTGCGCAGTTCCTCGGTGGTGCCCACCCGGATCAGGTCGGCGCCGGCCGGGTCGGGCAGCGTCACGTTCGCGGCGATCAGCGTCACCCGGGCGCCCCGGGCGAGCGCGGCGCGGGCCAGCGCGTACCCCTGCTTGCCGGACGACCGGTTGCCGAGGAACCGCACCGGATCGAGTGGTTCCCGGGTCCCGCCCGCGGTCACCACGACGTGCCGACCCTCAAGATCTTTTTTAAGACCACTCCTGAGTACGGCCATCGCGTACTCGAAGATGGCCGACGGCTCCGGAAGCCGGCCCTTGCCGGTGTCCTTGCCGGTCAGCCGGCCGACCGCGGGCTCGATCACGATCGCGCCCCGGGAGCGCAGCGTCGCCACGTTGGCCCGGGTCGCCGGGTTCTCCCACATCTCGGTGTGCATCGCCGGCGCGTAGACGACCGGGCACGTCGCGGTCAGCAGCGTGTTGGTGAGCAGGTCGTCGGCGATCCCGTGGGCGGCCTTGGCCAGGATGTCCGCGGTGGCCGGCGCGACCACGACGAGCTCGGCGGCGCGGCCGATCCGCACGTGCGGGACCTCGTGCGCGTCGTCCCAGACCTCGGTGGCGACCGGGCGGCCGGAGAGCGCGGCCCAGGTCGGCTCGCCGACGAACTTCAGCGCCGAGGCGGTCGGCACCACGCGCACGCCGTGCCCCGACTCGGTGAACAGCCGCAGCAGCTCACAGGCCTTGTACGCGGCGATCCCGCCGCACACCCCCAGGACGACCTCGGTCACCGCTTCTCACCTCGGATAACAGACGATCCCGCGCCCAGGAGCTGGACACGGGACCGGCACTTCGACAAACAGACGATCAGGGATGGTCGGTGGGCTCGGCCGTCAGCAGGCCGGCGTTGATCTCCCGCATCGCGATGGAGAGCGGCTTCTCCTGCGGCGTGGTCTCGACCAGCGGCCCCACATACTCCAGCAGGCCCTCGCCGAGCTGGCTGTAGTAGGCGTTGACCTGGCGGGCGCGCTTGGCCGCGAAGATCACCAGCGAGTACTTCGACGAGGTCTTGTCGAGCAGCTCGTCGATCGGCGGGTTGGTGATGCCTTCGGGGTTCGCGACAGTTCCCACTTTTCAGAATTCCTTAATGCTAGCTGGCGCTAAGAATGACGAACCGAGCAAGCCTACCAGCTCATCCGCGGCACGCTCGACGAAGTCGTTCACCACGGTGTAATCGAACTCGGCCTCGGCGGCCAACTCCTCGTCGGCGTGGGCCAGGCGACGGCGGATCGTCTCCTCGTCGTCGGTGCCCCGGCCGATCAGCCGGCGCTGCAGCTCCTCCTTGCTCGGCGGAGCCAGGAAGACCAGCTGGGCGTCCGGCGTGGTGGCTCGCACCTGACGGGCGCCCTGCAGGTCGATCTTCAACAAAACGGGCCGGCCCTGTTGGAGCCAGCCCTCGACCTGCGCGCGGGGGGTGCCGTAGAGGTTTCCCGCGAATTCCGCCCACTCCAGCAGCTGTCCGCCGTCGATCAGCCGCTGGAAATCGGACCGGTTTACGAAGTGATAGTGCTCGCCGTCGGTCTCGTAGTCGCGTTTCTTGCGTGTCGTGACCGACACCGACAACCGGATCCAAGGCGAGCGCGCCCGGATCAGCTCGATCACGCTGTCCTTTCCGACCCCGGAGGGGCCGGAAAGGACGGTGAGGCGTGCTGCCGGGCGCGCGTCGTCATCCATGCTCACGGCTCATTACTACACGAGCCGGTGAGTCAGTTCGCAGCGAACTCCCCCAGGAGGGCCTTACGCTGCTGGTCGCCGAGACCCCGGAGCCGGCGGCTCTCGGCGATCTTCAGCTTCTCCATGATCTGGGTCGCACGGATCTTGCCGATGCCCGGCAGCGCCTGAAGCACGGCCGAGACCTTCAGCTTGCCGACGACCTCGTCGCCCTCCGCGCGGTCAAGCACGGCGGCGAGGGTGGTCTTGCCGGACTTGAGCTGTTCCTTGAGCTCAGCCCGAGCCTTGCGAACTTCCGCGGCCTTTTCCAGCGCGGCAGCGCGCTGCTCGGGGCTCAGTGACGGGAGCGGCACCAGTTCTCCTCAGGTCCCTATCGCGACGGTAGGTCAATACCGTCGCTTCTGTGAAACGTGGTGTGCCAGGGAACCAAAGGGGCATGTGGTTCCCGGCGCCGGGAAAACTAGCGGGCATCGGCGCGTTCGGCAACGTGGGGGTACCCCGGCGCCCGGCCCGTTACGCAGGCGGTTTCACCCGAGGGCGGCTCGGCACTCGTCCAGAACGCGGTCCGCGGCGGCCCGCAGACCGGCGATCTCCGGGCCTCCGGAGAGAACTTCGCGTGAGTACGACGGCAACACGTTGTGCAGGCTGTCACCGAAGACGGAACGCAGGTCATCGGGGGTTCCGCCCTGGGCTCCGAGCCCCGGAGCGAGCAGCGGGCCGTTGACGCCGGAAAGGTCGTGGCCGGTCTTTCCGATCGTCGCGCCGACCACCAGGCCGAAACTTCCGAGAGGGCTCATACCCGCGTTGAGCTGGGAAATCTCGTCGATCACGGTCTGCGCGACGGTCTTCCCACCAGGGCCGACGGCATGCTGGACCGAAGCGCCTTCCGGGTTGGAAGTCAGTGCGAGAACGAAAATTCCGGCGCCCGTCTCGGTCGCGAGATCGAATGCCGGCCGCAGCGAACCGACCCCGAGATAGGGACTCACAGTAATCGCGTCGGCGCGGAGAGTACTGGCCGGATTCAGATACGCGGAGGCGTACGCGGCCATCGTCGAGCCGATGTCGCCACGTTTCACATCGAGCAGGACAAGCGCCCCGGCCTCGCGAGACTGTCGGATAGTTGACTCAAGAATCGCGACGCCACGTGACCCAAATCTCTCAAAAAACGCGGACTGCGGCTTCAGTACAGCCACCCGATCGGCCAGCGCCTCGACCACCGTACGGGCGAAGCGTTCCAGGCCGGCGACATCGTCGGTAAGGCCCCAGCGGGCGAGCAGTCCGGCATGCGGATCGATCCCGACGCACAGCGGTCCGCGTTGGTCGACGGCGGCGTGCAGCCGCTCTCCGAAGGTCTCCATGGCTCAAACAACCCTTCCGTGTCAGCTGGCCGCCACCGCGGCGGCGATCCCCGCGGTAATGCGGGCCACGTCCGTCTCGTCGGTCACATAGGGCGGCATCGTGTAGATCAGGTCCCGGAACGGGCGCAACCAGACGCCGCGGGCGACCGCGGCCGCCGTCGCCCGGGGCACGTCCACGTCGTGATCGAGCTGGATCACGCCGATCGCGCCCAGGACGCGGACGTCAGCGACGCCCGGGGCCCCGCGAAGTGGCTCCAGACCGTCTTTGAGACCGATTTCGATCATCCGTACGCGATCCGCCCACCCGCCGTCGCGCAGCAGCCCCAGGGAGGCGTTGGCGACCGCGCAGGCGAGCGGGTTGCCCATGAACGTCGGCCCGTGCATCAGGCCGCCGCCCTCGCCCGCCGAGATCGCGGTGGCCACCGCGGGCGTGCAGAGCGTCGCGGCCAGCGTCAGGTAGCCACCGGTGAGCGCCTTGCCCAGGCACAGGATGTCCGGGCTGACCCCGGCGTGCTCGGCCGCGAACAGACGCCCGGTCCGGCCGAAGCCGGTGGCGATCTCGTCGAAGATCAGGAAGATCCCGTACTCGGCGGTGACCTCGCGCAGCACCCGCAGGTACTCCGGGTCGTGGAAGCGCATCCCGCCGGCGCCCTGCACCACCGGTTCGACGATCACGGCGGCGAGCTCACCCTCGTACCGGGAAATGATCTTGCGAAGTTCCTCGGCGTAAGCCGGGTCGAAGTCGGCCGGTGGTGGACCGGCGAAGACCTGTGCGGGCAGGACCCCGGTCCAGAGCGCGTGCATCCCGCCCTCGGGATCGCAGACGCTCATCGGGTGGAAGGTGTCCCCGTGGTATCCGCCGCGCCAGGTCGCCAGCCGCTGCCGGCCCGGCCGGCCCAGCGCCCGCTGGGCCTGCAGCGCCATCTTGATCGCCACCTCGACGCCGATCGACCCGGAGTCGCAGAGGAAGACGTGCTCCAGGCCGGGCGGGGTGATCTCGACGAGGGTGGCGGCCAGCTCGATCGCCGGCTGGTGGGTGAGGCCGCCGAACATCACGTGGCTCATCCGGCCGGCCTGGTCGGCCAGGGCCGCGTCGAGCACCGGGTGCCGGTAGCCGTGCACGGCCGCCCACCAGGAGGACATCCCGTCCACCAGGTCCCGGCCGTCGGCCAGGCGCAGCCGGACCCCGGCCGCGCTCTCGACCAGGTAGGGGTCGCTGCGGCCGGGCATCGGACCGTACGGGTGCCAGACGTGCGCCCGGTCGAGCGCCAGGAGGTCGTCGCGCCCGGCCGGGGTCATCGCGCCGCGTGCGTCCGGGACGGGCGGGCCCCCTGAGCGACCGCCTTGACCAGGTCCGGGCCCTTGTAGATGAACCCGGAGTAGAGCTGGACCAGGGTGGCCCCGGCGTCCAGGATCCGCGAGGCGTCGTCGGCCGACATGATCCCGCCGACCCCGATCACCGGCAGCCGGCCGCCGGTCTCGTCGTGGACGAACTTGACGACCGCGCGGGCCCGCTCGGTGAGCGGCGCGCCGGAGAGCCCGCCGGTCTCGGCGGCCAGGTGGTGGTCGCCCGGGGCCAGGCCGTCCCGGGCCAGCGTGGTGTTGGTCGCGATCAGGCCGGCCGCGCCCTGCTCCAGGCAGACCTCCAGGAGCTCGGCGATGGCCGGCTCGGTCAGGTCCGGAGCGATCTTCACCAGCACCGGGACATCGCCGCTGAGCGCCTTCAGCAGCGTGGTCAGGAAGTCCCGGTCCTGCAGGCTGCGCAGGCCGGGCGTGTTCGGCGAGGACACGTTGATCGCGATGTAGTCCGCGTACGGGTGCAGCAGCCGGTACGACTCCAGGTAGTCCTCGACCGCCTCGTCCAGCGGGGTGACCTTGGACTTGCCCAGCGAGATCCCGAGCGGGACCCCGATCGGGCCCAACTCGTCCAGGCGCTCGGCCAGGGCCGCCGCGCCGGCGTTGTTGAAGCCCATCCGGTTGATGATCGCGTCGCTGTCCCGGAGCCGGAACAGGCGCGGCTTCTCGTTGCCCGGCTGCGGCTTCGCGGTGACCGTGCCCACCTCGACGAAGCCGAACCCGAGGGCCGGCCAGGCGGGCAGCGCCAGGCCGTTCTTGTCCATCCCGGCGGCCAGGCCGACCCGGTTCGGGAAGCGGACGCCGAACGCCTCGACCGGGGCGGAGAAGGCGTAGCGGCGGCGCATCACCTCACGGGCGGCCGGCGGCATCGAGGCGAGCCGGTGCAGGGTCCACTCGTGCGCGCTCTCGGCGTCGCCGCCGCCCAGCCGGAACAGGACCGGCCGGACGGCGCTGCGGAAAAGGTTCATGCGCGATCGCTTCGGAGCATCTTGTGCAGGTCCTGCAGGGGCCGGACGGTGAGGTCGCCGCGCATCAGGGCCTCGATGCCCATCACCGCGGCGGCCGCGCCCGGCACCGTCGTGATGCACGGGATGTCGGCGGTGACCGCGGCGCTGCGGATCTCGTAACCGTCCTGGCGGGCGCTGGCGCCGGACCCGGACGGGGTGTTGATGATCAGGGCGATCTCGCCGGCCAGGATCAGCTCGACGGCGTTCTTGCCCGGGCTCTCGTAGTGCTTCGGGACGACCTCGCAGTCGACGCCGTACCGGCTGAGCACCTCGCCGGTGCCGGCCGTGGTGACGATCGTGAAGCCCAGGTCGGCGAGTCGCTTGACCGGGAAGATCATCGACCGCTTGTCCCGGTTCGACACCGACACGAAGATCTTGCCGCTGGTCGGCAGCGAGCCGTACGCCGCGGCCTGCGACTTGGCGAACGCCTGGCCGAACCCGGTGTCGATGCCCATCACCTCGCCGGTCGACTTCATCTCCGGGCTGAGCAGGCTGTCCACGTTGTTGCCGGCCAGCGTGCGGAACCGCTTGAACGGCAGCACCGCCTCCTTGATCGCGATCGGCGCGCCGGCCGGGACCGACCCGCCGTCCCGGTCGGTGATCAGGACGCCCTCGGCCCGCAGCTCGGCGATGGTGGCGCCGAGCATGATCCGGGCGGCCGCCTTGGCCAGCTGCACGCCGGTCGCCTTGGAGACGAACGGGACGGTCCGGGACGCGCGCGGGTTGGCCTCCAGCACGTAGAGCGTCTCGTCCTTGAGCGCGTACTGCACGTTCATCAGGCCGCGCACGCCGATGCCCCGGGCCAGCGACTCGGTGTAGCGGCGCACCTCGGCCAGGTGCGAGGCGGCGAGCGTGATCGGCGGCAGCGAGCAGGCCGAGTCGCCGGAGTGGATGCCGGCCTCCTCGATGTGCTCCATCACGCCGCCGATGTAGACCTCGCCGGTGGCGTCGCAGAGCGCGTCCACGTCGATCTCGACGGCGTCGTCCAGGAACCGGTCGACCAGCACCGGGTGGTCCGGGGAGATCTCGGTGGCCCGCTCGATGTAGCCCTTCAGGGTGGGCTCGTCGTAGACGATCTCCATGCCCCGGCCGCCCAGCACGTAGGACGGGCGGACCAGGACCGGGTAGCCGATCGTGTCGGCGATCGCCTTGGCCTCACTGAACGAGGTGGCGGTGCCGTGCTCGGGCGAGCGCAGGTCGTGCTCGGCGAGCAGGGTGCCGAACAGGCCGCGGTCCTCGGCGAGGTCGATCGACTCGGGCGAGGTGCCGACGATCGGGACGCCGGCCGTCTTCAGCCGGTTCGCCAGGCCGAGCGGGGTCTGGCCACCGAGCTGCACGATCACGCCGACCACGCCGGGGCCGCCGGCCGCCTTACCGGAGGTGTCCTCGGCGTGGAACACCTCGATGACGTCCTCGAACGTGAGCGGCTCGAAGTAGAGCCGGTCCGCGGTGTCGTAGTCGGTGGAGACGGTCTCCGGGTTGCAGTTGACCATCACGGTCTCGAGATCAACACCCCGGAGCGCCTGTACGGCGTGCACGCAGGAGTAGTCGAACTCGATGCCCTGCCCGATCCGGTTCGGGCCGGAGCCCAGGATCAGCACCTTGGGCCGGTCGCTCGGGGCGACCTCGGTCTCCTCGTCGTAGGACGAGTAGTGGTACGGCGTGTTCGCCGCGAACTCGGCCGCGCAGGTGTCCACGGTCTTGTAGACCGGGCGGACCGCCAGCCGGTGCCGCAGCGCCCGCACCCCGTCCTCGCCGGCCAGCTCCGGCCGCAGCGCGGCGAGCTGCTTGTCGGAGAGCCCGGACCGCTTCGCCACCCGCAGCAGTTCCTCGTCGAGGACCGGTGCGGCCAGGATCTCGGCGCGCAGGTCGATCAGGGCCTGGATCTCGTCCAGGAACCACGGGTCGATCCGGCCGCTGGCCTCGTGCACCTGCTCGATCGTCGCGCCCCGCCGCAGCGCCCGCTCGACCGTGTAGAGCCGGCCGTCGTGCGGGATCCGCAGCTGGGCCAGCAGCTCCTCGACCGTCTCGTCGGGGTCCGGAGTGGTCCAGAAGCCGGCGGCCTTGGTCTCCATCGAGCGCATCGCCTTGTTCAGCGCCTCGGCGAAGTTGCGGCCCAGGCTCATCGCCTCACCGACCGACTTCATCGTGGTGGTGAGCTCCTTGTCCGCGCCCGGGAACTTCTCGAACGCGAACCGCGGGATCTTCACGACCACGTAGTCCAGCGCCGGCTCGAACGCGGCCGGGGTCTTCAGCGTGATGTCGTTCGGGATCTCGTCGAGCGTGTAGCCGATGGCCAGCTTCGCGGCGATCTTGGCGATCGGGAAGCCGGTGGCCTTCGACGCCAGCGCCGAGGAGCGGGAGACCCGGGGGTTCATCTCGATCACGATCATCCGGCCGTCGTCCGGGTTGATCGCGAACTGGATGTTGCAGCCGCCGGTGTCCACGCCGACCTCGCGGAGCACCGCGATACCCAGGTCGCGCATCTTCTGGTACTCGCGGTCGGTGAGCGTCATGGCCGGGGCGACGGTGACGCTGTCGCCGGTGTGCACGCCCATCGGGTCGATGTTCTCGATCGAGCAGACCACCACGACGTTGTCGTGCTTGTCGCGCATCAGCTCGAGCTCGTACTCCTTCCAGCCGAGCACGCTCTCCTCGATCAGCACCTCGGTGACCGGGGAGGCGGCCAGGCCGGCGCCGGCGATCAGGGCCAGGTCCTCGTCGGTGTGCGCCATCCCGGAGCCCAGGCCGCCCATGGTGAACGACGGGCGGATGACGACCGGCAGGCCGATCTCGGCGACGGTCGCGCGGACCTCGTCCATCGAGTGGCAGACCCGCGAGCGCGGCGTCTCGCCGCCGGCCTTCGCCACGACCTCTTTGAACAGCTGCCGGTCCTCACCCTTGCGGATGGCCTCGACCTTGGCGCCGATCAGCTCGACGCCGTACTTCTCCAGCACGCCGCTCTCGTGCAGGGCGATCGCGGTGTTCAGCGCGGTCTGGCCGCCCAGGGTCGGCAGGATCGCGTCCGGGCGCTCCTTGGCGATGACCAGCTCGACGAACTCCGGGGTGATCGGCTCGACGTAGGTGGCGTCGGCGAACTCCGGGTCGGTCATGATCGTGGCCGGGTTCGAGTTGACCAGCGAGACGCGCAGCCCCTCGGCCCGCAGCACCCGGCACGCCTGGGTGCCGGAGTAGTCGAACTCGCAGGCCTGGCCGATGACGATCGGGCCGGACCCGATCACCATCACGTGCTTGAGATCCTCACGCTTCGGCACTGTTTCTCAGCCCTTCTTCTCGACGAGCTCGACGAACCTGTCGAACAGGTAGTCGGCGTCGTGCGGGCCGGCGGCGGCCTCGGGGTGGTACTGGACGGTGAAGGCGGGCACCTCGATGCCCCGGAGCCCTTCGACCACGTTGTCGTTGAGGCAGACGTGCGAGACCTCGACGCCACCGAACTCGGTGTCGACGACCGCGTCCAGCGGGGCGTTGACCGCGAAGCCGTGGTTGTGGCTGGTCACCTCGACCTTGCCGGTGGTCTTGTCGAGCACCGGCTGGTTGATGCCGCGGTGGCCGTAGCCGAGCTTGTAGGTGCCGAAGCCGAGCGCGCGCCCGAGGATCTGACTGCCGAAGCAGATCCCGAACAGCGGGACCTGGCGGCGCATCACCTCCCGGGCGAGCGCGACCGGGCCGTCCGCGGTGGCCGGGTCGCCCGGGCCGGGCGAGAAGAACACCGCGTCCGGGCTCACCGCCAGCAGGTCCTCGATCGACGAGCTCGCCGGGAAGACGTGCGTGGTCACGCCGCGGGCGGCCAGCCGCCGGGAGACGTTGCGCTTGATGCCCAGGTCCAGCGCGGCGACCGTGTAGCGGTGCTCGCCCTCGGCCGCGACGGTGTACCGCTCGCCGGTGGTGACCTGCGCGGAGAGGTCGGCGCCGAGCATCTGCGGCTGGGCCTTGACCCGGTCCCGCAGCTCCGCCGCGGTGATCCCCAGCGAGGAGATGCCGACCCGCATCGCGCCCCGCTCGCGCAGGTGACGGGTCAGGGCGCGGGTGTCGATGCCGCTGATGCCGACGACGCCCTCGGCGGCCAGGCGCTCGCCCAGGTCACCGGTGGCGCGCCAGTTCGACGGGCGGCGGGCCGGGTCGCGGACCACGTAGCCGGAGACCCAGATCCGGTCCGACTCGTCGTCCTCGTCGTTGACGCCGGTGTTGCCGATCTGCGGCGCGGTCTGCACCACGACCTGCTTGTGGAACGACGGGTCGGTCAGCACTTCCTGGTAGCCGGTCATGCCGGTGGTGAACACCGCCTCGCCGAACGTCTCCCCCACGGCGCCGTACGCCGTGCCGGAGAAGCTCCGCCCGTCCTCCAGGACCAGAATCGCCTTGGTCACTTGACTGCCTTCCCGTCCAGCACTGTTGCCTCTCCCCGCAGGAAGGTCGCGACGATGCGACCGGGCAGGGTCATACCCGCGTACGGGGTGTTGCGGCTGCGGCTCGCCAGCGCGACCGGGTCGACGACCCAGCTCGCCTTCGGGTCCACCAGCGTGAGGTTCGCCGGCGTACCGGCCTTGGTCAGGTCGCCGCCGTGTCCGGCCAGCCCGGCGATGCGGGCCGGCGCGATCGACATCCGGTCGGCGATCAGGTCCCACCGCTCACCGAAGACGCTGAGCACGATCGGGAGCGCGGTCTCCAGGCCGAGCATGCCGGGGCGGGCGTACGACCATTCGCACTCCTTGTCCTGCACGGCGTGCGGGGCGTGGTCGGTGGCGACCACGTCGATCACGCCGTCCAGGAGCGCCTGGCGCAGGGCGGTGACGTCCTTCGCCGTACGCAAGGGTGGGTTGACCTTGAAGACCGGGTCGTAACCGCTGGCCAGTTCGTCGGTCAGGATCAGGTGGTGCGGGGTGACCTCGGCGGTGACCCGCACGCCGCGGGCCTTGGCCTGGCGCAGCACCTCGACCGAGCCGGCCGTGGAGACGTGGCAGACGTGCAGGCGGCTGCCGACGTGCTCGGCGAGCAGCACGTCCCGCGCGATGATCGCCTCCTCGGCGACCGCCGGCCAGCCGGTCAGGCCGAGCCGGGTGCTGACCTCGCCCTCGTGCATCTGCGCGCCCTCGGTGAGCCGGGGCTCCTCGGCGTGCTGGGCGATCACGCCGTCGAACGCCTTCACGTATTCCAGGGCGCGGCGCATCAGCTTCGGGTCGGCGACGCAGAAGCCGTCGTCGGAGAAGATCCGCACGTTCGCGGCGGAGCTGGCCATCGCGCCCAGCTCGGCCATCTGCTTGCCGGCCAGGCCGACCGTGACCGCGCCGATCGGCTGCACGTCGACCAGCCCGGCCTCCCGGCCCAGGCGCCAGACCTGCTCGACCACGCCGGCGGTGTCGGCGACCGGCGAGGTGTTCGCCATCGCGCAGACCGCGGTGTAGCCGCCCAGGGCCGCCGAGCGCGAGCCGGTCTCCACCGTCTCGGCGTCCTCGCGGCCGGGTTCGCGCAGGTGGGTGTGCACGTCGACGAGGCCCGGCAGCGCGACCAGGCCGGTCGCGTCGATCACCGTGGCGGACTGGCCGGCCGGTTTGTCGGAGATAACGCCATCTTCGATGACGAGGTCGGTCGGCGCGGCGCCGAGGACCGAGACGCCCTTGAGCAGGTACGCCATCACTTGCCTCCCAGGAGCAGGTAGAGGACGGCCATCCGGACGCTGACGCCGTTGGCGACCTGTTCGACGATCGTGGAGCGGGGGGAGTCGGCCACCTCGGGCGCGATCTCCATCCCGCGGTTCATCGGGCCGGGGTGCATGACGATCGCGTGACCCGGCATCTTCTGGAGCCGGGGCACGTCGAGCCCGTAGCGGCGGCTGTACTCCCGCGCCGACGGGAAGTAGGAGTCCTGCATCCGCTCGGTCTGGACGCGGAGCATCATCACCACGTCGCTGTCCGGCAGGACGCTGTCCAGGTCGTAGCTGACCTGCGTCTTCTCGGACAGCGCGGCGGCGACGTCGAGCGGGATCAGGGTCGGCGGGCCGACCACGGTGACCTGCGCGCCGAGCGTGGTCAGCAGCAGCACGTTGGAGCGGGCCACCCGGCTGTGCAGCACGTCGCCGACGATCGCGACCCGGAGGCCGTCGAGACGGCCCAGGCGGGAGCGCATCGTGTACGCGTCGAGCAGCGCCTGCGTCGGGTGCTCGTGGGTGCCGTCGCCGGCGTTCACCACCGAGCCCTCCACCCAGTTCGCCAGGCGGTGCGGCGCGCCGCTGGCCGAGTGCCGGATCACCACGGCGTCGGCGCCCATCGCCTGCAGGGTCAGCGCGGTGTCCTTCAGGCTCTCGCCCTTGGAGACGCTGGAACCCTTGGCGGAAAAGTTGATCACGTCGGCGGAAAGGCGCTTGGCGGCCGCCTCGAAGGAGATCCGGGTGCGGGTGGAGTCCTCGTAGAAGAGGTTGACCACGGTACGGCCGCGCAGCGCGGGCAGCTTCTTCACCTCGCGGCCGGAGAGCGCGGCCATCTCGCCGGCGGTGTCCAGGATCAGCGTGGCGGTCTCGGCGTCCAGATCCGCGGCGGAGCGCAGGTGCTTGATCATTGGAGGCCTCCGATCAGTCGCACCTCGTCGGCGCCGTCGACCTCGGTGACGGCGACCTTGACGCTCTCGCTCAGCGCGGTCGGGATGTTCTTGCCGACGTAGTCGGCGCGGATCGGCAACTGCCGGTGACCGCGGTCGACCAGCACCGCGAGCTGCACCGAGCTGGGCCGGCCGAGGTCCTTCAGCGCGTCCAGCGCGGCGCGCACCGAGCGGCCGGAGAAGAGCACGTCGTCGACCAGGATCACCCGCAGGCCGTCGATGCCGCCGGGCGGCAGCTCGGTCTTGCCGAGCGCGCGGGTCGCCTTCAGGCGCAGGTCGTCGCGGTAGAGCGTGATGTCGACCGAGCCGACCGGGACCTCGACGCCCTCGAAGGCGTGGATCCGGGCGGCGAGGCGATGGGCGAGGGGGACACCGCGGGTCGGGATACCGAGAAGCACGGTGCCGGTGGCGCCGGAGGTCTTCTCCAGGATCTGATGCGCGATGCGGTCGACGACCCGGGACAGGTCGGATCCCGCAAGAATGATCTTGCTGGGCGCGTCTGCGCGTGGCTGTGCCACGGCGGACCTCCTTCCCCGCCTCACTGGACGGGTCGTTAAAGGACGTCTGAGCGGGCGGTTTCCCGCCCGATGGCTGACGCTACGTTACCAGTGGATAAAGCGGTGACCAGGGTGACCTGCCCGACCCGCAGACAAAGCGGACAAATCCAGCAGTTAGGGATACAGCCGGTAACTTTGGTGCGGCCCGCACGACTCATCGGTAACCAACACTTGACCGGCGGTCGCAAACTCCGTACCGTCACGCAGCGTAGCGATCCGTGAGGAAGAACCCTCCGGGCCGAGCACAGTACTGGGAGTGTCCGAATGCCGTCTGAGTACGCGAAGTCGCTGGGCGCTCGCCTGCGCTCCATTCGCCAACAGCAGGGCCTGTCCCTGCAGGGCGTCGAAGAGAAGTCCAACGGTCGATGGAAAGCCGTTGTGGTCGGCTCCTACGAGCGTGGTGACCGTGCGGTCACCGTGTCTCGCCTGGCCGAACTGGCCGACTTCTACCGTGTTCCCGTCTCCGAGCTGCTGCCCGACGGCAGTGGCATCCGTCTCGAGGCGACCAACAAGATCGTCCTGGACCTCGAGAAGCTGTACGACACCACCGGTGAGGACCTCGCCTACGTGGCGCGGTACGCCCGGGCAATTCAGCAGCAGCGTGGCGACTACAACGGCCGGGTCCTCTCGATCCGCGCCGATGACCTGCGCGCCCTTGCCATCGTCTACGACATCTCGCCGTCCGGCTTGATCGAGCGACTGACTGAGCAGGGCGTTCTGGTGGCCGACCCCCGGGCGTTCTTCGCCAGCTGACATCGGCTGCACCACCGGCTGATACTGCTATCCGAAAGAAGAGCCCGCGTCGGCCCCCCAAGATCGACGCGGGCTTACTTCATGCCCGAAACAGGCTCACCCGGCCGGATCCCGGCGCGGCTTCCGGATCAGCGCCGGCCGGAGCCGACTGGCTCGGCGGAGCGTGAGTTCTCTCCGTACCAAATCGAATTTTTTCAGGTTTTGAAACCACAAACGGCCCGGACCGAAGCGGTCCAGGCCGTTTTACGTGTTTCCGAGGCTTTCCGCACGTGGCGAACGCGGCAATCAGGTCGTTTCAGCACCTGGTGCACGCAGCCGGCCGCACGACCAGAGCCGCACACCCCCGAAACCGCACGTCCCGAGAGGTGCTCGTGCCAAAACGTGAGACGATCCCACTTTTTCGTCACCCGGCGAACCGGCCGTTTCAGCGCGTGACCACGCGGCGAAACGGCTGGCTCAGCGCGTGGCGAACGCGGCGATCCGGTCCAGCAGACCGTTGAGGAAGCGCGGGCTGTCGTCGGTCGACATCTCCTTCGCCAGCTCCACCGCCTCGGTGATCGCCACCGGATCGTCCACCTCGGGCTCGAACAGCAGCTCGTAGACGGCGATCCGGGCCAGGTTCCGGTCGACCGCGGGCATGCGGTCGATCGTCCAGCCCTCGGCGTAGCTCGCGATCAGCTCGTCGATCCGGTCCAGATTCTTGGCGACGCCCTCGATCAGGGTGACCGCGTAGGCCAGGTGCTCGGGGTGCGGCTTGGCGATCCGGTCCAGATACGTGACCAGCACCTGGCTCGGGGGCAGATTACGAAGGTCAGCCTCGAAAAGGACGTCCAGCGCCCGCTTGCGCGCCTTGCGGCGTGCCAGCCGTTCCTTCTTCGGACCTTCCGCCATCAGCTGCGGCCGAGGTAGCGGCCGTCGCGGGTGTCGATCTTGACCTTCTCACCGGTGGTGATGAAGAGCGGAACCTGAACCGTGGCGCCGGTCTCCACGGTCGCCGGCTTGGTGCCGCCGGTCGAACGGTCACCCTGCAGGCCCGGCTCGGTGTAGGTGATCTCCAGGAACACGCTGGTCGGCAGCTCGATGTAGAGCGGCACACCCTCGTGCAGAGCGACCGTGGCCTCGGCCTCGGCGAGCAGGTAGTTCGCGTTGTCACCGACGGTGGCGGTGGAGACCGGGATCTGCTCGAACGTGTCCAGGTCCATGAAGACGAAGTCTTCGCCGTCCTTGTACAGGTACTGCATCGTGCGCTTGTCCACGGTCGCGGTTTCGACCTTGGTGCCCGCGTTGAAGGTCTTGTCGACGACCTTGCCGGACAACACGTGCTTCAGCGTGGTCCGCACGAAGGCGGGACCCTTACCGGGCTTGACGTGCTGGAACTCAACGACGGACCACAGCTCCTTGTCGAGGTTGAGAACCAGGCCGTTCTTCAGGTCGTTGGTGGAAGCCATGTCCTGCCTTGATCTTGACGCGAATCGTTGACCGGACTACTTTACCGGCGTTTACCTGGTGAGAGCGAATCGGGTATCCGTGCTCTTTAGCGTGCAATGTGCTCCAGAGCCAGCCGGTAGCCGTCGAACCCGAGACCGACGATCACACCGGTCGCGACGCCCGAGATCACCGAATGATGGCGGAACTCCTCACGCGTGTGGATGTTCGAGATGTGCACCTCGACCAGCTTTCCGCTGAGCATGGCACAGGCGTCCCGTACGGCGATGTTGTAGTGCGTCCACGCGCCGGCGTTCAGCACCACGTCGGCGCCCTCGTCGGCGGCCCGGTGCAGCCAGCCGATCATCTCGTGCTCGGCGTTGGTCTGTTTCACCTCGACGGTGACACCCAGGTCCTCCGCCGTGGTCTGGCACAGGTCCACCAGGTCGGCGTAGGTGGCGCTGCCGTAGACGTCCGGCTCCCGGGTGCCCAGCCGGTTCAGGTTCGGCCCGTTCAACACGTAGATCATCGCGCCACCTCGGCATAGGCCCGCCGCAGCAGGTCGTCGTCCGGCCCGGCCAGGATGCCCGGCTTCGCCAGGCCGTCCAGAACCACGAACCGCAAGGTCGCGGCCCGCGTCTTCTTGTCGACGCGCATCCCGCTCAGCAGATCGGACCAGGCGCTTTCCGGGTACGACGTGGGCAGGTCCAGCATGTCGAGCACCGCCCGGTGGCGGGCCGCGGTCCCGTCGTCCAGCCGCCCCGACAGCCGCCCCAGCTCAGCGGCGAAGATCATGCCGACCGCGACCGCGTGCCCGTGCTTCCAGGTGTACTTCTCCCGGCGCTCGATCGCGTGCCCCAGCGTGTGCCCGTAGTTCAGGATCTCCCGCAGCCCGGACTCCCGCAGGTCCACCCCGACCACGTCGGCCTTCACCTGGATCTTGCGCTCGATCAGCTCGCGCAGCACGTCCCCGCGCGGGTCCAGGGCCGCCTCGGGGTCCGCCTCGACCAGCTCCAGGATCCGCGGGTCGGCGATGAACCCGCCCTTGACCACCTCGGCCAGCCCGGCCGCGATGTCCTCGCGCGGCAGCGTGTCCAGCGCGTCCAGGTCGCAGAGCACGCCGGCGGGCGGGTGGAACGCGCCGACCAGGTTCTTGCCGGCCGCGATGTTCACCGCCGTCTTGCCACCGACGGCGGCGTCGACCATGCCGGCGACCGACGTGGACACCGGGATCCAGCGGACACCCCGCAGCCAGGCGGCGGCAACGTACCCGGCGAGGTCCGTGGTGGCTCCGCCACCGACACCCACGACCACATCGGTACGGGTGAAGCCGGCGGCACCCAGCTCGTCCCAGCACCGGGCGGCGACCTCGACGGTCTTACCCTGCTCGGCGTCCGGGACCTCGATCGTCGTCACCCGCCGGTCACCGACCGCGGCGGCCACCGCCGCGGCCCGCTCCCGCAGCGTCGGCGGATGGATCACGGCGACCCGCGCCGCGCCGTCCAGCAGCGCCGGAAGCTCGTCGAACAGGCCGCGGCCGACGATCACGTCGTACGGACGGTCACCCTTTACCGGAATTCGCGTAACCACGGCCGTCACCCTATCCGTGCGTCGCGCACCCGTTGCTGTGGGTGCCACGCCTTCCCGTTGCGTGGAGCGGGCGCTCAGGCGCTCAGGAGGGCGGCGACCTCGGGGGCGATCTCCGTGGGCTCGCGGCCGTCGGTGATCACCGTGTGGGTGGCGACCTCCAGGTAGAGGGGGCGGCGCTGCTCCAGGAGGAACTTCAGGGTGGCTCGCGGGTTGATCGCCAGCAGCGGGCGGCCGGCGCCCAGGCCGACGCGTTTGAGGGCGTCGGTGAGCTCGACCGACAGGTAGACGACCGTGTGGTCGGCGAGGAGCTTGCGGGTGGTGTCGTCGAGGATCGCGCCGCCGCCCAGGGCCAGGACGCCGTCGAAGGTGGCCAGCGTGGTCGCGACGACCTCGCGTTCCAGCGTGCGGAACGCGGCCTCGCCCTCGTCGACGAAGATTTCCGGGATCGGCCGGCCGGCCCGCTCCTCGATGATCGCGTCGGTGTCGGCGAACGGCAGGCCCAGCGACGCGGCGACCGCCGCGCCGATCGTGGTCTTGCCCGCGCCCATCACGCCGACGATGACGGCTGCCGGAGCCATCAGCGGATCACCAGGTTTTCCAGGTACGACGCCAGGTTGCGGCGGATCTCCGGCACCGAGTCGCCACCGAACTTCTCGGTCGCCGCCTCGGCCAGCACCAGGGCGACCATCGCCTCGGCGACGACCGCGCCGGCCGGAACCGCGCAGACGTCGGAGCGCTGGTTGATCGCCGTGGTGGCCTCGCCGGTGACGATGTCGACCGTCTGCAGGGCCCGGTTCAGCGACGAGATCGGCTTGAGCGCGGCGCGCACCCGCAGCGGCTCACCGTTGGTGATGCCGCCCTCCAGGCCGCCGGCCCGGTCGGTGACCCGCCGGACGCCGGCCGCCGTCGGGATGATCTCGTCGTGGGCGACCGAACCCCGCGAACGGGCCTGGGTGAAGCCGTCGCCGATCTCCACGCCCTTGACCGACTGGATCGACATCAGGGCGGTGGCGAGGCGGGCGTCGAGCTTGCGGTCCCACTGCACGTGCGAGCCCAGGCCCGGCGGAACGTGGTAGGCCAGCACCTCGACGATGCCGCCGAGCGTGTCCGCGTCCTTCTTCGCCGCGTCGACCTCGGCGACCATCCGGGCGCTGGCCTCGGGGTCGAGGCAGCGCAGCGGGTCGGCGTCGATCCGGTCGAAGTCGTCCGGGGTCGGGATCAGGCCGGCCTTCGCGGCGACCGAGCCGAGCTCGATCACGTGCGAGACGATCTCGATGCCCAGGGCCTGCCGGATCAGGTGCTTGGCGACCACGCCGACGGCGACCCGGGCGGCGGTCTCCCGGGCGCTGGCGCGCTCCAGGATCGGCCGGGCGTCGGTGTGCCCGTACTTCTGCATGCCGGCCAGGTCGGCGTGCCCGGGCCGCGGACGGGTCAGCGGCTCGTTGCGCGACTGGGCGGCGAGGATATCCGGGTCGACCGGGTCGGCCGACATCACCGTCTCCCACTTCGGCCACTCCGTGTTACCCACCCGGATCGCGACCGGGCTGCCCAGTGTGAGGCCGTGCCGGACGCCGCCGATGAACTCGACCTCGTCCTGCTCGAACTTCATCCGGGCGCCGCGTCCGTAACCCAGACGGCGGCGCACGAGGTCACGGGTGATGTCCGCGCTCGTCACCTCCACCCCGGCGGGAACACCCTCCAGCAGCGCGACCAGAGCCGGGCCGTGCGATTCACCTGCGGTAAGCCAGCGCAACACGGTTCACAGTCTGGCACGGCACGAATGCGGTCCGGCAGGTGGTACGGCGCATCCCGACCATCGGACACCCGACTCGGTTTTCGGAACCGCAACCACCCGCGGACGTCGCCCTGGAGGGCCTCGCGTTCTGGGCGCGCCAGCGCCCTGCGAGGCCCGGAAGGGTCCCCGCGGGAGCGACGATCAGTTATTGGCCGCAGCCGAGGCAATGATGAACTTGATCTTATGAATTCCGGTTCTTGACGGCCTCGTCGAGAGCGGCCCGCATGGCCTCCTCCGGCGCCTCGGGGACGCCGGTGAACTGCTCGAACTGGCTCAGGGCCTGGGCCAGCAGCAGGTCCAGCCCGGAGACGACGGCCAGGCCGGCCGCGGTCGCCGACGCCGCGAGGGGGGTCGGCCACGGGTCGTAGATCGCGTCGAAGAGCACCGTCCCGGGGCGCCAGACGACCTCGGCGGCGAGGTGGTCGGCGGCGCCCTTGGGGACCGTGGAGATCACCGCGTCGGTGTCGAACGCGGCCGCGGCGCCGGACCAGGGCAGGCTCTCCATCTTCAGGCCGAGCGCGGCGGCGACCGGCTCCAGCTCGGCGCACGCCTCGGGGCGGCGGGTGACCACGGTGACCGACTCGGCGCCCAGTTCGGCGGCGGCGGCCAGAGCGGCGCGGGCGGTCCCGCCGCCGCCGAGCACGGTGACCCGCGGCGGGGCCTCCTTGACCGCGTGCCGGCCGGTGCCGCCGCCGAGGCCGGCCTCGCGCAGCACCCGGACCATGCCGGGGATGTCGGTGTTGTCGGCGTGCCAGCCGCCGTCGGCCTGCCGGACCAGCGTGTTGGCGACGCCGGCGGCGATCGCGACCGGGCTGGCCGAGCCGGCCAGCCGGAGCGCGGCCTCCTTGAGCGGCATGGTCACCGACAGGCCGGCCCACTCCGGGCCGAGGCCGGCGACCAGGTCGGGCAGGGCCGACTCGGCGCACTCGATCGCCTCGTAGTCCCAGCCGGTGAGCCCGGCGGCCGCGAACCCGGCCCGGTGGATCACCGGGGAGAGCGAGTGGGCGATCGGCTGGCCGAGAACGGCTGCCCGCCGAGGGCTGGTGGTCTGCACGACGTGCATTCTACGAACGCCGGGCTCAGCAGAGTGGGATGCCGTTCTGACAGGCGAGTAGCCGATTCTTGTCATGGTCGGCCGGGGTCTTGCCGTAGGCCATCGTGCCCTTGGTGTCGATGCTGATGAAGAAGTAGTACGGGAAGTTGTTGGTCGGGCTCATCGCGCCCTTCAGCGCGGCCTTTCCGGGGTTGCCGATCGGGCCGGGCGGCAGGCCCGGCTTGTCGTGGGTGTTGTACGGATTCTTCGGGTTGTGCAGTTCCGCGTTGGTCAGATGCTCCGACGCCTTGGTGCCCTTGCCGGTGATCCGCAGCCAGTAGTTGACGGTGCTGTCCAGCCCCAGGCAGTGGCAGTCGAAATTGCCGTAGGCCCGGTTGTAGACGACCCGGGACACCTTCGGCATGTCCACGTCCTTGAGCGCCTCGGCCTGCGCGATCGACGCGACGATCAGCGCCTGGTACGGCGTGATCCCACCGCGCGTCTTCTGCACCGTGGAGACGAACTCCATCTGCTCCATCTCGGCGTTGAAGTTCGCGATGATCACCTTGAGCACGCCGGTCGCGTCCGCCTTGGGCGGCAGCTCGTAGGTCGCCGGGAACAGGAAGCCCTCGATGTCGGTCTTGTCGGCCTTCTTGCCGTCGCTGCGGGTGAACCAGGAGTCGTCGAGCCCGAGCGCGGCCGGGTCCTTCGCGGCCTTCTCGAAGTCCGCCACCGGGATCTTGGTGGCCTCCGACAGTTTCTGGAACGTCTGCTGGTAGGTCAGGCCCTCCGCCAGGGTGACCTTGGTGACCCACCGGCTGGCCGGGTCGAGCAGCGCGGCGACCGCGTCGCTCGCCTTCATCTCGACCTTGAGTTTGTACCACCCGACCTGGATGTTCTTGCTGCGCGTGTTGTCCTTGGCGGCGCTGACGAACGCGTCCACCGAGGCGACGACCTTCTGGTTGTACAGCGTGGTGCCGATGTCGGTGGCCGACTCACCGGTCTTGACCTCGACGATCGCCTCGGCGCCGCCGGGACCGGGATAGTCGTCGTCGACGAAGAATCCCTTCACCT
Organism: Actinoplanes sp. L3-i22; assembly: GCF_019704555.1. NCBI lineage: Bacteria > Bacillati > Actinomycetota > Actinomycetes > Micromonosporales > Micromonosporaceae > Actinoplanes > Actinoplanes sp. L3-i22. The sequence goes on from NZ_AP024745.1 coordinate 9,781,142, forward strand.
TGCTGTACGCGAACCAGCCGCCACCGGCCACCAGGCCGAGCAGGACCAGGCTGAGGAAGAACGCGATGGTGGAGCGGCCGGCCCGAGCCCGATTCCGGGTCCGTGGCTCGCCCTCGGTCGCCTGTTGCTCTTCCTCCAGTACCGAATCCAGGTCGTCGAGCATTTCCGCCTCCGCTGCGGGTCCAGCATGTCAAGCCCCCGGCTGGAACTACGTGGCGAAGAGTGCCACGGATCGACCGTCGGCGCTACCTCACACCGGTGGCCGATAGGTTTTCACCCACCGGCCACCGATCTGGCACACATCGAGGTCAGCAGATCGGAATACCGTTCTTGCAGGCCTTCTGAATGTTCGCCTCGTGCTCGGCGTTGGTCTTGCCGTACGCCATCGCGCCCTTTTGGTCGACTGTCACAAAGAAGTAGTAATCGCTCTTCGGGGCAGTAATGGCACCCTTCAGGGCGACCTCGCCGGGGCTGCTGATCGGGCCGATCGCCATGCCCTTGACGTCGTAGTTGTACGGGTTCTTCGGGTCGTGCAACTCGGTCGTGAGCAGCTTCTCCGACGACTTCGCGTCCTTGCCGCTGATCCGCAGCCAGTAGTTGACCGTGCTGTCCAGCTGCAGGCAGCTGCACGGGAAGTTGCCGGTGTACGCCCGGTTGTAGAGCACCCGCGCGACCGGTCCCATGTCCTGCGGGAGCAACGCCTCGACCTGCGCGATCGACGCGGCGACCAGCGCTTCGTACGGCGAGATCTGGAACTTCGCCGACTGGTTGACGAAGTCCAGCTTCTCCATCTCGGCGTTGAAGTGCTCGATGATGATCTTCAGGACGTCGGCGGCCTTGGCGTCCTTGGGGAACTCGTAGGTCGCCGGGTAGAGGAAGCCCTCGATGTCGGTGGGGTTGACCTTCTTGCCGTCGCGGCGCTTGAACCAGAGCGCCGGCACCCCGAGCTTCGCCGGGCTCTTCGCGGCCGTCTTGAAGTCGGCGACCGGGATGCCGGTCGCCTTCGACAGCCGGTCGAAGATCTGCAGCGAGATGATGCCCTCGGGAATGGTGACCTTGTTGACGTTCTTGTTCTTCAGATCCAGCAGCATGGACAGCGCGTCGGCCGCCTTCATCTCCTTCTTCAGGAGATACGATCCGACCTGGACATCCTTGCTCTTCGGGTTGTCCTTGGCGGCCTCGACGAACGCCGCGGCGCTCTTCACCACACCGGCTTTGTAGAGGGTGTTGGCGATGTCGGTCGCGGTGTTGCCGGACGCCACCTCGACGGCGACCTCACCGGTGCCGGGCCCGGCGTAGTCCGCGGCGCTGAAGAAGCCCTTCACCTTGCCGTAACCGACATAGCCGGCACCCGCGAGACCGCCGAGCAGCAGAAGGACCAGGGTCAGGGCCATCAAGGTCCGGCCCCCACCCTCCTTCTTGCGGTGTTTCCAGCGGCCTCGATCCTCCGCGCCCTCGAACGCCAAATCCAGGTCGTCGTCGCTCAATTAAGTCTGCCTCCGCTGCGCGTCCAGCCAGCCCTGCAGGATCTCCACGGCGGCCGCTTGATCCACGACCGCACGTTGCCGACGCCCTCGAACGCCCCGCTCGCTCAGCCTACGACTGGCGACGACGGTCGACATCCGCTCGTCGGAGAGCACGATCGGCCGCGGCGCGATAACCGCGCCGAGCCGTTGCACGTACGCCCGGACGTGGCCGGCCGCCACGCCCTCCCGCCCGTTGAGCGCGACCGGGAGGCCCACGACGACCTCAACGGCCTCGAGCTCCTCCGCGAGCCGGGCCAGCTCGGCCATGTCGGCGGGAACCTTGTCCTCGCCGGCCTGCTGATCCCGTGCCACGGTCACGACCGGGCTGGCCAGGATGCCGTCCGGATCGCACTTGGCGACCCCCACGCGCACCTGTCCGACGTCCACCCCGAGGCGCACCCCCCGAGTGAAGCCGTGCGTCACGCTCTCTCCCCGCACACCAGCAAGCCGCGTCTCCTTTGTCCCCGAACAGGCTCTTTGGCAATCAGCAAACCATTATCGACGTACGCCGATGACAGGTCCCCGATCGCGGGCAAAGCTTAACCGCTACCGCCCCCGATACAACGGCCCCCTGTGCCACCGCTGGGAATTCTCAAGGAAAAGGAAAGGATCCGTCGCACTGGGCGACGGATCCATTACCAGGCAATTCTCAGGGGGCGTCGGTGATCGCCTTCTCGATGGCCACCAGCAGACCCGCCGCCTCGCTCGCCGGGAGCCCGCCGCCCTGCGCCAGGTCGGCGTTGCCGCCACCCCGGCCGGAGAGCGCACCCTTGACCAGGTCGGCCGCCGACAGGCCGCGACCCTTCGCGGCCGCGTTGATCGCCACGATCAGCGACGCCTTGCCACCCGAACGGGCGGTCACCGCGACCACCGCCGGGCGGGCCGGGTCGAACTTGCCGCGGATGTCCTGGGCCAGCGTGCGCACGTCGTTGCCGGCCGCGCCCTCCGGCGCCTCGGTGCCGACGAACGCCACGCCGCGCAGGTCCTTCGCCTGGTCGACCAGCGCGCCCGCGCCGGCCAGCACCATCTGCGCCCGCAGCTTCTCCAGCTCCTTCTCCGCGTCGCGCAGCGCCGTGACGGTCTGCTCGACCCGGTCGGCGACCTGGTCGCCGGGGACCCGGAACAGGTCGGCCAGGCGGGACACCAGCAGGTGCTCCTTGGCCAGGAAGCCAAACGCGTCGATGCCGACCAGCGCCTCGACCCGGCGCACGCCGGAGCCGATCGACTGCTCGGTGAGAATCTTCACCAGGCCGAGCTGGCCGGAGCGCGACACGTGGGTGCCACCGCACAGCTCCCGGGCGTAGTCACCGACCTCGACGACGCGGACCTCGTCGCCGTACTTCTCGCCGAAGAGCGCCATCGCGCCGAGCCGGCGCGCCTCCTCCTGCGAGGTGGTGAACGCGGTCACCTCGAGGTCGCGCAGCAGCACCTCGTTGATCTGCTGCTCGACGTCGAAGAGCACCGACGGGTTGACCGCGCCCGGGGTGTGGAAGTCGAACCGCAGCCGGCCCGGCGCGTTCAGCGAGCCCGCCTGGGTCGCCGACTCGCCGAGGAAGTTCCGCATGGTCTGGTGGACCAGGTGGGTCGCGGTGTGCGAACGCGAGATCGCCTTGCGGCGGGTCACGTCGATCTCCGCCAGGCCGGACTCGCCCGCGCGCACCTCGCCGCGGATCACCCGGGCCTTGTGCACGATCAGGCCGGGGATCGGCTGCTGCACGTCGACGACCTCGAGCTGACCGCCGCCCACCTTGATCACGCCGGTGTCGGCCTGCTGGCCGCCGCCCTCCGCGTAGAACGGGGTGGTGTCCAGCACCAGCTCGACGAAGTCACCCTCGCCGGCCACCTCGATCCGGCCCTGCTCGCCGATCAGCGCGCGGACCCGGGACTCGCGGGTGACCTCCTGGTACCCGGTGAACTCGATCTTGCCGCCGGCGTCGAGCGCCGACCGGTACGCCGAGAGGTCCGCGTGGCCGGTCTTGCGCGCCTTCGCGTCCGCCTTCGCCCGGTTCCGCTGGTCGGCCATCAGCCGGCGGAAGCCGTCCTGGTCGACCTGCAGGCCCTGCTCCTGCGCGATCTCCAGGGTCAGGTCGATCGGGAAACCGTACGTGTCGTGCAGCTGGAACGCCTTGTCCCCGGCGAGCTGCTTGCCGCCGCCCGCCTTGGCCTCGGTGATCGCGGTGTCCAGGATCGTGGTGCCCGCCTTCAGCGTGGAGAGGAACGCGTCCTCCTCCGCGTAGGCGTACGTCGAGATCCGCCCGAACTCCTCGGCCAGCTCCGGGTACGACGGGGACATGCAGTCCCGCGCGATCGGCAGCAGGATCGGCAGCGCCGGCTCCTGCCAGCCGAGCAGGCGGATCGCCCGGATCGCCCGGCGCATGATCCGGCGCAGCACGTAGCCCCGGCCGTCGTTCGCCGGCACCACGCCGTCGCCGATCAGCATCAGCGCGGTACGCACGTGGTCGGCGATCACCCGCAGGCGGACGTCGTCGGGGTGCGACTCACCCGCGACGTGGCCGGAGTGCGCGCCGTACTTCTTGCCGGTCAGCTCGGCGGCGCGGGCCAGGATCGGCCGGACCTCGTCGATCTCGTACAGGTTGTCGACGCCCTGCAGGATCGAGGAGATCCGCTCCAGGCCCATGCCGGTGTCGATGTTCTGCTTGGGGAGAGCGCCGACGATGGTGAAGTCCTCCTTCGACTTCACGTCCTTGATCTCGTACTGCATGAAGACCAGGTTCCAGTACTCCATGAACCGGTCCTCGTCGACCTCGGGGCCGCCGTCCCTGCCGTACTCCGGGCCACGGTCGTAGAACAGCTCCGAGCACGGACCGGCCGGCCCGGGGATGCCCATCGACCAGTAGTTGTCCTTCTTGCCGCGGCGCACGATGTGCGCCTCGGGCACGCCGATCTTGCGCCAGAGCGCGAACGCCTCGTCGTCGTCCAGGTACACCGTCGGCCAGATGCGCGCCGGGTCCAGCCCGAAACCGCCGTCGGCCACCGACTTCGTCGACAGCTCCCAGGCGAGGTTGATCGCGCCTTCCTTGAAGTAGTCGCCGAACGAGAAGTTGCCGTTCATCTGGAAGAACGTGCCGTGCCGGCTGGTCTTGCCGACCTCGTCGATGTCCGGCGTCCGGATGCATTTCTGCACGCTCACCGCGCGGTTGAACGCGGGCGTCTGCTGCCCCAGGAAATACGGGACGAACTGCACCATACCGGCGTTGATGAACAGCAGGTTCGGGTCGTCGATGGCCGGCAGCGGGGCACTCGGGACCACCGTGTGCCCGTTGGCCTCGAAATGCGCCAGAAAGCGCCGCTTGACTTCCGCCGTCTTCATCGAATTCCCTCCTGCGAACCGGGCTGCTCGTCCTCGCGCAGCTCGGCAAACTTGTCCTCGTACAGGACCCCCTCGGCGAACGCCTCGTGGATCTGTTCCTCCCGCTCGGCCATGCCGTCGCGGACGTCTTCCACGAAGCTACGCACCGACTCGACGAGCCCGCCAGCGGATTGCGAGAGCGAGGTGGCGATACCGGTGGGGGTGAACTCCTCGGCCTTCTGCGTGAGCTTGCGCACCACGATGGCGCCGACCGCCAGGCCGACACCCAGCCAGAGCAGGCGTTTCATGACAACGTTCCCCTCTTCGGGTAGCTCAGCGACTGGCCCGGCGGCGGCGCTGCTTGATCTCGGTGCGCACCTCGCGGTCCTCCTCGGCGGCCCGGCGGGCATTCGTGGCCTTGCGCAGGCCGTACCCGAACGAGGCGACCTTGACCAGCGGGTTGGCCGCGGCCGCGGAGACCACGGTGACCAGGTTGGCGACGTTCGCGGTGATGTTCTGCGCGTGCTCGGTCATCGTGTCGACCTTGGCCAGCTGCAGGTTCACGCCGTCCAAAGAGACCTGGACCTGGCCGAGCGTGGTGTTCACGTTCTCCACCGTGGTGTTCACGTTGCCGAGCAACGGACCGGTGCGGTCGACCACCTCGTTGATCCCGCGGGTGGCGGCGTCGATCGTGCGGCCCAGCTTCAGGATCGGGAAGGCGAGCACGATGACGAGCATCAGGAAGGCGCCCGCCGCGATCAGACCAGCGATTTCTCCGGCGTCCATATAGCGCGTCTCCTCTTCGGGTGGTCACGGATTCGGCGGGGACAACGTGCAGACCCTACCGTCCGTGACCACCGCTCGCTTCACGACGCCTGGGGTGTCGGCGCCAAGAGCGGATCGTCCTCGTTCAGCACCGGATCGGGCGTCTGGCCGACCGGCCCCGGACGGGTGTCGGGCTTCCCGCGCTCGTCGGCGATCCGGCTCCGCACCTTGATGCTGACCGTCGATCCCTCGCACTTGCCGGTGCCGGTCACCCCCGCCTCGGCCGCGTCCGAACCAGCCGCCGGAACCACGTCCTGCGCCACCTGGTCGACCGCGCAACCGGGCAGCCCGACGGCCAGGTCCAGAGTGAACTCGTCCCGCGTCCAGCAGGTGTAGGTGCCCTCGTCGGCCTTCACCGGCGACTCCGGGCAGTCCCCGACCTTCCACGGCGCCCAGCCGGCGTCCGTGAGCGCCTTCGTGTACGCCTCGGTGGTCTCCTTGAACGGCCGCTCGGAATCGGCGGTCCGCTCCCGGAACCGGCACTCCAGGAAGCACCAGCGGCTGCCGCTGTTCTTGTCGTCCGTCTGCTGCGCGGCCCACGACGGCACGCTCAGCGCGTCGAGCGACGCGAAGACCGGGTCGCTGCTGATCGCCCGCAGCCCGAAGAACGCCGGCAGCAGCAACAACACGACCGCGGCCAGGGTGGACAGCGTGATCAGCCGCAGGCGGCGCTGCGTCCGCAGCTTCTCGCGAAGACCACCCGCGGCCTCCGCTTCGGCCTCGGTCAGCGGCGCGCTCGCGGTCGCATTCCCATTTCGGGGTACGGCGGAAGCCCCGCCCGCGGGTTTCGGGCCGCCCGCGCCGGATCGGGACACGGCGATCGTGCCGGTTCCGTGGCCGTCGGAGGAGGTCTTGCCGAACGCGTTGCCGTTGCCGGCCCCGAACCCGTTGTCCTTCACCCCGCCGAAGCCGTTGTCCTTCACGCCCCCGAAGCCGTTGTCCTTCACAGCTCCCGGCGCGCGGCCGGCGGGGGTGCCGTTCGCGGGTCCGTTGCCTTGGCCGTTCTCGAAGTCCAGGTCGTTTCCGCCGCCCGGCGCGTTTCCGCCCGGGCCGTTTCCGCCCGGCGCGTTTCCGCCCGGCGCGTTTCCGCGGCCCGGCACGGATGCGGTGCCCGGCACCGAGGCCGTTCCCGCGCCCCGGCCGACGACCGCCGCGGATCCGGGCACCGAGGCGGCTCCGGCGCTCCGGACCACACCGTTCCCCGGTACGGCGGCACGGTTGGTCCCGGGCACGGCGACGGAGGCCGCGCCACGTGGCCCGTTCGCCTCGGGATCGCCCGGCATGGGCACGGCGGCCGCGCCACGTCCCGGTCCACCGGCGTCCGGTCCGCTACCCGGAACCGAGGCCGCACCGCGACGCGGCGGACCGCTGGGTCCACCGGCCTCGGGGCCGTTCCCGGGCACCGCCGCGGCGCCCCGGCGCGGAATACCGTTCGGTCCACCGGCCTCCGGGTCGCCCGGTCCGGGCACCGGCACGGAAGCCGCGCCGCGCCCCGGCCCGCTCGGGCCGCCGGGTCCATTCGGACCACCGGGTCCACCGGGGCCGCTCGGCCCACCAGGGCCACCGGGGCCACCAGGGCCACCGGGTCCGTTCGGGCGGCCGGGGCCGGCCGGGCGTCCGGGACCGTTCGGACCGTTGGGTCCATTCGGGCCGTTCGGGCCACCGGGGCCGCCCGGGCCATTCGGACCGCCGGGGCCGTTTCCGGGCACGCGTGCGGAACCGCCCGGTCCGTTCCCGGGTACCCGTGCGGAGCCGCTGCCCGGTCCACCCGGTCCACCCGGTCCACCCGGTCCGGGTACCGATGCCGCGCCCGCGACACCGGCCCGCGCCGCACCGGCCACCGGCGCGCCACCGCGAGCCGGCCCGCCACCGCGCGGCCCGGGCGCCGGCGAGACCGGCCCGCCGTCCATCCCGCGCCGCGGGCCACCGGCACCGGCCGGGAAGCCCTGACTCTGATCCGGCCCACCCGCACCCGCGGGGAAGCCCTGGCTCTGATCCGGCCCGCGCCGGCCGGGCGGGAAGCCCTGGTCCGGTCCGCGGCCGTCACCCGGGTTCGGCTCCTGCTCGGCCCGCCGGCGACGACCCCGTGAGGTCGGCTCCGGAGAACCCGTCCCCGCCGGGAAGCCCTGGCTCTGATCGGGACCGCCCGCCCCGGCTCGGAAGCCCTGGCTCTGGTCCGGATGGCCCAGGCCGGCCCGGAAGCCCTGGCTCTGATCCGGGTGACCCATACCGGCCGGGAAACCCTGGCTCTGATCCGGGTGACCCATACCGGCCGGGAAGCCCTGGCTCTGATCCGGATGGCCCATGCCCGCCGGGAAACCCTGGCTGTGCTGCGGGCCACCGGCACCGGCCGGGAAGCTCTGACTCTGGTCGGGATCCGGCCCCCGGCGCGGGCCACGCCCCTGGCCACCCTGGCCGCCCGGCCCACCCTGGCCGCCCGGCCCACCCTGGCCGCCCGGCCCACCCTGGCCGCCCGGCCCACCCTGGCCGCGGCGACCGCCACGACCGGGTTCGCCGGCCGCGTGGGCTGCCTGCTCGGCGCCCGGCCCGCCGGCCAGGTCGGCGAACGACCCGTCGGCCGGGCCACCACGTGCGCCCTGCGGCTCGCCGCGCCCACGGCGCCCCGGACCCGGCTGACCGGGAACCACCGCACCGGTCTGGCCGCCTTCCAGGGCCCGCCGGTCGGCGGTGAAGCCGTCCTCGTCCGGCTGCAGCTGGCCGGTGCGCGGGGCGGGCCGCTGAATGACGCCGGAGGTGCTCTCCGCCATCGCGCCGGCGCGCCCGGGCACCGCCGGGGAACGCTTCCCCTGACGCCCCGGCACCACCGGCGGCGCCACCGCCGCCGAAGCCCGGATCGGTCGCCCGTCCCCGGGCCCGATCCGCCGTGGCCCGGGAACTCCCGGCCCACCCGCGCCCTCCGCCACATCCTGCCCCGGAACGCCTTGCACGGGAACGCCCGGTCCAGGCGCGCCCCGCCCAGGACCGCCCTGCCCGGGCACCCCTCGTCCGGGAACGCCCTGCCCAGGACCGCCACGTCCGGGCGCACCCGGCCCGGGAACGCCCTGCCCGGGAACCCCGGCGGCGCCCGCCGCACCGATCGCCTCGTGGCGCCCGGTGCCCTGCTCACGTGGCCCGGGAGCCGCCCGGCGCCCGGCCGGCCCGTCCGGTGACAGCCCGAACCGGTCCTCCGGCTGCGCGTGCGCCCCGGAGATCGGCCGGGCCGAACCGCCCCGCGTCCCGTCCGGGCCACCACGCGCGTGCGCCGGCCCGTCGGGTGCCGCGTGCGAGGCCGGCGCGCCGGAGATCGGGCGCGGGCCACGGCCGGTGAAGCCCCCGTCGGGGGCGGCGTGCGAGGTCGGCGCGCCCGACACCGGGCGCGGGCCACGAGCGCCGTAGGTGCCGTCGGGCGCGGCGTGCGACCCGTCCTGGGCGCCGTCCGGCTCGGGGCGGGCCCGGCGGCCGCGGCCACGGCCGGCGCGGTCCCCCGGCTCGGCCGGGAAGTCGTCGCGTCCCCGGGAGCGACGGCCGGCGCCGTCCGCACCACCGGGGAGCGGGCCGGTCTGATAGACGCTCGGCGGCACCGGGTCGGTCTGGTAGACGCTCGGCGGGACGGTGTCGCCCTGGAAGCCACCGGCCGGCGGGATCGGCCCGGTCTGGTAGACGGCGGGCGGGATCGGCCCGGACTGCTGCGCGTCGACACGGGCCGACGCGGCATCCGGACGGAACCGGTCGCGGGCCGGGGCGGCCGGCGAGGTCGGGCGCACGCCGGGCGAGACCGGGTTCACCCCGGGCGCCGCGGGGCGTCCGCCGGGGACCTCCGGCGCGTTGCCGGAGCGCGGAACAGCCGGATCCGGATAGCCCGGACGGCCGGCGCCCGGCTCACCACGACCGGCGGGCGAGACCGGCACGCCGGGCCCGCCACGCCGGGCGGACGGCGGCACCGACCCGGGCGAAACCGGGCCGGCCGCGCCGGGAACACCTCGCTGACCAGGTGAAACGGGACCAGCGGCGCCCGGGCCGGGCCCCCCGCGCTGACCTGGCGGAACCGCACCCGGCGGCATCTGCCCAGGCCGGCCGGGCATCTGACCCTGCCCCATCTGACCGGGCGGCATCTGACCGGGGGCCTGCTGCCCACCCGGCATCGGGCCACCACGCTGACCGGGCGGAACCGCTCCGGGCGGCATCTGGCCCGGCGGCATCTGGCCCGGCGGCATCTGGCCCTGCGGCCCAGGACCCTGCGGCCCCGGACCCGGCCGGCCACCGGGCGGCATCTGACCCTGCACCGGACCGGGCTGCCCCGGACCACCGGGACCCGGACCACCACGCTGACCGGGCGGAACCGGCCCCGATCGCGGTCCGGGCGGCACCGGCGCACCGGCCGGCCCGGGACGCCGAGCCGGCGGAGCCTGCCCGGGCCCAGCCATGCCGGGAGCCGGAGCCGGAGCGGGGCCGCCCACGGGCTCCTCCGCCTCGAAACCGCCGCCGAAGACCGGGCCACCCTCGGCCGGACCCTCGTCCGGCCCGGGCGCCCTGCGGCCGGACTTGCTGGTCCGGCCCTCGCCGGGCGCCGTGCCGGGCCCGATCGCGGCGGCCTCCTGCTTCGCGGTACGCAGGTCGTCGAGCCAGCCGGTCTCCTCGCGCGGGATCACGATCGGCTCGACCGGCTGCTCAGGGCGACCACGCCCGAAGCGACGGCCCTTCTTGCCGCCCTGCCCGGCCTCGTCGTCGGGCCGTTCGGCACCGCGCGGTGTCACGGCTGTTCCTTCCCGGCGGCATCGCCGCGCTCGTCCGACCGTTGCTCGTCACTGCCGGGTTCCGGCCCGGCCGCCGCCGCACCCGTTCCCGTCGCCGGCGGGTCCGCCGGCCCACCAGGTCCGCTCTCGTCCGCTTCATCTGCCGCGAGCGCGGCCCCCGGAGCACCGGAACCCTCGTCCGCGTCACCGGAACCCTCGCCCGCCGAGGCGGGGCCCGCTGTTTCCACATCGCCCGCTTCCGGACCGTCCGCCGGGGCGGGCGGGCCCGAAACGGAGGCCGCCGACGACTGTGACGCATCCGGGGCCGGAGCACCACCCGCCGCGCGGACCGCACTGCCCGCCGAAGCGCCACGGGGCCCGAGACCCCGCACGATCCGGCGCAGGCGCGGTACCCGTTCGCCGACGGCGCGCTCGGCCCCGTGCTCGGTCGGCCGATAGTAGTCGGTGCCGACCAGATCGTCCGGGACGTACTGCTGCCGGACGACACCCTTCGGGTCGTCGTGCGGGTACCGATAGCCGCGACCGTGACCAAGGCCACGCGCGCCGGAGTAGTGCGCGTCGCGCAGATGCGCCGGAACCGCCCCGACCCGACCGGCCCGCACGTCGGCCATCGCCTCGCCGATCGCCGTGGTGACGCTGTTCGACTTGGGGGCGGTGGCCATGTGCACGACCGCCTGGGCCAGGTTGAGCTGGGCCTCGGGCATGCCGATCAGCTGCACCGCCTGGGCCGCCGCGGTCGCCACCAGCAGCGCCTGCGGGTCGGCCATCCCGACGTCCTCGCTCGAGAAGATCACGATGCGCCGGGCGATGAACCGCGGATCCTCGCCGGCCACGATCATCCGGGCCAGGTAGTGCAGCGCGGCGTCCGGATCACTGCCGCGCATGCTCTTGATGAACGCGCTGATGATGTCGTAGTGCGCGTCGCCGTCCCGGTCGTAACGGACCGCCGCCACGTCGACCGCGCGCTCGGCGGTGGCCAGGTCGATCTCCTTGGCGCCCTGCGCCAGGGCGGAACCGGCCGCCGCCTCCAGCGCCGTCAACGCTTTGCGGACATCGCCGCCGGCAAGCCGTACCAAATGGTCTTCTGCCTGGTCGGTAAGAGTGACCGCGCCGCCCAGGCCGCGTTGGTCGGCGACCGCGCGGCGGATCAGGGCGCGGACGTCGTCCTCCTCGAGGGCCTGCAGGGTCAGCAGGACGCAGCGGGAGAGCAGGGGCGAGATCACCGAGAAGTACGGATTCTCGGTCGTCGCCGCGAGCAGCGTGACCGTCCGGTCCTCGACCGCGGCGAGCAGCGAGTCCTGCTGGGTCTTGCTGAAGCGGTGCACCTCGTCGATGAAGAGCACGGTCGGCGGACCGCCGCGACGGCGATCGTTGCGCGCCGTGTCGATCACCGCGCGCACGTCCTTGACCCCGGCGGTCAGCGCGGACATCGCGATGAACTTGCGGTCGGTGGCGTGCGCGACCAGGTGCGCGATGGTGGTCTTGCCGGTGCCCGGGGGACCCCAGAGGATCACCGACATCGGGCTGGAACCGGTCACCAGCTGCCGCAACGGGGCGCCGGGGGCGAGCAGGTGCTGCTGGCCGACCAGCTCGTCGAGGCCGGCCGGGCGCATGCGGACGGGCAGCGGCGCGTCGGCCGCGGGCGTGCCGAAGCCGGCCGCCGGAGCGGCGTGCTGAGGCGCCGACAGCTCCGGCTGCGCGAGGGAGAAGAGCCCGTCCGTTTCCATCGCAACCGACAGTACCGGCCTTCCGAGGCCGAGCCGAAATGCGACCTCGCGACCTGTGGACAAGCTCCGGCCCGCGAACGCATCGCTACTCAGCGTGCGCGCGCGGGCCGATCCGGAGCGCGGAAAATCAGCCGCGGCCCGGGCGACGGCCGTAGAAGCGGCGGCCGGTGCCGGTGCCACTGCGCGGGCCGCTGCCCACGCCGGCGAGGTAGAGGGCGATCAGCAGCAGGCCGAGCGAGGCCATGGTCGAGAAGTTGAACAGGTCGGGCGCACCGAAGTTGGTGTTGAGCAGGTCGGCGAGCAGATAGATACCGAAAACGACAGCAGCCGCGATAGCGAGCATCAGATTCCTCCGGGGGTGAGAGCCGATGTGGAACTGATACCCGCGTCGATGGGTTCCCGAAACTTGGGTTTCACCAGATAGAGCGGTGCGGCCGCGGCGAGCACCACGGCGCCGGTCACGATCGCCGCGCTGACGCTGACACTCTGTGCGAGCGAGGTCAGCAGGATCGCGCCGACCGCGAAGCCGGGCTGCCCCACCATCGAGTTGAGCGAGAGCAGACTCGTCCGGTACTCCCCCTCGGCCTGCCGGTGCAGCAGCGCGTTGTGCACCGGGCTGGACGCGCCGTGCACCGTGTAGGTCAGCAGGAAACCGGTGATCACCCCGGCCGGGCCGGCCAGCAGTCCCATCGCGACGATCGTCAGTCCCTGCAGGATCCGCAGCGTGAATCCGGTCCAGGGAGCGCCGATCCTACGGATGAGCATCGGGATCAGGGCCGCGCCGGCCGCCGAGACCGCCCACGCCACCGAGCTGACCGGGCCCATCAGCGCGGCCGCACCCGCCTTGTCCGCGAGGACCTCGCTGAGCCGGATCGGCATCAGCTTCTCGAAGGTGACCATGCCGAAGCTCCACAGCAGCTCGACCGAGATCAGCGCGAGCACCACCCGGGACCGCCGGGCCAGCCCCAGCGCGGCGCCGATCGCCACCGGCACGCCGCGGATCGAGGTGACCAGGGCGGTCAGGCCGCGGGCCGGGCGCTCCTCGGTCATCAGCAGCGCCACCGCCAGCGTGCTCACCGCGCTCAGGCCGAGTGCGACGACCAGCGGCACGGTCAGCGCGCTCAGCGGACCGACCGGGCCGAGCCAGATCAGGCCGCCGCTGAGCAGCGCGCCGACGGCGATGGCGAGGCTCAGCGCGACCACGCCGTGGCTCAGGCCGGTCTCGATGTCGGCGTCCCGCTCCACGGCCAGCGACTCGTCGACGAACCAGGAGTCGAGCGGCCCGCTGTCCAGCGCCCGGTAGATGCCCTGCAGGAACCAGGCCGCGGCGAACAGCGGGACCGAGCCGGCCACGATCATCACGCTCAGCGAGACCAGATTGACCGCGCCGGCGATCAGCAGCACGGGCCGACGGCCCAGCGCGTCGGCCAGCCCGCCGGTGGGCAACTCCAGGACCAGGACGGTGAGTCCCTGGACCGCGGCGACCAGACCGGCCTGCGCGATGGTGAGCCCCCGGTCCAGCGGCAGCAGCGCGGTCAGCGGAATGGTCAGCCCTACCGGCAACCACCGAAGCGAGATCAAGAGCAAATACCGAAACCGAATTTGCCGTACGGCCATGGTCATGCCCCGTCCTCCCCATTCCCCTCGGAGCCCTCGACGCGCGGCAGACCGGCCACCCACAGGTGGACCGATCGCGCGTCCGGACCGGGCCCGTCCACGCCGAGTCGCCGATAGCGGTCGACGACGTCCTCGATCTCGCGCAGCATGGCCCGGGTCTGATCCGAGCCCAGGTGGAGCAGGTAGTCGGAGATCTCGGCGGTCTCCCGCCAGGCCTCGGTCTCCTGCGGGATCGCCTGCCGCCAGCTCTGCGCCTGCGCGACGAAGAGGTTGACCTGCTGTGTCTCCAGCCACTCGACGGCCGCGGTGGCCTCCGGATCGCCCTCGTAATAGCTGCGCCGGAAGCTGGACATGTCGTGCGCCGCCCGCCACCAGCGCTGCCGCCCCGAGCCCGGCCGCTCCTCCTCGAGGACCAGGCCGACCTCGGCCAGCTGGCGCAGGTGATAGCTGGTCGCGCCGGTGTTGGTGCCCAGCGCGGCGGCGAGGCTGGTGGCGGTGGCCGGACCGGTGCGCCGGAGCTGGCCGAGCAGCCGCAGCCGCAGCGGCTGGGCGAGCGCGCGGATCTGTGGCCCGCTGAGGTGTACCTGCACGATGTCGTCGGCCATGCATACACAATATCTGTGCACAGCAATTGTGCAAGTTGCTTGTGCATGCGCTCTGACCAGGCGATTTATCGGACTTGACGTGAAGTCAGGTTCAAGTAGCAAGCTCGTGAGCATGGGAAACGACACGCTCGACGAAGCTCTCCTCCGCCTCCACGACACCGGGCCGGAGTTCGACGGCTGGCTGTCCAACCACGCGCCGATGGCCGCCGAGGCGCTCATCCGGAACGGGCACGCCGGCGACGTACACCACTGGATCGACGACTACCTGGACCGGCTCGAGGAAGCGCCACGCGGCATCGCCCCGATCGACGCGGGCGACTGGCGGGAACCGCTCGGGGATCCCGGCCGTACCGGAGACTGGTTGGTCTTCTTCGATCGCGAGATCCGGACCGGGCCGTGGCGCGACACGCTCGCCACCTGGTGGCCACGGCTGCTGCCGGGAATCGCCGCCGGCGCCACCCACGGGGTGATCAGGGTCGGTCACGCGGTCCGGTCACTGCTGGAGCAGGAGACCCCGGCCCGGGTCGCCGAGCTGGGGCAGGGGCTGGCTTACTGGGCGGCGCGCTGGCAGCCGATGACACCGGCCGGGCAGGGGCCCTATCGCGGCGCCGACCCGCGGAGCGCGCTCGACGCCGTCCCGCGCGTCCCCGACCAGCGGCTCGGCATCCGGAACCGGCTGGCCCAGCTGGCGGAGCTGGCCGCCTGGCCGGAGGCGGCCGGGGCGGTGCCCGGGGCGGGTTCGGAGGCGGATCGGCTGCGGGGGATCGTGGCGGCTGCGGTGGGGCGGCATCTTCGCTACGGGCATGGGAGTCCGGTGATGATGGTGCACGCTTCGACGGCTCCGGCGGCGGTGCTGCGGGCGTTGCCGGCGCTGCCGGTCGCGTTGCACGGGCCGAGTCTGGCGGCGGGCTGGGCGGCCGCGGCCGCGGTGACCGCGGCTTACTCGCCGGCCGAGCCTGTCCCGGGGCGGTTCGCCGACTCTGGCTTGGGCCCCGCCCCCGCCCCCGCCGCCACCTCCGATGCTGCCCCGCCGCTCGATCCCGACGAGGTCTTCGACCACGCCGCGACCTCGGGCGATGCGCACGCCATCAAGTTCGCCGACACCGCGGTCGAGGCATGGCGGTTCGCCGGCGATCCCGACCTGCTGCGGGCCGCCGTCCACGCCACCACCCTGATCGGCCCCGCCTGATCCGGGACACCCCACCTCGGCCACGCCCAGCCGCGGCCACGCCTCGCCTCGGCCACGCCCACCGCGGCCACCGCACGCGGCCACCGCACGCGAGCGCCGTCCCGGAGCCTGTCGACCGGCTCCGGCCGTACCGAATAATTGTTGTCAGTGACCACAGCGGACCCGCCGCCGGACCGCGGCCCGGTCAGTCCGCGAGCTTGAAGAGCAGCACCGTCTCCCACTTGTGCATGTCCGGCTGCTCGACCGGGTTGGTCATCAGGATCTCGAGGCGGGCGTTCCACCGCTCCCCCGTCAGGGTCGGTGTCATGTCCCAGGTCAGGCCGTTGTGCTGGCCCCAGTCCAGCAGCCGCGCGGTGATCCCCATCAGCTGGTCGGGGTGGCCGACGTGGCTGACCGTCGCGTAGCGACCGGCGGGCAGGACGTCCATGAAGTCGGGTGGCTCGACCGGGACCCGGCCGGCGACCGGGATGCCGGCCTCGACGACCATCTCCGCCGCCATGTCGATCATGCGGTAGCGGAAGAACGGCGCGCCGGTGACCTGGACTCCGCGCTGCGCGAGGCCGGAGAACATGGTGGGCAGGTGGTCGGCGACACGGGCGAACTCGGTCATGGTGATCGATTCACGGCGGCCGACATACAGCTGCTCGGCGCATTGGACGATGCTCGGCTTCACGCGGACCAGTCTCACAGGATCGGCGGGGCCGCGCACGCCCGGTGACGGAGACCTGTGGATTGTGGATAACGCACGGCCCCGGCGGGAAGCTCCCGCCGGGGCCGTGACCAGCCGTTTGTCAGTTAGAGCGCTCGACCGGGGCGGCCTGGCCGTCGGTGCCGGGCGTGCCCGCGGTGGCCTTCGGCTTGGCGTCGACGCCGGCCTCGAGGCGCTGCTGCGCGGTGATCGGCGTGGGCGCGCCGGTCAGCGGGTCGAAGCCGCCGCGGCTCTTCGGGAACGAGATGACCTCGCGGATCGAGTCGAACCCGCCGAGCAGCATGCAGGTCCGGTCCCAGCCCAGGGCGATGCCGGCGTGCGGCGGCGGGCCGTACTTGAACGCCTCGAGCAGGAAGCCGAACTTGTCCTGCGCCTCGTCCGGGGTGATGCCGAGCAGGTCGAAGACCCGGCTCTGCACGTCGCCGCGGTGGATACGGACGCTGCCGCCGCCGATCTCGTTGCCGTTGACCACGATGTCGTACGCGTACGCCAGCGCCTTGTCCGGAGCGGACTCGAAGTTGTCCAGCCACTCGTCGTTCGGTGAGGTGAACGGGTGGTGGACCGCGGTCCAGCCGCCCTCGTCGGTCTTCTCGAACATCGGCGCGTCGACGACCCAGCAGAACGCCCAGGCCGACTCGTCGATCAGCTTGGCCCGCTTGGCGATCTCGATCCGGGCCGCGCCGAGCAGCTCCTGCGCGTCCCGTCGCTCGTTCGCGGCGGCGAAGAAGACCGCGTCACCCGGCTTCGCGCCGACCGCGTCGGCCAGGCCGGACAGGTGTTCGGGCGACAGGTTCTTCGCGACCGGGCCCTTCGGCTCGCCGGTCTCGGCGTCGAGGACGACGTAGGCCAGGCCGCGGGCGCCGCGCGCCTTCGCCCAGTCCTGCCAGCCGTCCAGCTCCTTGCGGGTCTGCGCGGCGCCACCCGGCATGACGACGGCGCCGACGTAGCCACCGGCGTCGATCGCGCCGGCGAACACCCGGAACGCGGTGCCGCGGAGGTAGTCGGTGAGCTCGACCAGCTCGACGCCGTACCGAAGATCGGGTTTGTCGGATCCGTAGCGGTTCATCGCGTCGGTCCAGGTGATCCGCGGAATCGGGAGCTGGACCTGGTAGTCGGCGAGCTCGCTCCAGAGCTTCGAGACGATCTCCTCGCCGAGCGCGATGATGTCGTCCTGCGTCACGAACGACATCTCGATGTCGAGCTGGGTGAACTCCGGCTGCCGGTCGGCGCGGAAGTCCTCGTCGCGGTAGCAGCGGGCGATCTGGTAATACCGCTCCATGCCGGCGACCATCAGCAGCTGCTTGAACAGCTGCGGGGACTGGGGCAGCGCGTACCACGCACCGGGCTGCAGGCGGACCGGGACCAGGAAGTCCCGCGCGCCCTCGGGCGTCGACCGGGTCAGGGTCGGCGTCTCGATCTCGTTGAAGTCGTGGGCGTGCAGCACCTCACGGGCGATCTGGTTCGCCCGGCTGCGCAGGCGCAGCGCCTTCGACGGGCCGGAACGGCGCAGGTCGAGGTAGCGGTACTTGAGGCGGATGTCGTCGGAGGCGGTGACCGCGTCGTCGATCGGCAGCGGCAGCGGGGCCGCCTCGGAGAGCACGGTCAGCTCGCTGGCGACGACCTCGATCGCGCCGGTGGCCAGCTCCGGGTTCTCGTTGCCGTCCGGGCGGGCGTTGACCTCGCCGACGACCTTCACGCAGAACTCGTTGCGCAGCGCGTGCGCGTCCTCCTCACGGAAGACCACCTGCACCACGCCGGAGGCGTCCCGCAGGTCGACGAAGATGACACCGCCGTGGTCCCGCCGACGGGCCACCCAACCGGCGAGCGTCACCGTCGTGCCGGCGTCAGTGGCACGCAGAGTGCCGGCTTCATGGGTCCTGATCACGGAAACGTCTCCTAACCGAGTTTCGCGGGGCGCACCCGACATTCTGTCAGGGCCGCCCCGCGCCACGTGCCACGGGCCGGGCCGGGCTCGATTCCCGGCCGTACTACCGGGCCAGCCAGGAGGTGGCGCGCAGCCCCGCGGTCCCGGTCGGGCCGACCTCGGTGATCTCCACGAGCACCAGCTTCGCCGGGTCCGAGGCGGTCAGCACACACAGCGCGGAACCCTTCTTGACCGGCACTTCCGCCCCCGGCCCGAGCGGTCCGTTGCGGATCGACCGCTGGCAGTCGTCGGCGTCCAGGTTCGCGGTCGGCACGCTGCTGCCCGCGGCCGCGCCGGGGCCGAGCGACAGCCGTGCCGGGACGTTTCCGCACTTGCTGTCGTAGCGCAGGTCTGCGACCTGCTGGGCAGACCCGGCGCGAGGTTCGTCGAGGTCGAGGTAGGCGATCGCGGCGCAGCCTACGCGGATGTCAAGAGCTTCCTTGGCGTACGTCACGGGCAGGCCCGTCGTCGCTTTCGCCCCCGCCGAGCGGGGCCGTTGGGGCTCCTGCGATCCGGCCCCCCGCGCGTCACCCGATCCCCCAACCGGCTGACCGGCCCCGTCCGCACCCGGTTGAGCGCCCGCTTCGGCGCCTTGCCGGCCGGCCGGGTCGGCGCTCAACCGGTGGCCCATGTCGGCGCCCGGCCGGTAGACCAGGAAGGCGACCGCCCCGGTCCCGCCCAGCGCGAGAAGGCTGATCGTGAGCGCGGTGAGAGCGAGTTTCCGACCCGGCGGTTTGGCATTCTTCGAGTCCGTCGCATAGCCGGCGGCCGATGAGGTCGCGAGCGATGAAATCGCGGCTGTCGGGGTCGCGGGTGTCGGCTCGTTCACGACCTTGTCCCCTGCTTCCTTCTCCCCTGCCTCCGCAGTCGCCGCCCGCCCACCTGCTTGCGCGGTCGCTGCTTTGTCCCCTGCGTGCGCGGTCGCCGTCTTCTCCCCTGTCTCCGCGCTGACGAGCGGAGGCACACCGATCCGCGACAGCACGCTCATGCCTGCCGGGGCGCCGGCCGCTGCCTGCGCACCCATCTGCGGCGGGGCGTCGGTCGCCGTTACTCGACGTGGCACGCCCTCCACCAGCGGTTCCGTCGGCGGCGCGCTGTTGGCCGGCACGTCCTTGGCCGGCGCCATCGGGCGCATCACGTTCGCCGGTGACGGGGTGCCGGCTTGCGCCACCGGCGACGGCACGTCCGGAGGCAGCTGGTGGCGGATCGGCCGCGGGGCCGGTCGCTGATGCGGGGTCCCGTCGACGGTCTTCCGTTCGGGAATGCCGGCGTGAGCGCCGAAGACACCCTCGACATCCGGCGAGGTGCGCGACCGCACGACGACCGGCGCCTCCCCGACGAACCGCTCCCGTGTCCCCGGCTCCCTCGCTCCAGCCCCTCGCGTCCCGGCGTCCCTGCGCTGGCCCCGCCTGGGCTCCGTGCTCCTAGGCTCCGGACTCCTGGGCTCCGGACTCCTCGGTTCCGGGCTCCTGGGCTCCGGGCTCCTCGGTTCCGGCCGAGCCGCCTCTTCTGCCGCGTTCTTCTCCCGCCCGGCCGGTTCTCGCGCGCTGTTCTCACCCGCGTCGCCCGATGTCCCCGGGACGGTCCGGGAACCCGGCGCGGCCTCCCCTTCTCCGTCGCGCCGATCGTCCTGATCGGCACCACCGGCATCGGGGGCGTAGCTGGCAGCTCGAAAAACCGGCATATAGGACTCCAGCGACTAAAGGGTGGAAACTCCCCAAGACGCTAGTAGCCCATGATCGCTTCGCAACATCCCCCAGCGAGGCGACTCACCCGTCAGGGACGTACACCCCGATACCAGCCGTCCTGCAGCACCGGCACCACCTCGGCCGAATCAACCTCACCCGCGAGCGCAACATCCGCCCCGAAGCCGATGGCCGCCAGCTCCCGCCCCGAGGAACAGGCCGCAAGCGCCTCAGGAATCCGTCCCGCCACCGCCCGATACGCCGCCACCGCCATCTCCCCCTCCGGCGACAACGCGTCGAACCCGTCGAGGAACGCTCCCGCACCCCACAGGTCCTCCACCGCCGGCCGCAACCCACCGTCGGGCCATCGCTCGCCCGCCGCAACCACGGCAACCGTCCCGTCGCCCAACCGCGCCCGAACCCACGCCCGGGCCGCCCCGACATTCCGAAGGCTGACCCCGATCACCGTGGTACCGGCCCCCGCGAACCGAGCGGAGATCGCCGACCCGTTCGGCGACGGCAGCACGAGCCGGTCGATCTGCCGCCCCGAAGCCACCCGCCGAAGCACCGCCGGCGACAGGCTGATCTCGTCCGGCCCGGCCACCGAGCGCCCCACCGCCAGCTCGGCCCGGTGCCGCTCCGCAACGCCGGCCGCACTCCCGTCCCGCCACGGGTAGGGCATCACCGCGATCCCGTTCTCCACCGCGACGCTCAACGTGGTCGTGAACGAAAGCACGTCCACCACCACCACAAACACGGCCCCAGCCGCAATCTCGTCAGCGCCGCCCGGCCCCCACTCGAACCGCCCCCGATACGCCCCTTGGCCAAACACACCCATCGGCCAATCCCTCCCCGCGCCAGGACCGACATGCGCCACACCACCAGCAACCCCGGCCTCCACCGATCGCCCAGCCTCCACCGATCGCCCGGCCTCCACCGATCGCCCAGCCTCCACCGATCGCCCAGCTTCCACCGATCGCCCGGCCTCCACCGATCGCCCAGCTTCCACCGATCACGCGGTCATCAGCGCGTCAACCGGCTGCCGCGCCGCTCACCGGAACTCACGGACGACCTCGATCGTGCCGACGATGTGGTCGTTGAACTCCTCAAGCTCTTCCGCCGGCACCCAGAGCTCGAGAATCGTGTCCCCACCGGCCTGCCGTACCGGATACCGAGCCGCGAACTCCGCGTCCACCTCGAACCGCGTCACGAACCCCACCCCGGACGCGGGCACGTTCCAGTCCCGGGCGATCCGCACCGCATAGTCCTCGTTGAGCACCGGATAGAAGATCGGCTGGTCCGGCAGCCGCGCCGGCCAGCGCCGCCAGCCCGAGGCCCGCACCAACTCAAGCTCCGCCGGCCCGGTAGGCCGCCACAACGTCAATGTCTCCACCATGCCGCGCAGTCTTCCAAGATCACCCCACCCCCGTCGCCCCGTTTACCTCCCCAACCCGCCGAGCCCCCACACCGCCCTACGCGCGCGCCCACACCTGCGGCTTCACCAAGGCTCGCGCCCCACCACTCCCACGCCCCACAACACCCACCCGCCGCGCCCGCCCACCCGCCGCGCCCCCAAGCCCCGCCGTGCGGCGGCCAGGCCCGACGCGCCGTGCCCGCACGCCGCCACGCCCACCACACTCCGCACCCCGGGCCGGAGGCCGCGGGCCCCCGCGTGCGAGGCTCCTCCCGTGACCACACCGGGCTGGGAAGAGCGACTGGCCGCCCTCTGGGCATCGATCGACGAGCGGGATGTCGCCGACTTCCGGCAGGCGATCGCCGACCTCGCCGCGGAGCTGCCGCCCGGTGACCCCGACGCCACCTTCGAGCGGGCCGCCGCCTTCGACTCCACCGGCAGTTCGGACCTCGCCGTACCGCTCTACCAGGAAGCCCTCGCCGCCGGGCTGACCGGTGAACGCCGCCGCCGAGCGGTAATCCAGATGTCCAGCTCGCTGCGCAACCTGGGCCGCTCGCCGGAGAGCGTCACCCTCCTCACCGCCGAACTCGCCACCACCTCCGACCACCTGGACGACGCGGTGAAGACCGTGCTCGCCCTGGCCCTGACCGACGTGGGCCGGGAACGCGAGGCCGTCGCTCTCGCGGTCGGCGCCCTCGCCCGCCACCTGCCGCGGTACCAGCGCTCCATGGCGAACTACGCCCGCCTCCTGGTCGAACCGGACCCGGCCCCGGACTCCTCGTCCCCGGACTCCCCGGCAGCCTGACCCGCGCTCAGCTCAGCAGCCGAACTCGCCGACGCCGCGACACAGGCGCAGCGCGCAGAGACCGATGCGCAGAGACCGATGCGCGGAGACCGGACTTGCTGACGCGCGACCCAGGCTCCGGCGTAGAGACCGGACTCGCCGAAGTCCCACCCGCGCCCGGCCGAGAAAACGGCTCGCCCGATGGCCTGACCAGCACCGGCTAAGGAACCCAGCTCGGCCGGCGGCCGGGCCGCGACCCAGGTCAGAAATACGTGTGGAGCACGTCCACCACCCGCCGTTCCTCGTCCACCACCGGGATGTCCCGCCACTTGTCGAACGCCGTGCACGGGTGCGAGATCCCGAATCGCACCAGGTCACCCGGCACGACTTCGAACCCGTCGGCCACCTCCAGATAGGTGTGGTGGTCGTTGAGCCGGGTCACCCGCAGCCCGTCGGCCGGCCCGGTCGATCCGTCCACCCGCCGGACCTCCCTCGGCACCGGCAGCCCCTCGTCGAACGGGGCGTCCCGCTTGCCCATCCCGGCCAGCGCCAACCCGGGCTCCGGCACGGACAGCACCTGCGCCCAGATCTCCAGCGCCGCGTCCAGCGGCCCCTCCTCGGGAACCCGGACGAACGGTGTCCGCTCCCGGTAGAACCCGTCGTCGTGGGTGACCGAGGCACCGCTGCGCAGGACGAGCCGCGCCTGCTGCCCCAACCCGGCGAGACGGTCGGCGACCCGGTCGAACCACGCGCTGCCGCCGGCCGAGACCAGAGGCTGCTCCGGTAGCAGCCCGGCCGCCGACAGCCGCTCGAACGCTGCGGCCAGCAGATCCAGGTAAGCGTCCACGCCCGCCTGGTCGGTGAGCTGCCCCTCGTATCCGGTCAGGCCGACCAGCTCGACCCCGGGCGCGGCAACGGCCGCCCGGGCGACCTCCTCCAGCTGGTCGAGGGTGCGGACACCGGTTCGCCCGCCGGGGTGGCCCAGCTCGACGAGCACCCGGGCATGCCCGGCTGCGGCCGCCGCGCGGACCCCCGCAAGGGAATCGATCTGGAAAATGACCTCCCACCCGGCCCTGCTCTCGGCCGCGAGCCAGCTCAGCGCGGTGGGATCGAGCACCTGGTTGGCGATCAGCACCCGCTCCACCCCGAGCCGCCGCAGCACCAGCGCCTGGTTGGCGGTGGCCACGGTCAGCCCCCAGGCCCCGGCGCGCAGTTGAGCCTCGATCAGGCCGGGCGCCATGGTCGTCTTGGCGTGCGGGGCGAAGTCGAACCCGTGCCGGCGGCACCAGGCCGCCATGATCGCGATGTTCGCCTCCACCGCCGCGCGGCGCACCACCATCAGTGGCCAGGTGAAACCACCGTCGAAGAGGCTCGGCCGCTCCGCCGCGATCTGCTCGGGTGTCCGTGCGCCGTGCGGCAGCCAGAACCCCTTGCTGCGCCAGTCGATCGTCATTCCCGGCCTCCTTCCGGCACGTGGTCCAGGTCGGCGGTCATCTCGCGCAATTCCGCAAGACGATCATCGAGCGTACGAGGGTTACCCGGCGCATCGAGCCGCGAGTCCCACGGCCGTGGCCCGGTCGGCGGCCGGTAGTTGACCCCGAGCGCGTCGAGCCGCTCCAGATGGGTCGGCAGCCGTGCGGAGAAGTCGTCGAAGTCCCGCTCGGGCGGCCCCCAGACGGTCTCGGCGAACGCGCACAGCCGGGGAAAAGCCTGGTAGTCCACGCGGCGCGCGGACTCCATGTGCTCGGTCCAGAGGTTCGCCTGCCCGCCGAGCACCAGACCCGCCTCGGCGTCGGTGAGACCGGCCGGGACCGGGTCGAAGGCGTGGACGTCGGCAAGGGTGAGCCGGGTGCCCACCGGGGTCGGCTCGGCCGGGTCGTCGGACTGGCGATAGTCCAGGTAGACCGAGGTGTCCGGGCAGGACACCACGGCGTGGCCGGCGCGTGCCGCGTACGCCGCGGGCTCGGCGCCCCGCCAGGCGGCGATCACCGCCCCGGGCGGCGCTCCGCCGGCAAGGATCTCGTCCCAGCCGAACACCCGGCGGCCGCGGCCGGCGAGATGCTCGGCCATCCGCGCGGTGAACCAGGACTGCAGCCGCTCCGGGCCGGCCAGCCCTTCCTCCTTGATGCGGGTCTGTGCGATCGGGCTGTCCCGCCACTCATCGGCCGGGCACTCGTCGCCGCCGATCCCGATCAGGTCGCCGGGGAAGATGTCGCAGAGGTGGTCGAGGACGGCGCGGCAGAAGTCGAGCGCCTCGGGCCCCAGGTTGAGCACGTGTGTCGAGATGCCCCAA
Organism: Actinoplanes sp. L3-i22; assembly: GCF_019704555.1. NCBI lineage: Bacteria > Bacillati > Actinomycetota > Actinomycetes > Micromonosporales > Micromonosporaceae > Actinoplanes > Actinoplanes sp. L3-i22. The sequence goes on from NZ_AP024745.1 coordinate 9,805,504, forward strand.
GCGGTGCGGACCGGGCCGGCGTAGCCGTTGCCGAGCTCCGGATATGCCGCGACCGCGGCCTGCATGTGGCCGGGCATGTCGACCTCGGGCACGACGGTGACGTGCCGGTCGGCGGCATAGGCCACGATCTCGCGCAGGTCGTCGGCGGAGTAGTAACCGCCGTGCGGCCGGCCGTCGAAGCGCTCGTGCTGCCGGGCGCCGAGCATGGTGGACGGCCGCCAAGCGCCGACCGACGTGAGTCGCGGCCGGCCGGGCACCTCGAACCGCCACCCCTGGTCGTCGGTCAGATGCAGGTGCAGCACGTTGAGTTTGTGGAACGCGATCAGGTCGATCATGCGCAGCACGTCGGCGACCGGCATGAAGTGCCGTGCGACGTCGAGCAGCACGCCTCGCCAGCCGAAGCGCGGCGCGTCCCGGACCGTGCCGGCGGAAACCGGCCAGGGGCCACCGCGCAGCTGCGCGCGACGTAGCGTGGCCGGGGGAAGCAACTGTCGCAGGGTCTGCGCGCCGTAGAAGACGCCGGCCGCGGAGCCGCCCCGGATCTCGACGCCGGTGGCGGCGACGACCAGCTCATATTCCTCGGCGGCCAGCGACGGGTCCGCCCGCAGGTGGATGCCGCCGGGGCCGGCCGGCAGGTGGCAGCCGGTGGCCGGGCCCAGCGTGCCGCGGAGCCAGGCGGCCACGCCGGCCAGACCGGGGCCGGTGTCGAGGGTGGTCGCCGGGTCGAGGCGAAAGGTGCCGAGGCCGCGCACGGCTCGACCGGGCCGAGGAATAATGTTCGTAAGTGGCTCGCTCATCGTGCCTCCTTGACCTGCCGGGCGTTCTCCTGCACGATACAACGATCCACATACGAACCACCAGAGGAGGAGCGATGTCCATCGGGATCGTGGTCCACTCCGGTCAGCGGGGCCGCTTCGCCGAGGCGGCGCGCACGCTGACCGGCGTCTCCTTCGCCTGGGCGGTCTACGAGCAGGAGGACGAGATCCGCGACCGGGTCGGCGAGCTGCTGGCCACTGGCACGCTGGACGGTCTGCTGCTCGGCCTGGTCCCGCACGCGCGAGCGGCCGACCTGTTGCCGCCCGGCCTGCCCGTCGTGATCACCCGCTCCGCCGCGCTCGACCTGGCGCTGGCCTGGGCGCGCGCCCGCGGCAACGGCTGGCCGGCCACCCCGGTGAGCATCGACACCTTCCCCGGCGAGACCGTCACCGAGGTCGCGGCGGCGCTCGGCCTCGACCGGGCCGCGATCGCCACCCTGCCGTTCCGGCCGGAGCAACCCATCGCCGAGGTGGTGGCCTTCCACCGCGAGCGGCTGGACCGCACCGGCGCGCCCTATGTGATCACCGCGCGCACCGGGGTCGCCGCCGCACTCGACGGGCGGACCGCCGTGCTCCCGGCGCTGGCCACGCCCGGCACGATCCGCGCCGACCTGCATGACCTGGTCTCCCGGGTGCGTCATCAGCAGGCCGATGAGCAGCGATTCGCCGCCGCGGTGTTCCGGGCGCCGGCGCCGGGCGTCCGGGAGGCGTTGCGGGAGATGCTGTCCGGGCTGCCCGAGCTCGCTGACGCCTGGATCGACGAGCACGGCCCGCGCGAGGTGATCGCCTTCGCTCCGGCCGTCGTCTTCGAGACGCTGACCCGGCACTGGGTGAGTCTTCCGCTCGGCGAGACGACCGGCTTCCACGGCGCCACGACCGGCCCAGCCGGGCAGAACGCGGCAGGGCAAAGCACGCCAGGACAGAACGCGGCAGGGCAAAGCGCGCCAGGACAGAGCGCGCCAGGACAGAGCGCGGCAGGGCAGAGCGCGGCAGGGCAGAGCGCGGCGGTCGGGTTCGGCATCGGGGCCTCCGCGCGCAGCAGTGTGGCGCTGGCCGAGCAGGCGGCGGATCGCGCCGAGCGGGACGGCACCACCGCCGGCTACCTGATCACCGAGGACGGTGTGATGATCGGCCCGATCGGCGCGGCCGGCCCACCGCTGGCCTATACCTACCGGGAGCACGGCGGCCTGGAGGAGCTGGCTGTCCGGGCCGGGCTGAGCGCCGCCACGATGTCCCGGCTCGCCGCCCTCGAACGCTCGCTGGCCGGGCGTCCGATCACGCCCGGGGAGCTGGCCCGGGCACTCGGGATCACCGATCCGAGCGGGCGCCGCCTGATCCGCAAGCTCGGCGAGGCCGGGCTGGTCGCCGCGGAGGGCAGCGCCCAGCCCCATCACAAGGGCCGGCCCACCCGTCTCTACCGGCTGGCGATCCAGGCCGCCCTGGCCGTGGACGGTGAGCGATGACCTTCGACCTGCTCCTGATCGGCGGCACGCTGCTGGGCATCGCCGAGCCACCGCCACCGTCGGCAGCCGCACCGTCGGCAGCCGCACCGTCGGCAGCCGCACCGTCGGCAGCCGCCGCGCCATCCCGATCCGTGCCAGCCGCAGGCGCGCCATCCGCGACCGCGCCATCAGCAGGCGCACCATCGGCGGGCGCGGGATCAGCAGGCGCGAGATCAGCCGGCGCGAGATCGGCGGGCGCGGGAGGTGTCGGGTTTGTCGGGGACGTCGGGATCCGCGACGGGCGGATCGCCGCGGTGGGCCCCGGCCTGCCCCGTGACGCCCGCCGGATCGTGGACGTCACCGGCCGGCTGGTCACGCCGGGGCTGATCGACGTGCACACCCACGTCGGGCCGGGCTACTGGGGCATCGACCCGGATCCGGTGGCCTGGCACTCCGGGGTGACCACCTGGGTCGACGCCGGCTCGGCCGGGGCGTACACGCTGGACGGCCTGCGGCGGGTCGCGGCCACCGCGACCGTCCGGGTGCCCGCGCTGCTGAACATCTCCGCGATCGGCCTGGCCGGGCGCACCGGTGAGAGCCGTGACCTGGCCAACTGCGACGTCGCGCTGGCGATCGACACGATCCAGGCGAACCGGGAGCTGATCCGCGGCGTCAAGGTGCGCATCGACCGGGAGACCGTTGGCGACAACCGGGTCGAGCCGCTGCGCCGGGGCCTGGCCGCCGCGGATGCCTGCGGGGTGCCGGTGATGGTCCACATCGGGACCACGCCGCCCGCGCTCGACGACGTGCTCGACCTGCTACGGCCGGGTGACATCGTGACGCACTGCGCGAGCGGGATCGCCGCGCCGCTGGGTCCGGCGGTTCATGCCGCGGTCGGGCGCGGGGTCCGCCTGGACATCGGGCACGGGTCCGGCGGGTTCGCCTTCGACGTGCTCGAGGCGCAGCTGGGCGCGGGCCTGCGGCCGTACACGATCTCCACCGACCTGCACGCCCGGTCGCTCCAGGGGCCGGCCTTCGACCTGCCCACCACGATGGCGAAGCTGCTCGCCGCCGGCGTTCCGCTGCCTGAGGTGGTCGCGGCGGTCACCGTCAACCCCGCGCGGCTGCTCGGCCTGCCGGGCGGGACGCTCACCGTCGGCGCGCCCGCCGACATCGCGGTCTTCGAGGTGCGTGCGGGGGAGTTCCCGGTCGCCGACGCGCACCGGCAGGTCCGGATGTCGCCGGTCCGGCTGGTCAACGAGGTGACCTACGTGGGCGGGACACCGCTCGCCCCGCGGCTGCCCGCCCCGCCGCCGCCGTGGATCCCGCTCACCGACACCCAGCGCGCCGCCCTGGACGGCCGGGCGCGCCAGATCCGTGACCTGCTCGCCACGCCCCTGGTGGGGGTGGACGGGCTGGCCGAACAGTTCCCGCGACACCAACCGAGGAGTTCCTGATGCCCAAGCGCGCTGTGATCACCGACAAGGCCGCGCCCGCCGGCGGTCCGTACTCGCATGCCGTCGTGGCCGGCGACACCATCTACCTGGCCGGCGCCGTCCCTGCCCGGCCGGACGGCACCTGGGTGACCGGGACCTTCGCCGAGCAGGCCCACGCCGCCTTCAAGAACCTGGCCGCGGTCGCCGAGGCGGCCGGGGCCAGCCTGGACGACGCCGTCCGGGTCGGTGTCTACCTGCGGGACTTCGGCGACTTCGCCGAGATGAACGAGATCTACCCGGAGTACATCAAGGGCGAGCACAAGCCGGTCCGGACCACCCTGCCGGTCCCGCTGGTCGGCTTCGACATCGAGATCGACGCCATTCTCTACGTCGGAGAGTGATCCGCAGGGCCGGAAGCGGTCCGGAACCACGGGAAGGGGGATAGCCGGCGACGGTCCTGGGTAGAGGAACACGCATGCCTAAACCCGGAGAACTGCTCGGCGGACGGTACCGACTGGACGACCGTATCGCGGCCGGTGGCATGGGCGAGGTGTGGTCGGCGACCGACACCGTGCTGGGCCGCCCGGTCGCGGTGAAGACGTTGCTGGGCGGGCACGGGACCGACCCCGGCTTCCTGCGTCGGTTCCGGCACGAGGCACGGACGATGGCCGCCCTGCGGCATCCGGGCGTGGTCGCGGTGTACGACTTCGGGGACACCGAGGACAGCGCCTACCTGGTGATGGCACGGGTCGACGGGCAAGCGCTGAACCGGGTGATCGCCGACCGCGGGCAGCTCTCCGTTCCCGAGACGATGTCGATCGTGGCGCAGGCCGGCCGGGCGCTGCAGGCGGCGCACGAGGCCGGCGTGGTGCATCGGGACGTCAAGCCCGGCAACCTGATCATCGAGCCGGACGGGACGGTGGTGCTGGTCGACTTCGGGGTGGCGCGTTCGGCGAACTCGGTCACCCTGACCGGGGCGCGCGAGGTGGTGGGCACGGCTCTCTACATCGCGCCCGAGCAGGTGTCCAAGCGGACCACCGGGCCGGCGGCGGACATCTACGCGCTCGGCGGGGTGGCGTACCACTGCCTCACCGGGCATCCGCCGTTCCTCGGGGACAACCCGCTGGCGGTGGCGTTGCAGCACGTCACGGACGAGCCGCCGCCGCTGTCGCGGGACGTGCCGCGGGCGGTGCGGGATCTGGTCGGTATCGCGCTGGCGAAGCAGCCGGAGGAGCGGTTCCCGTCCGCGGCGGCGATGGCCACCGCGGCGGAGGCCGCTGTCGCGGAGAGCGCCGGCCTGCCGGCCACGAGCGCCACGCTGACCGGCCTCGCGGCCAGCGCCGGCACGCTCACCGGCGGCCAGGGCACCGCCGACAGCTTCGGGAGGACGGGCGATCCCAGGACCGCCGACGGCCTGAACCGAGCCGAGACCGCCGGCACAGCAGGCGCGGGCACAGCAGGCGCGGGCACGGACCGGGATGCGGCTGCTCAGGCGGCGGACCGGGATGTGGCTGGTCACGGGGTGGACCGGAATGCGGCTACTCAAGCGGTGGCTGCTGGGGCGGCGGGGGCGTTTGCCGGGCGGGCCATGGTTGGGCGGCCGCGGTTTGACGAGGCGCTGCCGACTGGGCCGGTTCAGGACGGCAACACCATGGCGGATGGCGGTTTCGCGGCGCTCGGTGCGGCTGCGGGGGCGGGATACCAGCCGGGTGTCCGGGGCGCTGACCAGGACGCGAACAACCCGGCGCCATCAAATCCGAACATCCCGGCGCAATCAGGCGTAGACGGTCCGGCGCGATCGGGCGTGGACGGTCCGGCGCGATCGGGCGTGGACGGTCCGGCGCGATCGGGCGTGGATGGCGCGGCGCGATCAGGCGTGGACGGTCCGGCGCGATCGGGCGTGGGTGGCGCGGCGCGATCAGGCGTGGACGGTCCGGCGCGATCGAACGCGAATGGCTCGGGGCAGTCCGGCCGGGTGACGACGATCGAGGGGCCGGGGCCGGGGCCGCGGACTTCTGCGCCGGCGGGTGGTCCGGCTCGGGTGGCCGGTGGTGTGGGGGATGAGCGGCGGAAACGGGTCCTGCTTGCGGCTGCGGCGGCGGTGTTGGTGCTCCTCGGGCTGGGGGCTGTCATGGCGCTCGCGGACCCGTTCGGCATGTTCGGGAACGATCCCGTGAACGGCACCTCGCCCGGACCTGGGGCGTCGTCGAGCGCGGTCTCCACCAGCCCGACCCCGAAGTCGACCAATCGGGGCGGCGGCACCACCGGCAAGCCGCAGAAGACGGCGACGTCCGCGCCGCGGAGCAGCGCGGCCACGACTCCCACCGGTCAGCCCGCCGAGACCCCGACGACCGGCGCGACGACGACCGCTCCGACCACGGAGCCGACCACCGTCGATCCGACCGAGACCTCCGGCGGCGACGACGGAGGCGACAACGGGGGCACCGACGCCGGCGCGGCCAACGGGGGAAGCGGGGGCGGCAACGAGGACACCAGCGACTCCGGCAGTAGTCAGAACTGACCCCGAAGGCAACAGCCGGAGCCGACCTCGAAGGCGACAACCAAAGCTGACGCCGAAGGCAGCAACCGGAGCCGATCTCGAAGGCAGCAAACAAAGCTGACCCCTACGGCACCGACCGGAGCCGAGGACGACTGCAACCGGGGCAGCGGAGGGCAGCGGCCGGAGCTGACGAAGGAAGCGGCCGGAGGCGGGCCCGGAAGATCGATCGACGTTGATAGCGCGGCATAGGCTGAGGCTTATGCCGGAGCCCGGGGAGACCCTCAACGGCCGCTACCGGCTGGACAACCTCATCGCCACCGGCGGCATGGGTCAGGTCTGGCAGGCCACCGACACCGTCCTGGGTCGCCCGGTCGCGGTGAAGACGCTGCTGGTCGAGCGGTCCGGCGACCCGAGTTTCCAGCAGCGGTTCGAGCACGAGGCCCGGGCGATGGCCGCGCTGCGGCATCCGGGCGTCGCGGCGGTCCACGACTACGGCACCACCGGTGACGGCTCCTACCTGGTGATGGCCCGGATCGACGGCGTGCCGCTGGACCTTCGGATCGCCGAGCTCGGCCGGCTCGCCCCGGACGTGACGATGACGCTTGTGGCGCAGGTCGCCGCCGCGTTGCAGGCGGTGCACCGGGCCGGGATCGTGCACCGCGACGTCACCCCCGGCAACCTGATCCTGGAGCCGGACGGCAACGTGGTCCTGGTCGACTTCGGCGTGGCCCGTTCGGCACTCTCGGTCACGCTCACCGGCGCACGCAACGTGATCGGCACGGCCAGCTACATGGCCCCGGAGCAGGTCGCCAAGCAGACCGTCGGCCCGCCCGCCGACCTGTACGCGCTGGGTGCCGTCGCCTATCACTGCCTGGCCGGCCATCCCCCGTTCGAGGGCGGTGACGCGGTCTCGATCGCGCTGCGTCACGTCACCGACGAGCCGCCACCACTGCCCGCCGATGTGCCGTCCCCGGTTCGCGCGCTGGTCGCCCGGGCCCTGTCGAAGGATCCGGCGGACCGCCACCCGTCGGCTGCCGCGATGGCGTCCGCTGCGGCGGGCGCGCTTGAGACCGTACCCAAATCGCGGTTTCCGGTTTTGAAGATCTTGGCTTTTCTCGTCGCCACGGTGACCGCCGCCGCGGCGATCGTCCTGGTCAACGACCCGCTCGGGTGGTTCCTGGAGGTGCCCGGCGCGACGCTCCCGGCGTCCGCGGAGGCGTCGCCGAGCCCCAGCCCGGCCCCCACGCCGACCCCGGCCCCGAGAACAACGGCGACCCGGGAGAACCCGCCGCCCCAGACTCCGCGCCGCACGCGTCCACGCAGTTCCCCGTCCAGTGAGGCGAGCCCGAGCGAGTCGCCGTCGGCGAGCCCGGCCGAGAGCACCGGCGGTTCCGGCGAGCCGTCCCCGGCTGCGGCCCGCGTGGGCGACTGATCCATGTTTTGATCACTGTGTCGTCACGCGTCATAACTGAGAAACACGGAACGGTTACACGCAGGAAACTTCCAAATGCAAGCATCTCCGGGCGCACCCAGGAGGTCCCTTTGTTCCTCAGCCAGCACGAGCAGGACCGACTGCTCATCCACGTGGCTGCCGACGTCGCCCAGAAGCGGCGTGACCGTGGGCTCAAACTGAACTATCCCGAGGCCACCGCGATCATCACCGCCTTCCTGCTGGAGGGCGCCCGCGACGGCCGCAGCGTCGTGGAGCTGATGGACGCCGGGCGCCGCGTGCTGACCCGCGACGACGTGCTGGAGGGGGTGCCCGAGATGCTCGCCGAGGTGCAGGTCGAGGCCACCTTCCCGGACGGCACGAAGCTGGTCACCGTCCACGGGCCGATCTCATGATCCCCGGCGAGGTCTTCTTCGGCGCCGGCGAGATCGAGATCAACACCGGCAGATCAACAACAGAATTGACGGTACGGAACACCGGCGACCGCCCGGTCCAGGTCGGCTCGCACTTCCACTTCGCCGAGTCGAACGCGGCCCTGGAGTTCGACCGCACCGCCGCCTGGGGTCACCGGCTCGGCATCCCGGCCGGCACCTCGGTCCGCTTCGAGCCGGGCATGCCGCGCGACATCGTGCTGGTCCCGCTCGCCGGCAACCGGATCGTGCCGGGCCTGCGCGGCCTGGCCGGCGGCCCGCTCGACACCCGGCCGCCGGCGCTCGACCCGGACCCGGCCGACATCGAACCCGCCGGCTCGCTCGACGAGGACACCGGCGAGGCCCAGCCCAACGGCGACGACGGGAGTCCCCGGTGACCACCTCGCTGGACCGCGCACGGTACGCGGCGCTCTACGGACCGACCGCCGGCGACCGGATCCGGCTCGCCGACACGAACCTGCTCCTCGAGATCGAGGAGGACCGCAGCGCCGGCCCGCACGCCGGTGACGAGGTGGTCTTCGGCGGCGGCAAGGTGATCCGCGAGTCGATGGGCCAGTCCCGGGCGACCCGCGCCGAGGGCACCCCGGACACGGTGATCACCGGCGCGGTCGTCGTCGACCACTGGGGCATCGTCAAGGCCGACATCGGGATCCGGGACGGCCGGATCGTCGCGATCGGCAAGGCCGGCAACCCGGACACCATGAACGGCGTGCACCCCGACCTGGTGATCGGCGCGAGCACCGAGATCATCGCGGGCAACGGCAAGATCCTGACGGCCGGGGCGATCGACAGCCACGTGCACCTGATCAGCCCGACGATCCTGGACACCGCGATCGCGTCCGGCATCACCACGATCATCGGCGGGGGCACCGGACCGGCCGAGGGCACCAAGGCGACCACGGTCACGCCGAACGCGTGGCACCTGGCCCGGATGCTCGAGGCGATCGACACGTACCCGATCAATGTCCTGCTGCTCGGCAAGGGCAACACCATGTCGGCCGAGTCGATGTGGGAGCAGCTGCGGGGCGGCGCCGGCGGCTTCAAGCTGCACGAGGACTGGGGCACCACCCCGGCCGTGATCGACGCGTGCCTGAAGGTCTGCGACGCGTCCGGCGTCCAGGCGGCGATCCACACCGACACGCTGAACGAGGCCGGGTTCGTCGAGGAGACCATCCGGGCGATCGGCGGGCGATCGATCCACGCCTATCACACCGAGGGCGCCGGCGGCGGGCACGCGCCGGACATCATCACCGTGGCCTCGCACCCCAACGTGCTGCCGTCGTCGACGAACCCGACCCGGCCGTACACGAAGAACACCCTGGCCGAGCACCTCGACATGCTGATGGTCTGCCACCACCTGAACTCGGCCGTGCCGGAGGACCTGGCCTTCGCGGAGAGCCGGATCCGGCCGTCCACGATGGCGGCCGAGGACCTGCTGCACGACCTTGGGGCGATCTCGATGATCGGCTCGGACTCGCAGGCGATGGGCCGGGTCGGCGAGGTGATCCTGCGGACCTGGCAGACCGCGCACGTGATGAAGGCCCGCCGGGGCGCGCTTTCCGGCGACGGCCAGGCCGACAACAACCGGATCAAGAGGTACGTCGCCAAGTACACGATCTGCCCGGCCATCGCGCACGGCATGTCGGCCCAGGTCGGCTCGGTCGAGGCGGGCAAGCTCGCGGACCTGGTGCTGTGGGACCCGGCGTTCTTCGGCGTACGTCCGTCGCTGGTGATCAAGGGCGGCATGATCGCCTACGCGCAGATGGGCGACGCGAACGCCTCGATCCCCACGCCGCAGCCGATGCTCCCCCGGCCGATGTTCGGCTCCTACGGTGTCGTCCCGGCGCAGACCTCGGTCGCGTTCGTCGCCCCGGCCGCCATCGACGCACTGCTCAGCGACCGGATCGGGGTCAAGCGCGCCCTGGTCCCGGTCGGGGACACCCGGTCGGTCGGCAAGGCCGACATGCCGCTGAACGGCGCGATGCCCCGGATCGACGTCAAGGCCGACACCTTCGAGGTACGGATCGACGGCGAGACCGTCGAACCGGACCCGGTCACCGAACTGCCCATGGCCCAGCGGTACTTCCTGTTCTGATGGGCACGTTCCTGATGGGCATTCCTCGATGAGCCTTGCCACGCTCCTGCTGCTCGCCGACGGCCGGCTGCCGTCCGGCGGGCACGCGCACTCGGCCGGCCTGGAGGCCCAGGTCTCCGCCGGCCGGGTGCGGACCGTCGAGGACCTGGACGGCTTCCTCCGCGGCAAGCTGGCGACCGGCGCGCTCGTCAACGCGGCGTTCGCGGCGGCGGCCTGCCGGTCCCCCGGCACCTTCGCGGCCCTCGACGCCGGGCTCGACGCCCGCACACCGTCCCCGGCGCTGCGGAAAGCCTCGCGGGCGCAGGGCCGGGCGCTGCTCCGCGCCGGCCGGGCGATGTGGCCGGTCGCCGCCATCGGCCGGGAACCCCACCAGCCCGTCGCGCTCGGCGCGCTCGCCTCAGCCGCCGGACTCACCCCGGCCCAGACCGCGGTGGCGGCGGCCCACGGCACGATCACCGGCCCGGCCAGCGCCGCGGTCCGGCTCCTCGGACTTGATCCGTACGCGGTGCACGCGCTCCTCGCGCGGCTCGCACCCGAATGTGACCGGATCGCGGAACTCGCCGCGACCCGGTCCGGCGACCCGGTCGACGAACTGCCGGCCGCGGGCGCTCCACTGCTCGACATCGGCGCCGAGCACCACGCCACCTGGGAGGTGCGTCTCTTTGCATCCTGAACTGCACGAACACGGCCCCGATGAGGTTCCGCACAGCCACCCCGACCCCGGGGTCGACCCGCACGCCCCGCTCACCGCCGGCCCGCGCGCCCTGCGCATCGGCATCGGCGGACCGGTCGGCTCCGGCAAGACCGCCCTGGTCGCGGCGCTGTGCCGGGCTCTCGGCGAGGAACTGCGGCTGGCGGTCGTGACCAACGACATCTACACCACCGAGGACGCCGACTTCCTGCTCCGCAACGGCGTCCTGCCGGCCGAACGGATCCGCGCCGTCGAGACCGGCTGCTGCCCGCACACCGCGATCCGCGACGACATCTCGGCGAACCTGGACGCGGTCGAGGACCTGGAAGCCTCCCTCGGGCCGCTGGACCTGGTCCTGGTCGAGAGCGGTGGCGACAATTTGACGGCCACCTTCAGCAAAGGGCTGATCGACCAGCAGATCTTCGTGGTCGACGTGTCCGGGGGCGACAAGGTTCCGCGCAAGGGCGGGCCGGGCGTCACCGCGGCCGACCTGCTGGTGATCAACAAGACCGATCTGGCGCCGATGGTGGGGGCGGATCTGTCGGTGATGGAGCGGGACGCCAAGGCTCGTCGTCATGAGCTGCCGACGGTGTTCCTGTCGCTGGCGGAGGACAAGGCGGCCAGTCCGGTGGCCGCGTGGATCCGCGGGCTGATCGCGGCGCGCGTGCCGGCCTGAGAGGGGCGGCGTCCGGCTGCGGCCGCCGTCTGCTTTCGGCCGCCGCCTGCTCTCGGCCGCCGCCTGCTCTCGGCCGCCGCCAGGTCATGGCGACCGTCCGGTCGCGGACCAGCCACGGCCGCAGCCACCGTCCGGTCACGGCTGCGGCCCGGCTGCGGCCCGGCGCCAGCCGTCGCGGCTGGTGCGGGCCCTTTGAACGCGACGCATCCCCAGGCCCGGAAGCCGTCGCTGGATCTTGGAAAGTCGCGTGTGCATGGCCTTCCAAGATCCAGCACCCAAGATCAAGACCACCACACAACCCACCCACCCAAGGGGGGCGGCCCTTTGCTCATTGTCTCAAGGAAGGGCGGCGGGGCGCTGGTCCCCTGTGGATAACCCGCTGCTGTGGACAACCGCAACGAACCGCACGGATGGAGCTATCGTCGTGAAGGCAGAGGCACGGATCGGCCGTGACGGCGGCGCCACGGGCCGGTTGGAGCCGTCGTGAAGGCAGAGGCACGGATCGGCCGGGACGGCGGCGCCACGGGCCGGCCGGGGTCGTCATGAAGGCCGAGGCACGGATCGTCGCGGAGACCGACGGGCGCGGGGGCACCCGGCTGGCCGTTCTGCGCGGGCAGTCGCCGCTGTTGCTGCGGCGCACCGGGCCGCGGACCACCGGTGGCGTCACCGTGCATCTCGTCGGCGGCGCGGCGGGGCCGTTGCGCGGGGACGAGCTGCGGCTGGACATCGAGGTCGGCCCCGGCGCCTGGCTGGAGCTGCTCAGCGTGGCCGCGCAGCTCGCGCTGCCGGGCCGGCCGGCGCCCGCGTCGCGGCTGACGATCACGGCTACGGTCGCGGCGGGCGGCACGCTGCGGTGGATCCCGGAGCCGCTGATCGCCGCCGCCGGGTGTGACCACGTCGCGGTCACCCGGGTCGCCGTCGAGGCCGGTGGGTCACTGTTGTGGCGCGACGACCTGGTCTGCGGTCGGCACGGGGAGACCTCCGGCGACTTCGTCGCTGACACCCTTGTTCGGTACGACGGGAGCGCGCTCTACCGTCACGAACTCGCCGTGGGCCCGCGCGCCCCGGGCTGGACCGGCGCCGCGGTCCTGGGCAGCGCCCGCGCCATCGGCACCGTCATAACCGCCGGCCCGGACTCCGCAATCCGGGCAGACCTCGGTCCGGACTCCGCAATCCGGGCAGACCTCGGTCAACAGACCGCGGTACGGGGGAACGCCGGGCCGGCGACCGTGACGACGCCGACCGTGGCGGTCATGCCGTTGGCCGGCCCAGGGTTGCTGGCCACCGCCGTCGGTGCGGACATTCGCGAGGTCCGGGCCGCGCTCGACCCGTTCTGCGCGGCTCACGTGACTGCCCAGCGCCCGACGAACGCTCAGCCGAGGATCCCGGCCGCCGCCTGAGCCACCCAGCAGAACAGCTCGCGCGCCGACCAAGACCGTGCCAGCAACGGCGGGGTGGAGCGAGGCGCGCCGACCAAGACCGTGCCCGCGGCGGCGGGGTGGAGCGAGGCGCGCCGACCAAGACCGTGCCCGCGGCGGCGGGGTGGAGCGAGGCGCGCCGACCAAGACCATGCCCGCGGCGGCGGGCCGTGCGCGTGCCCCGCGGGGCGGTGCCGGGCGGGGCGCGCGCCGGGGATGGCCGGGCCGGCGGCGGGGTGGCGGCGGCGGGGTGGAATGGGGGCCTGGGCAAGGGCGGGCGCGGGGCTCCGGCCGTACCCAAGCGGGCTTTTGATCGTGAAGTTGAAGGGCGGCCCGAAGGCCGCCCCCCACCACGAATCAGGCAGCGACGGCGATCGGTACGCCGTGGCTGTCGGTCAGGGCCAGCCGCGTGTGCAGATTGCCCTGTTGCTGCACCTTCGCGAAGTACTCGGTGCGGCGTCGTTGCAAACATCCCTTGCGGGTCCGGGGCCCGCCGGCCGCGACGGTCAGCAGCTCCGGTGCGAGCGAGCTGTTCAGGCCCTCCCGCAGCAACCGGAGTGCCTCGGTACGCAGCTGGGAGATCCGTGACTCGGTCACGCCGAGCCGGGCCGCCACCTCGCTGAGCGGCTGTTCCTGCAGGAACGATTCCTCCACGACCTGACGCAGCCGTTCGGGCAGTGCCTGGATGGCCTGATGCAGATAGCCCAGGCGCTCCCGCTTGAGCAGCAGATCCTCCGGTCCCTCGGACAGCTCCGGCACCATCTCCTCGGCCGCCCCGGTGGGGAAGCCCTGAAGGCTCAGCAGAGACGCCTTCTGCACGTCATCCTCGACACTCGCCAGTTCGGACACCCTGATTCCGAGCATCTCCGCGACCTCGGCGTCACTGGGGGTGCGACCGAGTGCGGCGGTGAGCTCCTGCCGAGCGGTGGCGGCCCGCCGGGCCCTGGCCCGCACCGACCGACTCGCCCAGTCCTGGCCACGCAGCTCGTCGAGCAGCGCGCCACGGATCCGGACGGCGGCGAAGCGGTGGAAGGGAATGCCGCGGGTCACGTCGAAGGAGCGAGCCGCTCCGAGCAACGCCGCGAATCCGGCTGAAGAGAGGTCGTCCGAGTGGACGTGGCCGGGCACCCGGTTGAGCAATTCCCGGACCAGGTGGCCAACCATCGGCATGTGCTCGCGGATCAGGTCCTCGATGTCGCGCGCCGAGGGCGCGTCGTGAATGATGCTGCCGATGGTGGCGGGGAGTTGAGTCGTGGCGGTCACGTAGTCCTCCTCGCTCGTACGAACCGGCTGGTGAAGCCGGCTGACGAGAAGAACAGTGGTCGCTGTTGGGTGCAGGGGCGGCGGAAATCGGTTGCTTTTGTGGAGTTTTTTCACATAAAGCCTCAGGTCGACAGGCGCCCGGGCCCGGAAAACACGACGACCCGCCTGACCCTCAGGTCACGCGGATCGTCTTCTTCTTCAGGGGATCAGTGCAGAACCGGGGCGTGCATCTGCACGACCTCGTCCAGCTCCGTCTGCACCCAGCGCATCCGGCGGACCGCGACATCGGGGTGGTCACCGAACTCGGTGGCCACGCCGGCGGCGCATCCGTCACTGCCGTACTGAAGGATCATCGTGGTGATCGCGTCCTCCAGCGTGGCTCGGGTCGGGTCCTCGGACGGTTGCAGGCACGAGACGAACAGTGCCTCGGCGGCCAGATCCTTCACAGTGCTGATCATTTGTCGAACTCCCCGTTGCGACGACCTGCTTGGTTGTCCGGCCTGCGCTCGCGGACACCGAGTCCATCATCTCCGCGAGGAGCTTGCCGATCGGCAGCCACGCCGTGCGAAAGTTCCGCAATCCCGGCTGACTTCCCGGGGGCGGATGGAAGCAGAGCGCCTGTCGTTCCCGTCTTCACCGTAACGCGGCGAACACCTGATCAACCTCTGGTTTTCCCGCGCAGTGTCTGATGTACCCGGCGCCGGGGCCGGCAATCGTCTCCGGCCCCGGTGAAGATCCGGCGATCAGCAGTCGACTTCCTCTTCGCAGCCGATGACCGACGTGCCCGGCGCGGGCGGCGCCGGCGGATCCGTGGTCGCCGTCGTGGTGGGCGGCGTCGTGGTCGGCTCGGTGGTCGGCGGGTTCGGCTCCACGCTCTTGGACGGCGTCGCCGACGTGGTGGTGCCGGTGGACGGCGTCGCCGAGGTGTTCGTGCCGGTGCTCGGGGTGGTCGTCCCGATGGTCGGCGTCCCGCTGGTGGGCGTGATGTGCACGATGCCGCTCGGGTCGACCGAGATGCCCGGCGCCGGGGACTCCGACGCGGGCGCGCCGAGCCGGGTGGTGCCGTCGGAGAGCTGCTCGACCGGGCGGGACGGCTCGCCGGGCTCGCTCGACACGTACGCCTGGCAGGTCTTGCCGTTGAGCTGGAAGAGCATCGGCGCGGCGTTGCTCTTCGCGAACCGGCCGGTGATCTCCAGCGTGGTGTTCTCCTGCGGCTTGAGCACGGCCGCCGAGGCGACGGTGACCGCCCGCTTGTTCTGGGTCAGGTCGATCTTGCCGGCGCCGGAGAGGGTCTGGTCGCCCGGCATGAGGAACCAGAGCTTCCAGTCGTCGACCGGCTGGTCGCCCCGGTTGGCGAGCGTCACCTGGGCCTTGAACCGGTTGTTGCTCTGCGCCCAGACCGCGTAGCTGACGATGCAGTTGCCGGCCGCCGGGACCACGCTGGGACCCGGCAGGGGCGTGTTGGCCGAGGCGTCCTCGCCGTTCGGCGGGGCGGCCAGGCTCCAGCCGTAGGTCGCGCCGCTGAGCAGCAGGATGGTGCCGAGCACGATCAGGCCGCGCCGGGTCCGCACCTGCTTGCGGTTGCGCCCCGGGGGACGGTTGTCGGCCGGGGCGGACGCGGCGGCGGCCGGGCCGCCGGCGCCCGGGCGCAGCTGCGGGCCCCGGTTGCCCGGCGACTCCAGCTCGTGCGGGGCCGGCGAGAAGGCCGCGGCGGCCGCGCCCATCCCCGCGTACGGGTAACCGGACGGCAGGATCGTGGTGTCCTCGCCGCTGTCGCCCCAGTCCGCCTGATAGCCGCCGGACGAGGCCATCGGCGCGCCCGCCGCGATCGCGGCCAGCACGTGCGCGACCTCGGCGGTCGGCGGCCGGTCCGCCGGGCGCTTCTCCAGGCAGCGGCCGACCAGGGCGTCCACCTCGCGGGGCAGGCCCTCGACCGGCGGGAGCGGCTCGGGCTCCACGTACTGATGCGCCCGCAGCAGGGCGGTGGTGGTGCCCACGTCCCACGGGAGCTGACCGATCAGCATCCGGTAGATCAGCAGGCCGACCGCGTAGACGTCGGTGGCCGGGCTGACCTGGCCGCCCTCCAGTCGCTCGGGCGCCAGGTAGGCCGGGGTGCCGAGCAGGCTGCCGTCCGGGTCGGTGTCGTTCTCCCCGATCAGGGCGGAGATGCCGAAGTCGACCACCTTCGCCCCGGACTGGGTGAGCATCACGTTGGCCGGGGTGACGTCGCGGTGCACGATCCCGCGGGCGTGCGCCGCGGCCAGGGCGGCCGCCACGTCGGCGCTGATCCGGACCGCCGCGTTCCACGGCATGGTGCGGACCCGGGCCAGCACGGCCGCCAGCGACTCGCCGTCGACCAGTTCCATCACGACGTACGGCACCGGTTCGCCGTCGACCGTGGTGGCCTCGCCGTAGTCGTACACGTTGGTGATGTGTGGGTGGCTCAGCCGCGCCGCAGCCTGTGCCTCCGCTCGCAGTCGTCGCCGGAACGAGGGATCGGCGCTGGTGGACGGGGGCAGGACCTTGACCGCGACCTGACGCCCCAGCACTTCGTCGAACCCTCGCCAAACCACAGACATCCCGCCGGCGCCGAGGCGCTCCACCAGCCGATATCGGCCGGCGAGCAGACCCGAACCGGGCAGGTCCGTCGTGCTCATGTGCCCCCACATGCGCGCTTCGAGGAAAACGCCGGACCGCACCGCCATGCCGCCCGACGCCGGGCGAGTCGGGCCCACCAAACGGATCCCGAGCATCCCCCATCGACGGCGTGGATGTTAGTACCTATAAGGCGTTAGTTCGAGCCGCCCACCATGCGATCTACCAGGCAATAATTACCGTCGGTGGGATCAGCCGAGCGGCGTGTACACCTGGCCGAACGGGCAGGAAAGCGCTTTCTGTTAAGAATCTGTCACGCAGCGCCACGAGCCGACAAGGGGATTGCCCGCTTCGTCGGAACTTGCGGTTTCAACTATCGGGTCACTCCACGGTGGAGATATGCACGATCGGTCAATCGATCGCTACGCAGAGAGATCAAGAATGTCCATGATCTGTCACACTGCTTGACGCCAACGGGGCACTTGCCGTGAGGTTCCGGGCAATTTGCGGTGTGGCGCGGATCGCCGGGGTGCGCGGAACCACCGGATGCGCGCCGGCCGGGATCGCGCCCAGCTCGGCGAGGAACGCCCGCATCGGCCCCCACTTCTCGTAGTTCACCAGCAGCACCTCGCCCGGCGCCGTCATCCCCAGCGCGGCCGTCACCGCCTCCCGGTAGCCGTCCGCGCGGACCGCCCGGATCTGCGGCCGGCGAGCCCGCATCTCGCGCTCCACCAGGGCGGACACCTCCCCGGCCGGACGCCACCCGGAGTCCCGGTCGTCGTAGAGCACGGCCCGGGTCAGCCCGTCCGCCAGGATCTGGGCGGACGCGGCGAGCAGGTCGTCACGACGGTCGGCGGGCAGCGTCACGGCGGCCACGCAGCGGTTCGCGCCCCAGAGCCGGTGCAGCGTGCGCAGGGTGGCGGCGAGCGCGGCCGGGTTGTGCGCGTAGTCCAGGAAGATCGAGACGTCGCCCAGGCGCAGCAGCGTGCCCCGGCCCGGGTTGTCCACGCCGGGGTCGAACTCGGCGAGCCGGGACACCACGGTGTCCGGGCGGGCGCCCAGGGCCCGGGCCGCGGCGATCGCGGCGAGGGCGTTCGCGGTGGCGTGCGGGGCGGCGCCGCCGTACGCCCCGGGCACCTCGGCCAGCCGCAGCAGCGGCGTCCGCCGGGCGCCGGTGGCCTGAACCAGCCAGCCGTCGTCGAGGACGTACGCCGTACCGCCCCGCCCGAGGTGCTCGGTCAGCACCGGATTGGCCGGGTCGAGCCCGAACCACACCAGTCGTTTCCGGTCAGCCCGGACCCGGGGCCGGGTGGCGAGCGTGCGCACCCACGGGTCGTCGGCGTTCAGGACCAGGGTGCCGCCGTCCCGGACCCGCTCGGCGACCACCGCCTTGACGTGCGCCAGGTCCTCGATCGAGTCGAGCCCGTCCTGGCCGAGGTGCTCGGCGGTGATGTTGGTGATCACGCCGACGTCGGTCCAGTCGTAGCCGAGCCCGCGCCGCAGCAGCCCGCCGCGCGCCGTCTCCAGCACCGCCACGTCGACCTGCGGGTCGCCGAGCACCTGCTGCGCCGAGCGCGGGCCGGTCGCGTCGGCCAGGTGGATCGGGCGGCCGTCCACGTACACGCCGTCGGTGGTGGCCGTGCCGACCCGCCGGCCGGCGCCGCCGAGCAGGTGCGCGATCAGCCGGGTCACGGTGGTCTTGCCGTTCGTGCCGGTGACCGCGACGGCCGGGATCCGCCCGTCCGAGCCGCCGGGGAACATCGCCCGCACGATCGCGTCGCCCACGTCCCGGGCCCGGCCGCGCACCGGGGCCAGGTGCATCCGCAGCCCGGGGACCGCGTTCACCTCGATCACCCCGCTCGACGGGTCCTCCTCGCCGGTCGGCGGCAGCGCCGCGGCGATGTCCGGCAGCCGCAGGTCGATCCCGGCGATGTCCAGCCCGACCAGCGCGACCACCCGCTGGCACAGCCGGGTCACGTCCGGGTGCACCTGGTCGGTGACGTCCCGGCTGGTCCCGCCGGTGGAGAGGTTCGCGCAGTCGCGCAGCCAGACGGTCGTACCGGCGGCCGGCACCTCATCCGCGGCGCAGCCGGCGGTCCGCAGCGCCGCGTCGTCGAGGGTGATCCGGGTCAGCACCCGGGAGTGCCCCGCGCCGCGCCGGGGATCCGCGTTGACCCGGGTGACCAGCTCGGCGAGCGTGGCCCGGCCGTCGCCGACGACGTGCGCGGCGATCCGCTCGGCGGCCGCCACCACCTCGCCGGCCACCATCAGCACCCGGTAGTCCCGGCCGGCCAGCTGCCGCTCGACCACCACGTCGCCGCCGGCCTCGGTGAACGCCCGCTCGACCGCCTCCGGCGTGCTCAGCCCGAGCATCACGTGCCGGCCCTGCCGCCCGTGCCGGGGCTTCACCACGACCGGGGCGCCCAGCTCGCGCAGCAGCCGGACGGCCTCCTCCGCGGTGCCCGCCGCGCCCCCGCCGGCCACCGGGATGCCGGCCTCGCCGAGCAGGCTGCGGGTGACGTGCTTGTCGCCGGCGATGTCGATGCCGACACCGCTGGTCCGGTCGGTCATCGCGGCCCAGGCCATCCGCCGGCGGGTGCCCCAGCCGAGCCGGACCAGGCTCAGGTCGTCGAAGCGCTCGACCGGGATGCCGCGCCGCCGGGCCGCCGCGATGATCGCCCGGGTGCTCGGGCCGGTCGCCTCCCGCTCGGCGAACGCCGCCAGCTCGGCGAGCCGCTCCACCGGCGCGCCGATCTGCCCGCCGTGCACGGCCAGCACCAGGTCGACCGCGGCCCGCAGCAGCTCCCCCGGCACCCGGGAGGCCGGCGACTCGTCGACCGGGCACTCCACGATCACGTCGTAGAGCCCGGGCTCGCCGGTCGCGACGGTCCGCCCGAAGCTCACGTCCCGGCCGATCAGCTGGGACAGCTCCAGGCACACGTGCTCGGTGACGTGCCCGAAGTAGGTGCCGCCGCGCAGCCGGCTGACGAACCCGCCCGGCGCGCCGGCCGCGCAGTGGTGCTCGGCCAGCCCGGGCAGCGCGCGCAGCAGCCGCTCGGTGAACCCGGTGACGTCAGCGGTCTCCTGCCCGGTCAGCTCCGCCAGCCGGAGCCGGGCCACCACCGCCGGCCGGGACAGGTACACATTCGGTCCGCGCAGGCGGCGCAGGCTCTCGATCTTCATGGGCGTGGTCCCCGATCCCCGGCCGGCGGCCGGTGAGGTGAAAGGTGTGCCCGGCCGGCAGCACGTGGATCCGGGCCCCGGCCAGCGCGATCGGGCCGCTCCGCGGGACCCGGATGTCGGTGGCGGCGCCGGCGTCGACGACCGTGACCGCGCCGCTGCCGAGGACCTCGAACCGGTCGCCGTCGGTCAGGATCGCGGTGTCCTCGTCGATGCCCAGGCCGAGCTCGTGCGGATAGCGCGCGACCGCGCTGAGCAGCCGATTCAGCCGCCCGCGCTGGGCGAAGTGCTGATCGATCAGCACACCCGGAAGAAATTCCAGACCAGGACCGGTGCGTACGGCGTCAGCCGTCACGCCCGGCGCGTCCCCGCCGACGATCATCGTGGCCGACATCATCGCGGCGCCCGCACTGGTCCCGCCGAGCAGCACGGCGCCGCCGGACACCAGCTCCTGCAGCAGCGAGTCGACCGCCGTACCGCCCAGCACGGAGGTGATCCGCTGCTGGTCGCCGCCGGTGAAGAAGACCCCGCTGGCCTCGCGCAGCACGGCCGCCGACGCCGGGTCGTTGGCCTCGGCGCGGGTGGTCAGGCGCAGCGCGCGGACCGAGCCGGCGCCCAGCGCGGTGAACGTGTCGACGTAGTGCGTCTCGGTGTTCTCCGGCGCTCCGCTGGCGGTCGCGATCACCACGATCCGGGCGGACGCGGCACCGGCCAGCTCCACGAACCGGACGAGCAACGCCGGCCCGGCGGCGCCTCCGATGATCAGTAGCCGGGCGTCCACCGTGCCTCCTCAGCGGGACCCGTACCGGGCCCCTGTTGAGGTTAATCGGAACAAAACCGAAACATCCGGCTAATCGGAATGCTTGGCGGGCAGCAGGTGACGGACCGCCGGCGGGCCCTCGGCGAGCGCGACCGCCCGCTCCTCGGACACCTCGTCGTCGCCGGTCAGCCGGCCCTCGTGCTGGCGCAGATGCTCCGCCCAGGTGGGCACCAGGTAGACCTCGACGAACTCGGCCGGATCGGCGCCGTCCTGGAACAGACCCCACCGGATCGCGCCGGTCCGCTGCCGCGAGCCGCGGAGGTCGTCCATCGCGCGCACGAACGCCACCGTGTTCGCGGCCGGGACCCGGTACGTCGCGGAGACCAGGATCGGGCCCTCGTCCAGGTGCGGCTGCAGGAGCAGGTGCGGCTCGGCCCAGTAGACGGCCGGGGTGTGGTCCTCGTCCTCGTGGGTGTGGACCGGCCACACCCGTACCGTCAAGGTGCCCGCCAGCATCAGTGCCGCCGCCAGCCCGAAGGTCTGCCGCAGGCCGACGGCCTCGGCGGACTGTCCCCAGGCCAGCGCGCCGAGCGCCTGCCCACCGGCGAAGACCAGCTGGTAGATGGCCAGCGCCCGGGCCCGGACCCAGTTCGGCAGGTTGAGCTGCATCGCCACGTTCATCCGGGAGACCAGCATCATCCAGGCCAGGCCGGCCACCACCAGGACCGGCGTGACCACGAAGCGGTTCGGCACCAGCGCGATCACCAGCAGCGCGAGACCATAGGCGGCACCGGTCACGGCGATCATCTGATTGGTCCGCAGCAGCTTCCGGGCCCGGGGCATCAGCAGCGCCCCGGCGATCGCGCCGACCCCGAGCGCGGCCAGCAGCGTGCCGTAGCCGCCCGCGCCCATCCCCAGCTCCCGGCTCGCGACCAGCGGCAACAGGCCCCAGACCACGCTGCCGGGCAGCACGAACAGCAGCACCCGGCCGAGGACCCGGCGGATCACCGGCGAGTACCGGACGTACCGGCCGCCGGCCCGCAGCGCGGACGTGAAGTGCTCCGGACGGCTCGCCGGGGTTCGCCGCGGACGCTTCCAGCGCAGCAGCGCCACCGCGAAGACCAGGAACGACAGCGCGTTCAGGCCGAAGACGACGGCCGAGCCGAAGTGCGCCACGAGCAGGCCGGCCAGCGCCGGACCGGCGGACCGCGCGAGGTTGGTGTTGACCGCGCCGAGCGCGGACGCGGACGGCAGCTGATCGTGCGGCACGACCTCCGGGATCACCGCCTGCCACGACGGCAGGGTCAGCGCCTGCCCGCAGCCGAGCAGGAACGTAAAGATCAACAGCACGCCGGGGGAGGCTTCCCCCAGGGCGGTCAGCGCGGTCAGGGCCGCTGCGATCAGAAACAGACTGAGCTGTACGGCGAGAAGCAGTCGCCGCCGGTCGAGGGCGTCCGCGACCGTCCCGGCGGGCAGGGCGAACAGCAGCACCGGCAGCGTGGTGGCCGTCTGCACCAGGCTGACCCAGGTCGCCGCGTCCGGCTCGGACACGACCAGCCACTGGGCGCCGACGGTCTGCATCCAGGTGCCGATGTTGCTGGCCAGCACCCCGATCCACAACGCCCGGAAGACCGGATCACTTCTCAGCACCAGCAGAATCTAGCCACGCCGATGTGCCCCCGGACCGGGGCGGGGCAGCACGTCGCGGTGGCCGGTCACCTCGTGGCTCTCGGCGCAGTGCAGCTCGGCGTGCAGCTCCGCCCCGCAGTCCCAATGGACGAACTGGATCGGCGGCCCGGCCGGGTCGGCCAGGTAGCGGTTGCCCCAGCCGGCCAGGGCGATCATCACCGGATAGAGGTCGAACCCCTTCTCGGTCAGCCGGTACTCGTGACGCACCCGGGCGCCCGGCTCCCGATACGGCTCCCGGCGCAGCACCCCGGCCCGGACCAGCGCGGACAGCCGATTCGTCAGCACCTGCCGGGGGATCCGGGTGCGTACCCGCATGTCCTCGAAACGGCGGATCCCGGAGAAGATCTCGCGCAGCACCACCATCGTCCACTTCTCGCCGAGGATCTCCATCGCCCGCGAGATGGTGCAGTTGTCCACGTCCCAGTCGAGGGCTTCCGGCGGTGTGACATGCGCGACCATGCGCTCCAAGCTAGGTCTCGTAGACAGACGCAGCAAGCCTGTGCCAGCCTGGGTCCATGACGCAGACTCAGGCGCGCGAGCGTACGTTCACCTGGACCGACCCGGCCGAGCACGCCAAGCTCTTCGTCGAGCGCAGCGGCCTGGACGTGCTGCGCGCGATGGCGGCCGGCGAGATCCCGCCCCCGCCGATCATGCAGCTCATCTCCGGTGACCGCCTCCAGGTCGAGCCGGGCAGCGTCACCATCACGCTCACCCCGCAGGAGTTCCACTACAACCCGATCGGCACCGTGCACGGCGGGGTCATCGCCACCCTGCTCGACACCGCCGCCGCCTGCTCGGTCCAGACCACCCTGCCGGCCGGCATCGGCTACACCAGCATGGACCTGAACGTGAAGTTCCTGCGCCCGGTCACCATCGACACCGGCCTGATCACCTGCACCGGGACCGTCCTGCAGCAGGGCCGCCGCACCGCGCTGGCCGAGGCCCGGCTGACCGACGCCCGCGGCAAACTGATCGCCCACGCCACCTCGACCTGCCTGATCTTCGAGCTCCCCACCGCCTGACCACCCGCCGCCTCCGAGCGGACTCGTTCGGCTCCAGCCGCAGGCCCCGGTCCTGCATGATGACGCCGATGGAGACCGACTTGTAGAGGATGGCGATGAAATGTCTGTCTTATCCCAAGGGATCCTACGAGATCACCGGCGGAGGTGGGTGGTAGCCGGCACCGCCACGCTGCTGACCACCGGGTACGCCGTCGGCCTCGGCTCCGCCGCACAGGCGGCCGCCGGGTGCACGACCACCACTCCCGCGCTGAGCGTGCAGGCGACCTGCACCGTCCCGGGCACCGAGACGATCATGGTGCCGGTCGGGGCGCTCGTGGTCGGGTTGCAGGTCACCGGCGCCGGTGGCGGCGGCGGCCGGTCCGGCTCCTACTGGGGCAACGGCGGCAAGGGCGCGGTCGTCTCCGGCTGGGCCACGCTGCCCGTCGGTGCGGACCACCTCGGCATCGCCGTGGGCGCGGGTGGCGCGGCGGGCGTGCCGTCCGGCGGCCTCGGCGGGGCCGGCGGCGGTGGCGGCTCGGCCGTCTTCGTCTACGACGCCATGAACGTCCTGCTCGGGACCCTGGTCATCGCCGGGGCCGGCGGCGGCGGGGCCGGCGTCGACACGAACAGCCTGTCCTACGGCGGCGGCGGCAACGCGGGGGTTGCCGGCACCGACGCCGGATATCCGGGTTACTACCTGGTCGGCGGCGGCGGCGCCGGAGCCGCCAACGGCACCGGTGGCGCGGCCGGAACCGGGACGACGGCGGGCGCCGCCGGCGGGTCGGCGGCGCCCGGCACGGTCGCGGCCGGTGGCGCGGGCGGCGTGATCGGCTCACGGCGAGGCGGGGACGGCGGCGGCGGTTACTCCGGCGGCGGTGGCGGCGGCGCCGACACGCGGGTCAGCGGCATCCAGTACATCGGGGCCGGCGGAGGCGGCGGCTCGACGTACATCGACCCCACCGCGATGCCGGCCGCCACCAGCACCCTGGCCGGCAACAGCCCGGCCGCCGGCTCCGGCGGCAACGGCTATCCCCTCTCCGCGCCGATCAGCGCGGTGGCCGGCGGTGACGGCGCGGTCAGCATGACCTTCGCGCTCACCATTCCGCCGGGCATCACCTCGGTGGCACCGACCTCCGGCACGCTGACCGGGGGCGGCACGCTGACGATCACCGGCACCAACCTCACCGGGACGACCACCGTCACGGTCGGTGGCGCCCCGTGCGGCTCGGTCGTCGTGGTCTCCCCCACGTCGGTCACCTGCACCCTCCCGCCCGGCAGCGCCGGCGCGGCCGACGTGGTGGTCACCTCGCCCAACGGCACGGACACCAAGACCGGCGCGTACACCTATCTCGCGACGCCCACGGTCACGTCGGTGTCGCCGGTGGGCGGCCCGCTGGTCGGTGGCGGCACCCTGACGATCACCGGCACCGGCCTCACCGGGACCAGCGCCGTCTCGATCGGCGGCGCCCCGTGCACCTCGGTCGTCGTGGTCTCCCCCACGTCGGTCACCTGCGTCATCCCGCCCGGCATCGCCGGCGCGGTCAACGTCGTGGCCACCGCGCCCGGTGGCACCGCCACCCGGCTGGCCGGGTACACGTACTACGGTCTGCCGTCGATCACCACGGTGCTGCCGGTCTCCGGCCCGCTGACCGGTGGCGGCCAGATGACGGTCACCGGCACCAACCTCACCGGGACCAGCGCGATCAGCGTCGGCGGCAACCCCTGCACGTCGGTGACCGTGGTGTCGCCCACGCAGGCCACCTGCACGATCCCGGCCGGCGGCGGCCTCGGCCCGGTGAACGTCGTGCTCACCACACCGGGCGGCGCCGACACCGAGGTGGCCGCGCACACCTATCTCCCGGCGCCGACGATCACCTCGATCTCACCGGCGTCCGGGGACGTCGCCGGGGGCGGAGTGCTCACCATCACCGGCACCAACCTCACCGGCGCGAGCGCGGTCACGATGGGCGGACCCGCCTGCACCTCGGTGACCGTCCTGTCGCCGACCCAGGCCACCTGCACCATCCCGGCCAGCATCAATACCGGCCCGGTCGAGGTCGTGATCAGCACGCTGGGCGGGAGCAGCACGCTGCTCAACTCGTACACCTACACCGGGTCGCCGGTGGTCACGCCGTCACCGTCGCCGAGCGTGAGCCCGTCACCGACCCCGTCGTCGAGCCCGACGGTCTCGCCGTCGCCCAGCACCACCCCGCCGTCGCCCACCAGCAGCCCGACCCCGACGTCGAGTCCGTCGACACCGCCGCCGGCCACCGACGACGACGTGCACCTGAAGCTCGCGCTCGAGCTGAAGGTCGACGCACCCCTGGCCGGCGCCGAGGCGAGCCTCAGCGGCGGCGGGCTGATGGCCTCGTCCACCTACGTGCTGACGATGCACTCGGACCCGGTGCAGGTCGCCTCCGGCACGACCGACGGCAACGGTGACTTCACCGCGGTCATCACCATGCCGAAGAAGGCCTGTGTCACCGGCGGCCTGCACGAGCTCGTGCTCAGCGGCACCACGCCGAGCGGCAAGACCGTGCAGGACAGCAACTTCGTCGTGCTCAACGACACCTGCGCGGTGAAGGGCGTCAGCAAGAGCAAGCCGAAGAACAACACGGTGCAGCTGCGGACGTTCATCTTCCCGTACCTCTCCGCCGAGCTGCGCCCGAACGCCAAGCGCGTGCTGCGGGACCTGGCGAGCTCGGTCCGGGGCGCGAAGCAGCTGACGATCACCGGCTACACCCAGACGGGTCAGCAGTCCAAGCCCGCCCGGAAGTTCAACAAGCAGCTCGCTCTGCGCCGGGCCAAGGCGGTCCGCGCCTACCTGCAGAAACTGAAGGTGACCGCGCCGATCAGGGTGGTCGGCGCCGGTGGCGTGAACCCGGTCGACAAGAAGAACCAGTACAAGAACCGGCGGGTGACCATCACCGTCCGGTACTGATCAGCCGTTTTCCGAGCGGGCTCCCGGGTGACCGGGGGCCCGCTCGCGTTGCCGGGCCGGGCTAGGCTCGCGCCGTGAAACGGGGTGTGCAGGTCTCGATCGGACTCGCGGTGCTGGCCCTGCTCGCGTGCGGTGTCCCGCTGGCCCTGCAGGAGAAGGAGCAGGACCTCTGCGGGGATCAGATCGCCGAGGTCAACGAGACCGTCTACACCGCGCACCGATGGACCGCGAAGGACCTGCCCGGCATCGGTGACTATCCCGAGGTGCACTACCGGGTGGCGATCACCGGGGGGCCGTGCGACCGGGGCGCGCCCGCCTCGCCCGACAAGGCGTATCAGGGGGTGATCCGGCTCCGGCCGGAGGACGCCGCGGCGCTCGGCGCCGATTACGACTGGACGCCGGTCGCGGCGCCGGACATCCGGCCGGACCTGGCGGCGTTCGTGCCGGCCGGGTCCGCGTGGCGGCACAGCGCGCGGTATGCCGAGGCGAAGGCGGCCGGGCCGCTGCGCGGGGACCTGTATCTCAGCGCGGACGGGTCGACCGCGTACTTCGAGCTGCGAACCGGCTGAGCGCGTCCCGCCCGGGGGCGGGACGCGCTTACCGCCGTACCCTCACATCGCAGTGACCACCGGGAACATGTCGCCGGGCGGCGGAGCCCAGGTGGCCGCGGACGCCTCGGTCTGTTCCCCGGACCGGATGTCCTTGACCGTGTCCGGCGAGCCCGGGAACCAGACGTAGGGGATCCCGCGCCGGTCCGCGAACTGGATCTGCTTGCCGAACTTCGCCGCGGTCGGCGCCACCTCGGTCGGAATGCCGCGTTTGCGCAGCTCAGCGGCGATCCGGATGCACTCGGCGCGCTGCTCCTCGGCCGGCACCGCGACCAGCACGGCGGTCGGCACCGAGCGGGACACCGACAGCGCGTTGTGCCCGAAGAGCAGGCCGAGCATCCGGGACACGCCGATCGAGATGCCGACGCCGGGGAAGCGGGTGTTGCCGACCGACGCGAGCGTCTCGTAGCGGCCACCGGAGCAGATCGAGCCGAACCGCTCGTACCCCTGCAATTGGGTCTCGTAGACCGTGCCGGTGTAGTAATCGAGACCACGGGCGATCTTCAGCTCGGCGCGGATCAGCCCCGGCGCGTGCTCGTTGGCCGCCTCGACCACCTGCAGCAGCTCGCCGAGCCCCTCGTCGAGGAGCGGGTCGCTGACGCCGAGGGCCCGGACCGCGTCCACGAACGAGCCGTCCGTGGTGGAGATCCCGGCCAGGGCGAGACACGCCGCGGCCTGCGCGTCGGTCGCGCCCGCGGTCTCGACCAGGAGCGCGGCCACCTTCTCCGGCCCGATCTTGTCGAGCTTGTCGACGGTCCGCAGCACCTGGGCGGTGTCCTCGAGGCCGAGCCCGCGGTAGAAGCCCTCGCAGACCTTCCGGTTGTTGACCAGGATGGTCGCCGACGGGATCGGCAGCGACCGGAACACGTCGCCGATGACCAGCGGCATCTCGGTGTCGAAGTGGAACGGCAGGGTGTCCTGGTTGACCACGTCGATGTCGGCCTGGAGGAACTCGCGGTAGCGGCCCTCCTGCGGCCGCTCGCCGCGCCACACCTTCTGGATCTGGTAGCGCCGGAAGGGGAAGACCAATTTGCCGTGATTTTCCACGACAAATCGAGCAAAAGGCACCGTCAGGTCGAAGTGCAGGCCCAGCTGATCTTCCCGGGACGGGGTGCCGGCCGCGTCCTGCAGCCGGTGCAGCAGATAGACCTCTTTGGACGTCTCACCCTTGGCGAGCAGCGTCTCCAGCGGCTCGACCGCCCGGGTCTCGAGCGGGGCGAACCCGTACAGCTCGAAGGTGGATCGGATCTTGTCCAGCACGGACTGCTCGATCATGCGCTGGGGCGGCAGCCACTCAGGGAAGCCGGAAATAGGCACTGTCTCTCCTGAAGAACAAACGATCAGAGGAAGCGGCCGGGCGCCGCGATCAGCTCCCGCAGGTACGGGTTCGACGCGCGCTCACGGCCGATGGTGGTGGCCGGGCCGTGGCCGGGCAGCACGACGG
Source organism: Actinoplanes sp. L3-i22 (assembly GCF_019704555.1). NCBI lineage: Bacteria > Bacillati > Actinomycetota > Actinomycetes > Micromonosporales > Micromonosporaceae > Actinoplanes > Actinoplanes sp. L3-i22. The sequence goes on from NZ_AP024745.1 coordinate 9,833,939, forward strand.
TGTCGTCGGCGAGCGGGAGGATCTTGCCCCGCAGCGAGGACATCATCGTCGGGGTGCTGCCACCCGGCAGGTCGGTGCGCCCGATCGAGCCCGCGAAGAGCACGTCCCCGGAGAGACAGAGCTCCTCCGCGTCCCAGGAGGAGCCCTCGCCCGGCAGGCGGAACAGCACCGACCCGCCGGTATGGCCGGGTGCATGATCGACGGTGATCTTCAAGCCGATCAGGTCAAGAACGGCACCATCCGTCAATTCCGAGACGTCGTCGGGTTCCGAATACTCCATCCGGCCGCCGAACAACGCATTCAGATCGGCGCTCAGCCCCTTCGACGGATCGGCGAGCATCTCTCGATCGTCGGGGTGCACGTACGCCGTGATGCCGCGCGCCCCGCAGACCGGCGCGACGGAGAACGTGTGGTCCAGGTGACCATGCGTGAGCAGCACCGCGGCCGGGGACAGCCGGTGCTGCGCGAGCACCTCGTCCAACTGGTCGAGCACGCCGATGCCCGGGTCGACCACCAGACACTGCTCGCCCGGACCCGCGGCCACCACATAACAGTTGGTGCCGAAGGCCTGCGCCGGAAAGCTGGCGACGAGCACTGGCCGGTCCCCCTCACAGAAAAGCCACCGAAAAAGAGGTGCGAATCGTAACGAGCCTAGCGGGGCAGCCGCACACCACTTTCTCAGGAGGTACCCGTACACTCTCCCGAGCGTGTGGCGTGCCGCACCCCTTGACATAAACCGGGAAGGACAGCGTTAGTGGCTCCCAGCAAGGACCGGCAGCGCAAGCTCGCGCGCGCGAAATTCGATCGCCAGATGGCCAAACGAGCCATCCGGGAGCGCAAGCGACGCCGTGTCCTGGCGGGCGTCGGCGCCGCCCTCGCGGTGGTGCTGGTCGCGGTCGGTGGCGCGTGGATCGGCGGAGCGTTCGACTCCACCGACAACACCAAGCCCGAGGCCGCCGACATCTGCCTGTGGTCGCCGCTGGACGCGTCCACCAACTCGGCCCTGAAAGAGGTGGGCACACCGCCCACCAAGGACCTTCCGGAGACCGGCACCGAGGCCATGACGGTCACCACGAACGTGGGCGGCCCGATCACGGCGATGCTGGACATCGCGAGCGCGCCGTGCGCCGCGGCCAGCTTCTCGTACCTGGCCGGCAAGAAGTTCTTCGACAACACCGACTGCCACGAGATCCTCGACATCGGCGCGGTGCACTGTGGCGACCCGAGCGGCTCCAACCAGGGCGGCCCGACGTACAGCTACTACGACGAGAACACCCCGGTCCAGCCGCAACCGTCGGCCAGCAGCGGCACCACGGCAACCACCCCGGTGCTGTACCCCAAGGGCACCGTCGCCACGTTCGGTCAGCCGGCCGGCAGCAACGGCAGCCAGTTCCTGATCTTCTTCAAGGACTACGCTCCGACCACCGCGCCCATCTACTCGATCGTGGGCCAGGTGACCGGCGGGCTGGACACGCTGGCCGCGATCGGCAAGATTCCGACGGTGGCCGACGACGCCGGGGACAAGGTCAAGCCCAAGGAGAAGATCACCATCAAGAGCCTGACCGTCGCCGCTGACACTGTCGCGGCAGATCCCTCGGCGAGCGCGCAGTCGTGAGCACGGAAGAGACCAGCAGGAGGAACGACGTGTCGTCGATCAAGGACCGGCAGCGCGCGGCGGCGCGAGCCCGGCTGGAGAAGGAGATGGCCGAGCGGGCCGCGTCGGCACGCAGCCGTCGCCGCCGTCAGGCGATCATCGGGTCGGCGGTCGCCGTGGTGGTGGTCGCCACCGCAGCCGTGCTGATCGTCAACGCCCTCAAGAAGGACGACAAGAAGACGACCGCCGGCAGCAGCGCCACCGCGGCCGGCACCGTCGCCTGCACCTGGACCCCCGCCGACGCGAGCGCGGGCGGCAAGATCAAGGATGTCGGGACCCCGCCTGCCAGCGTGCCGAACACCGGCACCAGCGTGCTGACCCTGGACACCAACCTCGGCCCGATCGAGGCGACGATCGACCTCAGCAAGGCGCCGTGCACCGGGGCCAGCTACAAGTACCTGGCGTCGAAGAAGTTCCTCGACAACACCAAGTGCCACCGGCTGGTCAACGAGGCCAGCTTCAAGGTCCTGCAGTGCGGCGACCCGTTCGCCACCGGCAAGGGCTACCGCGAGACCGACGGCACCGGCGGCCCCAGCTACACCATGGCCGAGGAGAACCTGCCGACCGACACGAACAACCCGTACCCCGCGGGCTCGATCGCGATGGCGAACACCGGCCAGCCCGGCTCCACCGGCAGCCAGTTCTTCATCTGCTCGGAGGACACCCAGCTCTCCGCGAACTACACGCTCCTCGGCAAGATCACCAAGGGCCTCGACCTGGTCCAGGGCGTGGTCAAGGCCGGCGACGACGGCGCGTTCAAGGCCTCGGCCGGCGGCGGCCACCCGAAGAAGGAACTCGACATCAAAACCATGACGGTTTCCTGACCTCAAGCTCTGCGGAAAGGGGCGGCCCGCTTCGGGTCGCCCTTTTTCTTTTCGGTACGGACCTCGGAGCCCCCTGGCAGCCCCACGTCGCAAGGCCGCTGCCCATCAGGTCCGCCCCGGCGACTCGCGCATTCGTGGCCACTCACCCTCGCTAGGCCGCCCCTGCCGCAGGCCCGGCCGCGCCACCCGCTCCCGCGGGCCGGCCGATGCGTTCATGAACGAGCGCCGCTCGAGAAACTCGGGCGGCGCTCGTGTCGTCTTCCGGCCGGGCGAGGTTGGGCCGGTTTCGGGCCGGGTCAGGCGCCGGAGGTCACCCGGTAGGCGTCGAAGACGCCGTCGACCTTGCGGACCGCCGCGACCAGGTGCCCGAGATGCTTCGGATCGGCCATCTCGAACGTGAACCGGCTGACCGCCACCCGGTCCCGCGTCGTGGTCACCGTCGCGGACAGGATGTTCACCCGCTCCTCGGAGAGCACCCGGGTCACGTCGGCCAGCAGCTTGTGCCGGTCGAGCGCCTCCACCTGGATGGCGACCAGGAACGTCGACGCGGAGGTCGGCTTCCAGCTCACCTCGACGACGCGTTCCTGCTGCTCGCGCAGGTCCTCGGCGTTGGCGCAGTCCTCCCGGTGCACGCTGACGCCACCGGAACGGGTGACGAAACCGAACACCGCGTCCCCCGGCACCGGCGTGCAGCAGCGGGCCAGCTTCACCCAGACGTCCGAGACGCCCTTCACCACCACGCCCGGATCCTGCGCGGTGCTGCGGTTGCGCGGCGGGCGGGTCGCGACGGCGGTCTCGGCGATGTCCTCGACCGCGCCCTCCTCGCCACCGAAGCCGGCGACGAGCTTGGCGACCACGGACTGGGCCGAGACGGTGCTCTCCCCCACCGCGGCGTAGAGCGAGGTGACGTCGGGCAGGTGCAGGTCGCGCGCGATGGTCGTCAGGTTCTCGCTGGTCAGCATGCGCTGCAGGGGCAGGCCCTGCTTGCGCATCGCCTTGACGATCGCGTCCTTGCCGTCCTCGATCGCCTCTTCGCGGCGCTCCTTGTTGAAGAACTGCCGGATCTTCGTCCGCGCCCGGGGGCTCTTGACGAAGCCGAGCCAGTCCTGCGTGGGGCCGGCGGTGCTGGACTTGGACGTGAAGATCTCGATCACGTCGCCGTTGGAGAGCGTCGACTCCAGCGGGACCAGCTTGCCGTTCACCCGGGCGCCGATGCACTTGTGCCCGACCTCGGTGTGCACCGCGTACGCGAAGTCGACCGGCGTGGAGCCGGTCGGCAACGGGATCACGTCACCCTTGGGCGTGAAGACATACACCTCCTGGCTGGAGAGGTCGAAGCGCAGCGCGTCCAGGAACTCGGACGGGTCGCTCGCCTCCCGCTGCCAGTCGAGCAGCTGCCGCAGCCAGGTCATCTCGTCGATGTGGGCCGGCGGGCCGACGATCGTCGCGCCCTTCTGCTCCTTGTACTTCCAGTGCGCGGCGATGCCGAACTCGGCCGTGCGGTGCATCGCGAACGTCCGGATCTGCATCTCGACCGGCTTGCCGGTCGGACCGATCACGGTCGTGTGCAGCGACTGGTACATGTTGAACTTCGGCATCGCGATGTAGTCCTTGAACCGGCCCGGCACCGGCTGCCAGTTCGCGTGGATGACGCCCAGCGCGGCGTAGCAGTCGCGGACCGTGTCGACCAGGATGCGGACGCCGACCAGGTCGTAGATGTCGTTGAAGTCCCGGCCCCGGACGATCATCTTCTGATAGATCGAGTAGAGGTGCTTCGGGCGGCCGGTGGTCTCGGCCTTGATCTTCGCCGACTTGAGGTCGAGGCTGACCCGGTTCGTCACCTGGCGCAGCAGCGCCTCGCGCTGCGGCTGGTGCTCCCCGATCAGGCGGTTGATCTCCTCGAACCGCTTCGGGAACAGGGTCCCGAAGGCCAGGTCCTCGAGCTCCCACTTGATCGTGTTCATACCCAGCCGGTGGGCCAGCGGGGCCAGGATCTCCAGCGTCTCCTTGGCCTTCTGCTCCTGCTTGGCGCGGGGCAGGAAGGTCAGGGTGCGCATGTTGTGCAGCCGGTCGGCCAGCTTGATCACCAGGACGCGCGGGTCCTTGGCCATCGCGACGACCATCTTGCGGATCGTCTCGGCCTTCGCCGCGTCGCCGAGTTTCACCCGATCGAGTTTCGTCACGCCGTCGACCAGCAGCGCCACCTCGGCGCCGAAGTCGTTGCGCATCTGCTCGAGGCCGTAGTCGGTGTCCTCGATCGTGTCGTGCAGCAGGGCGGCCACCAGCGTGGTGGTGTCCATGCCCAGGTTGGCCAGGATCGTCGCGACCGCGAGCGGGTGCGTGATGTAGGGGTCGCCGGACTTCCGGTACTGCCCGGAGTGCCAGCGGGCGGCGACGTCGAACGCCTTCTGCAGCTGGCGCACGTCACCCTTGGGGTGGCTGGCCCGGTGCGTGGCGATCAGCGGCTCGAGCACCTCGCTGACCTGCGTGCTCTGCCAGGGGGCGTTGAACCGGGCCAGCCGGGCCCGCACTCGCCGCCCGGTGGGCGCGCTGGCGAAGCCGAAGCCGGTGGTCTCACCGGTCGCGGATGGTGGGGCGGGCTCGAGCTCAGCGGAAACCGCGGGCGCCGCCCCGTTTCCGTTGGCAGAGGTCTTCTCGTCCGGTCGGGGCTGGTCAGCGGGCGTGACCTCGCCCGCGCCGGTCCGCGAATTCTGGGTCGGTTGCACCGTGCCCTCCGCCGGAGGAACGACGTCGCTGGACACCGGCCTCCTCATCACCTGCGCCAAGTTGTCGCGATCAGCACCGGGAACTCCCGGCACCGGTCACTTCCAGGGGTGGCCCTCTGGAACGACCATCCTACCCGCACCACGATGGCGATTGGCTCGGCCGAACCAGCGGAATCAGCCGGCCCGGCCGGGCGAAGAGCAGCGAAGCCGGATCAAACGGTCAACAGCGCGTGCACCGTACGTGGTCCCAGCTTCGCCCGTCCGTCCAGGAAACCCAGCTCCAGCAGCACCGAGAAGCCGGACAGCGTGCCCCCGGCCCGCTCCACCAGGTCCATCGCCGCGGCCGCCGTGCCACCGGTGGCGAGCACGTCGTCGACCACCAGGACGCGCTGTCCCGCGATGAACGCGTCCTCGTGCACCTCGAGGGTGGCCTCGCCGTATTCCAGCGCGTACGAGGCGGACAGGGCCTTGCGCGGCAGCTTGCCGGCCTTGCGGATGGGCACCACGCCGGTGCCGGTCGCGTACGCGATCGCCGCCGCCACCACGAACCCGCGCGCCTCGACACCCGCCACCACGTCGAACGAGCCGGCCCCGTGGTGCGCCACGATCCCGTCGATCACCTGCCGGAACACCGCGCCGTCGGCGAACAGCGGCATCAGGTCCTTGAAGACCACGCCGGCCTTCGGGAAGTCCGGCACGTCGACGCTGGCGCCGGCCACCAGGGCGGCCAGTTCCGGGCCGCTGTCGCCGGTCACGGGGGCATTCTCGCTAGTCACGGCGGACAGCCTAAAGGCCCGCCACCGCTGGTGCGGTGACGGGCCTTCGGAGAGTGCTCTTTACCGCTACCGCTTGGTGCCGGGGCGGTTGCCGTTACGCCGGGCCTGCGGGCGGGCGCCCGGGCGCGGGGTGGTGCTGCCGGCCATCGCCGGGACGTCCGAGTCGGCGGCGTTCACCGGGCGGACCCGGTCACCCTTGGCGACGTCGTCCGACCGGTTGGTCCGCCGGGCCAGCACCCGGGCGTTGTGCGCCTTGATCTTCGGCTCCCGGTCCTTCAGCGCGCTGAGCACCGGCGCCGCGAACAGGATCGAGGAGAGCACGCCGAAGCCCATGCCGACGAAGAGCACCAGGCCGAGGTCCTTCAGGGTGCCCGCGCCGAGCAGGCCGGCGCCGATGAAGAGCAGGCCGCCGACCGGCAGCAGCGCCACCAGACCGGTGTTCAGCGAGCGCATCAGGGTCTGGTTGACCGCCAGGTTGGTGGCCTCGGAGTAGGTCCGGGTGCTGCCCGCGGTAATACCGCGGGTGTTCTCCTGGACCTTGTCGAAGACCACGACCACGTCGTACAGCGAGTAGCCGAGAATCGTCAGGAAGCCGATCACCGTGGACGGCGTCACCTCGAAGCCGACCAGGGAGTACACCCCGGCCGTCATCACCAGGTCGAACAGCAGCGAGGCGAGCGCCGCCACGGCCATCCGCACCTCGAACCGGATGATCAGGTACGCCACCACCAGCACCAGGAAGATGATCAGACCGATCACCGCCTGCTTGGTGACCTGACCGCCCCAGGCCGCCGAGACCTGGTTGTCACTGATCTTGGTGGCGTCCAGCCCGAGGTCCTTGACCAGGCTGGCCTTGGCGCCCTCCGCCTCGCTGGTGGTGAGCGCCGAGGCGCGCACCGTGTAGCTGGCGTCCTTGCCCTCGCCGACCTGCTGGGTGGTGCTGATCGAGGCGTCCGGGTTGGCCTGCTGAACGGCCTTCTCGACGGCGTTGGAGACCTCGTCCTGGGTCAGCGTCTTGCCACCGGCCGCGGCCGGCACGCTGAACGAGGTGCCCCCGGAGAACTCGATGCCGAGCTCGAACTGCTTGATCACGAAGCTGCCGATCGAGATCAGCACCAGCGCGGCCGCGATCGTGAACCACATCTTCCGGCGGCCCACGATGTCGATGTTGGCTTCACCCGCGTAGAGGCGGGACGCGAGACCTTGACGGGCCATTTCAGGCCTCCTTCACACGCGAGGAGACGGGCTCCTCGGTCGAATTGCGGCGCAGGACCCGGCCGAGGCCACTGACCCGCGGCGACAGGAACGCCTTGGTGTTGGCGAACATGGTCATGATCGGGTGCCGGAAGAGGAACACCACGAGCAGGTCGAGGACGGTGGAGAGCCCCATCGCGAACGCGAAGCCCTGCACCGCGCCGATCGAGACGATGTACAGCACGACCGCACACATGATGGTGATCGTGTTGGCCGAGATGATCGTCCGCCGGGCCCGGTGCCAGGCACGTGGCACCGCGCTGCGGGCTGTCCGGCCCTCGTGGATCTCGTCCTTGAGCCGTTCGAAGTAGATGACGAACGAGTCCGCCGCGATACCCAGCGACACGATGAACCCGGCGATACCCGCCAGGGTCAGCGTGTACCCCATGGTACGGCCGAGGAAGACCAGCGCGCCGAAGGTGAGCAGGGCGGAGAGCCCCAGACTCAGGATGATGACCGAGCCGAGCAGCCGGTAGTAGAAGAACGCGTAGAGCGCCACCAGGGCCAGGCCGATCGCGGCGGCGAGCAGGCCCGCCTCGAGCTGCTGCAGGCCGAGCGTCGCGGAGACGGTCTGCATCGGGCCGGCCGAGAAGGTCACCGGGATCGCGCCGAACTTCAGCTGGTCGGCCAGCTGCTTCGCGGTGGTCACGGTGAAGCTGCCGGTGATCTGCGAGGAGCCGGTCAGCACGGCCTGGATCTGCGGCGCCGACAGGATCTCCTTGTCCAGCACGACCGCGACCGCACAGTGGTCGGCCGAGCCGTAGAGCGCCTGGACGGCGGTGAAGCAGGGGTCACTGGAGGTCGCGTTGAACGCCACCCGGGTCAGGTCGGCCCACTTCTTCTGGCCCTCGCTCTTGAAGTCGAGCGAGACGACCCACTGGCCGTTCTGCTGGTCGAGCTGCGGGCTGGCGCTGGAGATGTCGTCACCGACCACCTTCGCCTGGTCCATCAGCACCTTGGCCTGGCCGCTGTAGCACGCGACGACCTGGTCCTCGGCCTTGTCGATCGAGCCGTTCGGCCGCTTGTCGAGCTGGTCGCAGCTGATCGTCGGCACGTACATCTGCATGTTCGTGCTCAGCACGGCCACCTCGGCCGGGGTGAGCGCGTTGAACGGCTTGTAGACCAGGCCGGCCTTCGGGTCGGTGGTCAGGTCGACCGGGGCGGTCAGCTTGTCGGCCTGGGCCCACAGCTTCGCGCCGATCTTCTTCTCCACCGCGGCACGCTGCTCCTGCACGCTCGCCGAGACCGGAGCCGGAGCCGCGGTCGGGGTGGCGGCCGGGGCCGCGGCCGACGGGGCCACGCTCGGGGCGACCGACGGGGTGGCGCTCGGCACCGCCTCGCCACCGCCCTGGCCACCGGTCGACGGGCTGGCGACCACCGACGGGGCGCTCGCGCCGGTCGACGGGGCGACCGAGCCGGACGGGTTGGCCGACGGGGCAGCGCCGCTCGCGGACGCGCTGGGCGCCGGCGAGGCCGGGTTCAGCGCGCTGGCGGAGATGTCCATGGTCGTGCCGATCAGCAGCCGGAAGCGCATGTTCGCGGCGTTGCCGAGGTCCTTGAGCTGGTCGTCGGCCTTACCGGCGAGCGAGACCACGATCGTGTTGTTGCCCTGGACGACCACCTCGGCCTCGGAGACGCCGAGGGCGTTCACGCGGTTCGCGATGATCTGGCGGGCCTGGTCCATGGCCTCCTTGGTCGGCGCGCCGCCGGCCTGGGTGGCGATGTAGGTCGCCTGCGTGCCGCCGACCAGGTCGAGACCCAGCTTCGGCTTCAGGCGGTTGGTGAAGCTGCCACTGGCTCCACCCGCGAAGAAGACCAGCAGATACAGGACGACGAAGATCAGGCCGAGCACGCCGAGTTGGCGTCCAGGATGCATCTGTCCCTGTGGTGGTCGTGCCACGGCGTTAGGTCTCCCTGTTTTCGGCCGCGCGACCCGCGCGGCACTCTCGATCGGTGGCCGGCCGTCGGACGGTCGGGCGGCGGCCGGGACGGACCGGACCCGCCGGCAGGGACGCCGCGGGCCGGTCCAGGATGGATCTTGTCAGTCCTTCTTGCGAACGTCGACGACCGGGTTCGGCGGCTCCTCGGTGAGGGTGTCCGTGCTGGTCACGGTCTCGTCCTCGGCTGCCTCGAGATCGTCGGCGTCCTCGGCGGACCCGGCGACCGGCTCGTCGGCACGGGTGACCACCTTGGCGATCGCCGGACGGGCGAAGCGCACCTGAACGTCCGGCGCGATCTCCAGCAGCACCACGTCGTCCTCGACGCTCACCACGGTGCCGTGCAGGCCGCCGATGGTGACGATCGTGTCGCCGGCGCCGAGCTTGTTCTGCAGTTCCATCGCCTCACGGCGCCGCTTCTGCTGCGGCCGCATCACCAGGAAATAAAACACACCGAGGATGAGGATGAAGGGCAGGAACAGGCTCAGTGAACCACCACCGCCTGCGGACTGGGCCACGCTGTACACGAGAAGAAAGCCTTCCGTAGGCCACCGGACCCTCTGTCGAGGCGTGCCGGGGCGTCAAAACATCCGGGTTGAAGCGGGGGCGAGTCTAATCGGTCAACCTGGAGACTACGAATGCGGCACACGTCACGTTCACATCACGAGGGATATTTATGTATCTCGTGCGAACAGGTCCCCCTGAAACACCCCGGACCTGCCGTCCTGGGGTGGAGTGCGGCCGAGATGCGCCCAGCCCGCCTCGGTGGCGACCCGGCCCCGCGGGGTACGCGCGAGCAGCCCGGCCCGCACCAGGAACGGCTCACACACCTCTTCCACGGTGTCGGACTGCTCACCGACGGCAACTGCAAGAGTGGACAAACCGACCGGCCCACCCTTGAACGAGTCGATCAGCGCCCGCAGCACGGCCCGGTCCAGCCGGTCCAGGCCGAGCGCGTCGACGTCGTAGACCTGCAGCGCCGCCCGGGCGATCGCCAGGGTGACCACGCCGTCCCCGCGCACCTCGGCGTAGTCCCGCACCCGGCGCAGCAGCCGGTTGGCGATCCGCGGCGTGCCCCGGGACCGGCCGGCGATCTCGGAGGCGCCCTCCGGCGTGATCGGCACCCCGAGGATCCGCGCCGAGCGGTGCAGCAGCGCGTCCAGGTCGGCGGGTGAGTAGAAGTCCAGGTGCGCGACGAAGCCGAACCGGTCGCGCATCGGCCCGCTCAGCAGGCCGGCCCGGGTGGTCGCGCCGACCAGCGTGAACGGCTCCACGTCCAGCGGGATCGCGGTGGCGCCGGGCCCCTTGCCGACCACCACGTCGACCCGGAAGTCCTCCATCGCGCTGTAGAGCAGCTCCTCGGCCGGCTTGGCGATCCGGTGGATCTCGTCGATGAAGAGCACGTCGCCCTCGGAGAGGCCGGTCAGGATCGCGGCCAGGTCGCCGGAGCGCTCGATCACCGGGCCGCTGGTGGTCCGGATCGCGGTGCCCAGCTCGGCGGCGACGATGTTGGCCAGGGTGGTCTTGCCCAGCCCCGGCGGGCCGGAGAGCAGGATGTGGTCCGGCGGCGTGCCCCGGCCCATCGACGCCTTGAGCAGCAGTTCCAGCTGGTCGCGGACCCGGTGCTGGGCGATGAAGTCGGCCAGCCGGCGCGGCCGGACGCTCGCCTCGGCGTCCAGCTCGGTGTCCTCGACCAGCGGCGAGACCAGGTCGTCGCCCTCGAACGAGCTCATCGGGTCTTGCCCAGCAGCCGGATCGCCTGGCGCAGCAGCACCGGCACCGGCGGCACCTCGCCGTCGATCGACTCGGTGATCACGGCGACCGCCTGATCGGCCTGCGTGGCGCTCCAGCCGAGCGCGACGACACCCTGGCGGACCTGCTCCTGCCAGCCGCCGGCCAGCACGCTCGTGCCGCCGCCGTCCCCGAACCCGATCGGGCCGATCTTGTCCTTCAGCTCGACGATCATCTTCTCGGCGCCGCGCTTGCCGATCCCCGGGACCTGCGTCAGGGCGGCGATGTCACCGCCGCCGAGCGCACGGCGTACGGCATCGGGTTGATGCACCGCGAGCACCGCCTGGGCGATCCGCGGGCCGACGCCGTTCGCGGTGAGAAGCAGCTCGAAGAGCTGCCGTTCGTCGTCGTCGGCGAAACCGTAGAGGGTGAGCGAGTCCTCCCGGACGATCAGCGTGGTGGCCAGCCGCGCCTCGGTGCCGGTGCGCAGCGAGGCGAGCGTGTTCGGCGTGCAGAACACGCGCATGCCGACACCGCCGACCTCGACCACGGCGCTGTCCAGGAGGATCGCGGTGACCACACCGCGCACGCTGGCGATCATCGGCTGCTCCTGCGGGCGGCGGCGATCGCCGCGGCTTGGATCTTCGCGCGGGTGCCCCCGCGCCAGATGTGACAGATGGCGATAGCGAGCGCGTCCGCCGCGTCGGCCGGCTTCGGCGGGGCGTCCAGCCGCAGCAGCCGGGTGACCATGGCGGTGACCTGCGCCTTGTCCGCGGTGCCGGAGCCGGTGACGGCGGCCTTCACCTCGCTCGGAGTGTAGGTCTGCACCGGCAGCCCGGCCCGCGACCCGGCCAGGATCGCGACCGCGCTGGCCTGCGCCGTGCCCATCACCGAATGCGTGTTGTGCTGCGCGAACACCCGCTCGACGGCCACGCTCTCGGGCTGGTGCCGGGCGACCAGCTCGGCCAGGCTCCGGTCCAGATGCAGCAGGCGCAGGGCGATGTCCTCGTCCGGATCACTGCGGACCACGTGGTAGTCGATCAACGTGCCCGGGCGGCCGGGCACGCCCTCGACCACGCCGACGCCGCACCGGGTGAGACCCGGATCGATGCCGAGCACGCGCATCACGGCCTCCCCTCACGTACGTGTGTTCGACACCCTAATACGCGGCCCTCTTGCGCCCGCCGCCGACACGCCTCGACGATGGGCGAGGGAGGCCGGCATGTACCTCATTCCGCCCATGGACGACGATCCACCACCGGACTTCGTCGTCGCCGTCGCCGCGCACGAGGGTGAGCTGCGGCCCGAGGCGCTGCGCCTGACCGGCGGCGACCCGGCCGGCCACGAGATCTACCAGGAGGCACTGGTCGACCTGGCCGGGCACTGGCGCCGCGTGCGCTTGCTCAGCCGCGTCACGCACACCGACGAGGCGGGCGGCTACCTGCGCAAACGCATCCTGCGACGGACCAAGGCGTGGCGCGACGACCAGCTCTATCCGGTCGAGGTCCGGGTGCTTCGCACCCCGGAGAGACAGTTGGTCCAGGTCGGCGGCCCGGGCGCGAGCATCGCTCTCCGCAAGGCCGCGATCATCGAGGGTACGGCGCGGGCCGGTCTCCTGACCCTGGCCGACGCGACCGTGGCCTGGTGTCACGCCTGGCGGCGCGCCGAGCACCGCCGCGTCGCCCGCCTGATCATCGGCGGCCTCGCCCTGGTCATCGCCATGATCCAGTCGATGACCTGGCTGGCCTCGGGCGGGAGCTGAACGCCCGGCCGGGGCCGCACACCTGGCCGCGCCGAACCACGGCCGGGGCCGCACACCTGGCCGGGCCGAACCACGGCCGGGGCTGGACACGCGGCGGGCCGGCCCGCCAGCGGCGGACCGGCCCGGTGAGCCGTCGGTTCACTCAGCTTCGAGCTTGGCCATGACCTCGTCGGAGACGTCGAAGTTGGCGTAGATCTCCTGCACGTCGTCGCAGTCCTCGAGCGCGTCGATCAGCTTGAGCACCTTGCGGGCGGCGTCCTCGTCCACCTCGACCGTCATGGTCGGGATCAGCGGGGACTCGGCCGAGTCGTAGTCGATGCCGGCGTCCTGCAGCGCGGTGCGCACCGCGACCACGTCGGTCGGCTCGCTGACCACCTCGAACGTGTCGCCCAGGTCGTTGATCTCCTCGGCGCCGGCCTCCAGCACCGCGAGCATGATGTCGTCCTCGGTCAGCCCGCCCTTCGGAACGATCACCACGCCCCGGCGGTTGAACAGGTAGGACACCGAACCCGCGTCGGCGAACGTGCCGTGGTTACGGGTCAGCCGGGTGCGCACCTCGGTGGCCGCGCGGTTCCGGTTGTCGGTCAGGCACTCGATCAGCAGGGCGACGCCGTTCGGGCCGTACCCCTCGTACATGATCGTCTGCCAGTCGGCGCCGCCGGCCTCCAGGCCGGAGCCGCGCTTGACCGCGTTGTTGATGTTGTCGTTCGGAACCGACGACTTCTTCGCCTTCTGGATGGCGTCGTAGAGCGTGGGGTTACCGGACGGGTCGCCGCCACCGGTCCGGGCCGCGACCTCGATGTTCTTGATCAGCTTGGCGAACATCTTGCCGCGCTTGGCGTCGACGACAGCCTTCTTGTGCTTGGTCGTCGCCCACTTGGAGTGGCCGGACATGCGTAACCTCCGTGTCTACCGTGCGGGTGCGGCCTGGCGGACCATCTCGACGAAGTACCGGTGGACACGAAGGTCGCCGGTCAGCTCCGGGTGGAATGCCGTGGCGAGCAGGTTCCCCTGCCGAACGGCGACAATCCTACCGTCGGCGGCGCCGGAAGCTACGCGGCCCAGCACCCGCACGTCGGGGCCGATCTGCTCGACCCACGGGGCCCGGATGAAGACCGCGTGGAACTCGCCGTCCTCGATGCCTTCGATCTCCACGGGCGCCTCGAACGAGTCCACCTGCCGGCCGAACGCGTTGCGCCGGACGGTCATCTCGATCCCCTGGAACGTCTCCTGATCGGGACGGCCGTCCAGCACCGTGGTCGCCAGCATGATCATGCCGGCGCACGAACCGTACACCGGCATGCCGTCCGCGATCCGCTTCCGCACCGGGTCGAGCAGTCCGAAGGTGATCGCCAGGTTGCTCATCGTGGTGGACTCGCCGCCCGGGATCACCAGCGCGTCGACATCGGCCAGTTCCTCCGGCCGGCGCACCGGCCGGGCCAGCACGTCCGACTCGGCCAGGGCGGACAGGTGTTCACGCACGTCGCCCTGCAGGGCCAGCACTCCGATGTTCACGCCGTCAACTCTAGGACGCCGTTTCCGCGGGGCTAATGCAGGCCACCGGGGGGTCGATTGGCTATCGAGGGGTCCACGCACCGCTTCGTAGCATCGCCTTACCGAACATTCGCACGAGGAGTCGTATGTCTGAGAACCAGCCCGCCGTCGGAACCGCCCGCGTCAAGCGCGGCATGGCGGAGATGCTCAAGGGCGGCGTGATCATGGACGTCGTCACCCCCGAGCAGGCGAAGATCGCCGAGAACGCCGGCGCCGTGGCCGTCATGGCGCTGGAGCGCGTCCCGGCCGACATCCGGGCCCAGGGCGGCGTGTCCCGGATGTCCGACCCCGACATGATCGACGGCATCATCAACGCCGTCTCGATCCCGGTCATGGCCAAGGCCCGGATCGGACACTTCGTCGAGGCCCAGGTGCTGATGTCGCTGGGCGTCGACTACATCGACGAGTCCGAGGTGCTGACCCCGGCCGACTACGCCAACCACATCGACAAGTGGCAGTTCACCGTGCCGTTCGTGTGCGGCGCCACCAACCTGGGCGAGGCGCTGCGCCGGATCACCGAGGGCGCCGCGATGATCCGCTCCAAGGGCGAGGCCGGCACCGGCGACGTGTCGAACGCGACCACCCACATGCGCAAGATCCGGGGCGAGCTGCGCCGCCTGCAGACCCTGGCGGAGGACGAGCTGTACGTCGCCGCCAAGGAGCTCCAGGCGCCGTACGAGCTGGTCAAGGAGGTTGCCGCGGCGGGCAAGCTGCCGGTCGTGCTGTTCACCGCGGGCGGCATCGCCACCCCGGCCGACGCCGCGATGATGATGCAGCTGGGCGCCGAGGGCGTGTTCGTCGGCTCGGGCATCTTCAAGTCCGGCAACCCGGAGCAGCGGGCCGCCGCGATCGTCAAGGCCGTCACGTTCCACGACGACCCGGACGTGATCGCCAAGGTGTCGCGCGGGCTGGGCGAGGCGATGGTCGGCATCAACGTCGACGAGATCCCCCAGCCGCACCGGCTCGCCGAGCGCGGCTGGTAGTCAGCTCACTCGAGATGGGCCGTCCCCGGCGGGCGGCCCATCCGCATGCCGGGAGCCGTGAGCACAACCGGCCTGACACAACCCTGAGCACCACAACCCTGAACACCGGCCAAGCCACACCGGCTGGCAACAGCGGCCGCCCCACAGCCCCTTACCGCCGCCAGCACCAGCCGAGCACGCCAAGCCGGCAACAGCGGCTGCCCCCGGCCCCTTTACGGCCGGCAGCACCAGCCGAGTGCGTTGAGCTGGCAACAGCGGCTGTCCCCCGGCCCCCTTACAGCCGTCAGCACCAGCCGAGTGCGTTGAGCTGGCGCTGACGGCTGATCTCCGGCCGTTTGCCGACCGTGAGTGCCAGCCGGGTGGCCGGGCGGTGAGGGCTGATGGGCGGGCGGCCACGGCGCGCCGCAAGCGGCGGCAGCAACGGCGACCGGAGGCGAAGGGCGCCTGGCAAGCCCGCCGGGCCCGCGCCAGCCCCTCCAGAAAACCTACTTTGTGATTCTAAAGTCCTTTTTACGCGCTTAAAAGAGACTTAAGAGATTTCTTCCCCGCAGAGAGCAGGACCCGCCCTCCCAAAGGGGGGCCACCGCCTCTGCCGTAATTGTCGCGCGTTTTCGGGGGGCGTTTCTCGGGGGCTGTGGACAAAGCCGCGGTGTGGATAACGTTTACATGGCCTGAGCAGGCAATGGGGTCTCCGGGGACGACGCCGGGATCGGCAACGGGGGCATCACCGGCTCGACGATGTCGAAGTAACGGGGCCGCGCATACCGCCCCGGCAACCGCAGCACCCGGACGAACTTGCGGCGGCGCGCGGTCAGCGCGTCCCGCACCAGGTCGGTGTGCACCTGGCGGGCCAGCACCACCCGCCGGCTGCTGACGATCAGCGTGCGGGCCGCCGTGTCGAGCGGGTCCAGGGCGATGCCCTGCAACTGGCGGGTGAGGTCGTTCTCCGCGGATTCGCGCTCGTCCGGCTCGGCGTCCAGGGCCAGCCGGGCGGCGGCGTAGAGCTCGACCGACTCCAGGTGCTCGGCGACGACCGCGGCGGCCGCGGCGCGGCGCAGCAGGTGGGCGTCGAGGGCGCGTTCGGCGGACTGGGCGCGGGCGTGCACCCGCTCGACCCGCTGGGCGGTCCAGCCGAGGTACGCCGAGAAGATCGCGGCCAGCACGACGACACCCACCACCCACCACATGCGGGGCATCGTAGTGCCGGATTGTGTCGGACCGGCACCTGCCCCGAGCCGATCAGGCCCCGTCGTCGTCGAAGACGCGCCCGTCGGTCGCCTCGATCGCCGTGGTGTAGACCTCGAGAACCCGGGCGGCCACACTCGGCCAGTCGAACGTCCGGACCGCCTGACGGGCGCAGGAGGCCAGGTCAGCCCGCCGGGCCGGGTCGTCGAGCAGCTCACCCAGCAGCGCGGTGAGCGCGGCCTGGTCGCCGGTCGGGAACAGCGCGCCGGCCCGGCCGCCGTCCAATACCCGACGGAACGCGTCCAGGTCGCTGGCGGCGATCGCGGCGCCGGCCGCCATCGCCTCGGTGAGGATCATGCCGAAGCTCTCGCCGCCGGTGTTCGGGGCGACGTAGACGTCGACGCTGCGCAGCATGCGGGCCTTGTCCGCCTCACTGACCAGGCCCAGGAACTCGACCCGGGAGTGCAGTTCGCGCGGGATCTCGTCGAACAGGTCGTCCCGGTCGCCCGGGCCGGCCACGAGCAGGCGCAGGCCGGGCCGCTCGGCGGCGAGCGTGACGAACGCCGTACGGACAAGTGGGAAGCCCTTGCGGGACTCGGTGAAACGGCCGAGGAAACCGAGAGCACCGCCTTCGCCGGGCCATCCCGGCAATGGCGCAGCCAAGGCGAATTTCCGCACCGCGACCCCGTTGGGGATCTCCACCGCGCCGCCGCCGAGGTGTTCCACCTGCACCTTGCGGGCCAGTTCGCTGACCGCGATCCGCGCGGTGATCTTCTCCATCACCGGCTGGAGGAAGTTCTGCGCGATGGCCAGCGTGCGGGAGCGGGTCATCGCGGTGTGGAACGTGGCGACCACCGGGCCGCGCGCGGAGAGCACCGCGAGCAGCGACAGGCTGGGCGTGAGCGGCTCGTGCACGTGCAGCACGTCGAACTCGCCGCGGGCCAGCCAGCGCCGGACGCGGGCAGTGGAGACCGGGCCGAAGGCGATCCGGGCCACCGACCCGTTGTACGGCAGCGGCACCGCCCGCCCGGCCGGCACCAGGTAGGCCGGCAGTTCCGCGTCCTCGTCGGCGGGGGCCAGCACGCTCACGTGGTGACCGAGTTCGATCAGCGCCTCGGCCAGGTCCATGATGTGGTTCTGGACCCCGCCGGGGACGTCGAACGAGTACGGCGAGACGATCCCGATCCGCACGCCCCGCACCCTAGATCCACAGCTTCTGGAGCATGTGCCAGTCCTGCGGGTGTTCCCTGATCCCGGCCTCGAACGCGGTCGCCATCTGCTGCACGGTCACCTTGACCCGCTCGTCGAGCGGCCCCTCGGCCGGCGGGGTGATCTTCCGGAGCCGGGCTTCGACCCGGTGCTCGGAGTACCAGCAGTCGACCGCGTAGATCGGGGCGCCGGTGCGGATGGCGAGGATCGCCGGGCCGGCCGGCATCCGGGTGCGGCCGCCGAAGAACTCCACCTCGACGCCGCCGCGGGACAGGTCCCGGTCGGCGAGCAGCGGGACGACCCAGCCCTTCTGCAGGTGCTCGGTCAGCACCTCCAGGGGTGGGCGGTCGCCGCCGGTGAGCGACAACACCCGCATGCCCAGGCTCTCGCGGTAGTCCAGGAACTTCTTCGCGACCGCCTCGGGTTTGAGCCGCTCGGCGACGGTGATCATCGGCCAGTCGTGGGAGACCACCCAGGCCGCCGCCGCGTCCCAGTTGGCCACGTGCGGCAGGGCCAGGACCAGGCCGTTGCCCTCGGCGATGGCGCTCTTCATCTGGTCGTAGGAGGCGTCTTCCATGTGGAAGCCGGCCGCGTTCTGCTCGCGGGTCCGGGTCGGGAGGCGGAACGCCTCCATCCAGTACCGCGCGTACGACCGCAGCCCGTCCCGGACCAGCGTCTCCGGCATGTCCGCGCCCACCACCTGCTGGTAGTTGCGCCGCAGCCGCTGGGTGCCCGGGCCGTTCCGCTTCCACGCGCGGTCGGCCGCCCCGGTGAACAGCGCCTCGGCGACCGGTTGCGGCAGGGCGCGGACCAGCCGCCAGCCGGCGGTGTAGCCGAGCGTGATCAGCCGGTCCTTCACTCGGCCGCGACCTTCGGCTCGGTCCGGGCCGCGTGGATCAGCCGCTGGAAGACGGTGACCAGGGAGAGCGCGGCGAGCACCCAGAGCGCCGCGGGCAGACCCCAGTCCAGGCCGGCCGCGCCGAGCAGGCCGCCGACCCCGACGATGAGCAGGCGTTCGAGCCGCTCGGCGAGGCCGACGTCGGCGTTCAGGCCGAGGCTCTGGGCCCGGGCCTTCACGTACGACACGACCTGGCCGGCGACGAGGCTGATCAGCGCGGCGATGGTTCCGCCGTACGGATTGCCCTGTCCGGCCATGTAGTAGACGACGGCACCGAAGACCGCACCGTCCGCGAGGCGGTCCATGGAGGAGTCGAGGAGTGCCCCGAATTTCCCGGTACCGCCGCGCATGCGGGCCATCGTGCCGTCGAGTGCGTCGGTGAGCGCGAAGGCGGTTACGATCACGGTGCCCGCCAGGAGTTTTCCTTGGGCGCCGAAATAGGAACCGATGAGCACTCCGACGGTGCCCGCGACGGTGACGGCGTTGGGTGTAACGCCGATCTTGAGCAGGAAACGTGCGACCGGGTTGACGCCGTACGAGACGACGGCACGGGCCGTTACTTGAACGATCTTTGCCATGGCCGTCCCACCATAACGGCGTGCGCCCGGTCACGGTACGGCTCGCCCCCCGGTTGGCCGGAACGTCACCATCGGAGCACCTATGGTGCCCATCGGTCCTTGCGACCGAGACATCCCCGGGTGTGGGATTTAACCAACAGCGGCGTAACAACCCGGAAACGACAGGAGCGCTCGGCATGGCGCAGAAGACATCGGAGAAGGGGCTCACCGGCGCGGCCGCGCCGGTGGTGACAGAGCCCGGCAGAGTTCGCAACGTGGTGCTGGTGGGTCACTCCGGCGCCGGGAAGACCACGCTGGTGGAGGCGCTGCTCGCGGCCACCGGCACGATCCCCCGGACCGGCACGGTGACGGACGGCACCACGGTCACCGACAACGATCCGGCCGCGGTCCGGCAGCAACGCTCGGTGGCGCTGTCCTGCGCCCCGCTCGTGCACCAGGACGTGAAGGTCAACCTGCTGGACACCCCCGGCTACGCCGACTTCGTCGGTGAGCTGCGGGCCGGGCTGCGCGCGGCGGACGCGGCGCTGTTCGTGATCTCGGCAGTGGACGGCGTGGACGAGGCGACCGTCGGGCTCTGGGAGGAGTGCGCCGCGGTCGGCATGCCGCGCGCGGTGGCGATCACCCGGCTGGACCATCCCCGCGCCGACTACGAGCAGGCGCTGCAGGACTGCCAGGACGCGTTCGGCGAGAACGTGATGCCGATCTACCAGCCGATGCTCGGCGACGACGGCCAGTCCGTGGTCGGCCTGATCGGCCTGGTCACGCTGCGGGTGCTGGACTACTCGCAGGGCTATCCGCCGCGGACCGGCGAGGCCGAGCAGGCGCATCTGAACCCGATCGCCGACGACCGGAACCAGCTCATCGAGGGGATCATCGCGGAGAGCGAGGACGAGACCCTGATGGACCGGTACATCGCCGGCGAGCTGATCTCCACCGACGCCCTGATCCCGGACCTGGAGACGGCGGTCGCCCGGGGCAATTTCTACCCGGTCATCCCGGTCTGCGCGGGCACCGGCGTCGGCCTGGACGCGCTGCTCGACGGCCTGGTCAACGCCGGCCCGTCGCCGCTGGAGCACGATCTGCCGGTGGTCACCGGGGTGGACGGCACGCCGCGCCCGCCGCTGACCTGCGACCCGGACGGCCCGCTGGTCGCCGAGGTGGTCCGCACCACGATCGACCGGCACGTCGGCCGGGTGTCGCTGGTCCGGGTGTTCTCCGGCACGCTGCGGCCGGACCAGACGCTGCACGTCTCCGGGCACGGCCTGGCCGAGCGCGGCCACCCGGACCACGACGCGGACGAGCGGGTGGCGCACGTCTACACCCCGCTCGGCGCGACGCTGCGCGAGGTGGGCGCCTGCGTGGCCGGCGACATCTGCGCGATCACCAAGTCGGGCAGCGCGGAGACCGGCGACACGCTCTCCGGCAAGGACGACCCGATGCTGATGGCGCCGTGGTCGATGCCGGAGCCGATGCTGCCGATCGCGGTGGTCGCCAAGACCCGCTCGGACGAGGACGCGCTGGCCAAGAACCTGGGCCGGCTGGTCGCCGGCGACCCGGCGTTACGGCTGGACCGGAACGCCGACACCCACCAGCTGGTGCTGTGGACGATGGGCGAGTCGCACGCGGACGTGGTCCTGGACCGCCTCCGGGCCGGCGGGGTCGAGCTGGACACCGAGCCGGTCAAGGTGTCGCTGCGGGAGACCTTCGGCGCGCCGGCGAAGGGGCACGGCCGGCACGTCAAGCAGTCCGGCGGCCACGGGCAGTACGCGGTCTGCGACATCGAGATCGAGCCGCTCCCCCGCGGCAGCGGCTTCGAGTTCGTCGACAAGGTGGTCGGCGGCGCGGTGCCGCACAACTACATCCCGTCGGTGGAGAAGGGCGTCCGCGCGCAGTTGGAGAAGGGCATCGTGGCCGGTTACCCGGTCGTCGACCTGAAGGTCACGCTCTACGACGGCAAGGCGCACAGCGTGGACTCCTCGGACGCGGCGTTCCAGACCGCCGGCGCGATCGCGCTGCGCGAGGCGGCCGGCGTGGGGCAGATGACGCTCCTGGAGCCGGTCGACGAGATCGTGGTGCGGGTGCCGGACACGTACGTCGGCGCGGTGATGAGCGACCTGTCCGGGCGTCGCGGGCGGCCGCTCGGCTCGGACACCGAGGAGTCCGGCGGGCACAGCCTGGTCCGGGCCGAGGTGCCGGCGATCGAGCTGGTCCGGTACGCCGTCGAGCTGCGCGCGCTGTCCTCCGGGTCGGGCACGTTCTCCCGGTCGTACCTGCGTCACGAGCCGATGCCCCCGCACCTCGCCGAGCAGGTCAAGAAGGAGCACACCCGGTAACGGTCAGGCCGGCCACGCCTTGGCCAGCATCAGCCGGGTCTCGGCGAGCAGCTGCGGCAGGATCTTGGTCTGGCCGATCACCGGCATGAAGTTCGCATCGCCGCCCCACCGTGGCACCACGTGCTGGTGCAGGTGGGCGGCGATCCCGGCGCCGGCCACGGCGCCCTGGTTCATGCCGAGGTTGAAGCCGTGCGGGCGGCTGACCGCGCGGATCACCCGCATCGCCGTCCGGGTGAAGGCGGCCGTCTCGACCGTCTCCTCCTCGGTCAGGTCGGTGTAGTCCGCGACGTGCCGGTACGGGCACACCATCAGGTGGCCCGGGTTGTACGGATACAGGTTCAGCACCGCGAAGACCGTCACCCCGCGCGCCACCACCAGGGTGTCCGACTCGGGCAGGTCCGGGGCCTGGCACAACGGGCAACCGGCGGGCGCGTTCTCCCCGGTGATGTACGGCATCCGGTGCGGCGTCCAGAGCCGCTCCAACCCGTCCGTGGCGTCCATCCTCCGCATCCTAGGCGGTGGTCGCCCCGAGATCATGTACGTGATATCGGCCGGTGCCACCCCGCTTGGCCACGTACATCGCGGCGTCGGCGTCGCGCAGCACGTCGTCGGCGCCCTGGCCGGGCCCGGACAGGGCGATCCCGATGCTGGCCGGGGTCCGCAGCACGTGCCCGTCCACCACCATCGTCTCGTCCAGCGCCTGGACCACCCGCTCGGCGATCACCCGGGCGCCGGCCGGCTCGTTCAGGTCCTCGGCCAGGATGACGAACTCGTCGCCGCCGAGCCGGGCCACCGTGTCCTCGGTGCGCACGCAGGTCCGCAGCCGGTCGGCGACGATCCGCAGCACCCCGTCCCCGACGTCGTGGCCGTACGTGTCGTTCACCGGCTTGAACCCGTTGAGGTCGAGCAGCAGCACCCCGACCCGCCGGTCGGTGCGCTTGGCCCGGGCCAGCGAGCCGGTCAGCCGGTCCCAGAGCAGCGCCCGGTTGCCCAGCCCGGTGAGCATGTCGTGCATCGCCCGCCGGGTCAGCTCGGCGGTCAGCGCCACGCTGTCCAGCGCCAGCGACACCTGGGTGCGCAGCGTCCGCAGCGACGTGACCACGTCCTCCGGCAGCTCGTCCTCGGCCCCGACCAGCAGGATGCCGAAGAACCGCGCGCCGTTGAGCAGCGGCAGCAGCATCACCGGGCGGTCGCCGAGGGCGTCCATCCCGGTCAGGCCGAGCGCGGCCAGCGTGCGCCCGGCGATCACCTCGCCGCTCGCCAGCCGGACCAGCAGGCTGGCCGGCACCGCCTCGCCGGGGAGCCGGAACCCGGCCACCGTCTCCGCGCCGGACCCGGCCGCGTGCAGCACGCTCCAGACGTCCGGGTCCTCCGGAGTCACGCTGACGATCACGGTCCGCGCGCCGGGGCAGCCGTCGACCAGCGCCGCCGCGGCGGCCGCCGCCAGCCGCTGCACCTCGTTCGCGTCGTTGGTGGTGAGCAGGCCGGTGCCGAGGTCGTTGAGGATCTGCTCGCGGGTCATCGCCTGGCGCAGCGCGCCCAGGCCGGCGTCCAGCCGGACCAGCAGGCGGCTGTTGTCCCGCAGCGCGATCACCTGCCGGGTCACCACCAGGCCGGTGAGCAGGATGGAACCGGCGACGACCGGCCAGTACCGGGCGGTCAGGCCGTGCAGCAGCGCGCCGAGCAGCAGCGCGCAGGCCGCGCCGACCGCGAGGTAGGGCACCAGGCTGGACGGCCGCTGCTCGGTCACCGGCTCCTCGGGCCGGCCGCCCTGGACCGCGCGCAGCTGCGTCCGCCCGGCCGCGATGATCAGCCCGGCGAACAGGAGCCAGGTCGCCAGCGTCCAGTGCTGCCGGTCCTCGGCGAGGACCCGCTGGCCGACCGAGACGAGCATGCTGCAGAACGCGGCCAGGCCGGAGAGCACCAGCGTGCGCCGGCTCACCTCGACCGGCCCGCCGAGCACCAGGCGGGCGATCGCGAAGAGCACGACCAGCAGGCCACCCGTCTTGATCATCACGACCGCCGGGACGAAGCCGCCGTGGCCCAGCACGTGCGGGTAGATCACGAAGTACCAGACGAAGAGCATCCCGGCGATCTGGACGACCGCCATGTCCAGGGCCAGCCGGGCGTTGCTGGCCGACCAGCGGGCCCGGATCGGCACGGCCAGCAGCCCGCCGAGCACCAGCAGCATCACCGTCACGTCGCCGATCCACACCATCGGGCTCGGCGACGGGTAGTCGTGGTTCCCGGTGATCAGCATGTAGGCCAGCGCCCAGCCGGTGGTCGCGGTCATCGCCGTCCAGGCCAGCGCGGTGATCGTGGCGTAGCGACGGGCTCCCCGCGCGACGGCCAGGCGGGCGCCCCGCCAGCAGAGCCAGGCGGCGATCCCGGAGAGCACCGGCGCGACCAGCCGGAAGCCGGTGATCTCGGCGGTCCACCAGGTCATGACAGCACCGCGGCGTGCAGGTGGAATCGCCCGTCGCCCTGCCGCTTGGCCACGTACATCGCGGCGTCGGCGGCCCGCAGCACGTCGTCCGGGCCGTTGCCCTGGGTGGAGAGCGCGATGCCGACGCTGGCCGGGGTACGCAGCAGGTGCCCGTCCAGGACCACCGGCTCGTTCAGCGCCTCGATGATCCGCTCGGCGACCACCAGCACGTCCTGCGGCTCGCGCAGGTCCTCGGCGACCACCACGAACTCGTCGCCGCCCAGCCGGGCCACCATGTCCTCGGTGCGCACGCACGTGCGCAGCCGGTCGGCGACCACCTTGAGCAGCATGTCCCCGGCGTCGTGGCCGTACGTGTCGTTCACCGCCTTGAACCCGTTCAGGTCCAGCAGCAGCACCCCGACCGGGCGGGCGGTCCGCCGGGAGCGGGCCAGCGCTCCGGTCAGCCGGTCCCGCAGCAGCGCCCGGTTGCCGAGCCCGGTGAGCATGTCGTACATCGCGCGCCGGATCAGCTCGGCGGTCAGCGCCACGCTCTCCAGCGCCAGCGACACCTGGCTGCGCAGCGTGTGCAGGGCCTTCACCACGTCGTCCGGCAGCGCCTCGTCGGTGGCGACGGTGAGCAGTCCGAAGAAGCGCTCCCCGTTGACCAGCGGCAGCACCATCAGCGGCCGGCCGCCGACGCGTTCCAGGCCGGGCAGGCCGAGGCCGGACCAGCCCGCGTCGTCGGCCAGCGCCTCCCCGGCGGCCAGCCGGGTGACCAGCGAGGCCGGGACGACCGCGCCCGGCACCTCGACCCCGATCAGCGCCTCGGCGTCGTGCCCGGCGGCCCGCGCGACGATCCAGGCGTCCCGGTCCGGGGCGGCGACGACGATCGCGGTACGCACGTTCCCGCATCCGGCCAGCACCGCGGTGGCGGCGTCGGCGGCGAGCCGGTGCACGTGGGCCGCGTCGGTGGCGCCGAGCATCGCGGTGCCCAGCTCGCTCAGCACGTGTTCGCGGGCCATCGCCCCGCTGAGCGCCGCCATGCTGGCGTCGAGCCGGAGCACCAGCTGGTCGTGGCGTCGCCAGCCGGCCCAGGCCAGCGCGGCCACCAGGCTGGAGAAGAGCGGGTAGCCGAGCGCCGGCAGGGGGAGCAGGCCGATGCCGAGCACATGCAGCACCAGGCAGGCGACCGCCAGGGCATACCCGGTCAGCGCCAGTCTCGGCGTCCGGAACCGCATGTGCACCCCGCTCCCGCCGCCGCACCGCACGGAGGCGTATCCGCCGTCAGTTCGGTCGGCGGGAGCCGGAGTTGAGGTCAGGCCGCGCTGGGCCCGGTGTTAACTCGGGAGCGAACCACCTCGACGACGTGCGCGACGGCCTCGTCGATGGTCACGCCGTTGCGCTGCGAGCCGTCCCGGTAGCGGAACGACACGGTCCCGCCGTTGACGTCGTCGTCGCCGGCGATCGCCATGAACGGGATCTTCTGCTGCTGCGCGGTGCGGATCTTCTTCTGCATCCGGTCGGTGGAGTAGTCCACCTCGGCCCGGATGCCCGCCTTCTTCAGCTTGGCCACGAACTCGGCCAGGTAGTCGGCGTGGTCGTCGCGGATCGGGATGCCGACCACCTGCACCGGCGCCAGCCAGGCCGGGAACGCGCCGGCGTAGTGCTCGACCAGCACGCCGAAGAACCGCTCGATCGAGCCGAACTTCGCCGAGTGGATCATCACCGGCTCCTGCCGGGTGCCGTCGGCCGCCTGGTACTCCAGGCCGAAGCCGGCCGGCTGGTTGAAGTCGTACTGAATGGTGGACATCTGCCAGGTCCGGCCGATCGCGTCCTTGCACTGAATGCTGATCTTCGGGCCGTAGAACGCCGCGCCGCCCGGGTCGAGCACCAGCTCCAGGCCGGACTCGGTGGCCGCGTCCTCCAGGACCTTGGTGGCCTTCGCCCACTGCTCGTCCGAGCCGATGAACTTGTCGCTCTTCGGGTCCCGGGTCGACAGCTCCAGGTAGTAGTCGTCCAGGCCGAAGTCGTCGAGCAGCGAGCGGACGAAGTTCAGCAGGTGCTTGATCTCGTCCGGGGCCTGCTCGGCGGTGACGTAGGAGTGCGAGTCGTCCTGGGTCAGGCCGCGCACCCGGGTCAGGCCGTGCACCACGCCGGACTTCTCGTAGCGGTAGACCGTGCCGAACTCGAACAGCCGCATCGGCAGCTCACGGTAGGACCGCCCGCGCGACCTGAAGATCAGGTTGTGCATCGGGCAGTTCATCGCCTTGAGGTAGTAGTTCGCCCCCTCCAGCTCCATCGGGGGGAACATGGTGTCCTTGTAGTAGGGCAGGTGTCCCGAGGTGTGGAACAGCCCTTCCTTGGTGATGTGCGGGGTGCCGACGTACTGGAAGCCCTCTTCGATGTGGCGGGCGCGGACGTAGTCCTCCATCTCGCGCTTGATCACGCCACCCTTCGGGTGGAAGACCACCAGACCCGACCCGATTTCATCGGGGAAGGAGAAGAGATCCAGCTCGCTGCCCAACTTGCGGTGGTCCCGGCGCTCGGCTTCGGCAAGACGATTGAGGTACGCCTTGAGCTCGTCCCGCGACGGCCACGCCGTACCGTAAATCCTCTGAAGTTGGGGGTTCTTCTCGGAACCGCGCCAGTAGGCGGCGGCCGAGCGCATCAGCTTGAACGCCGGGATCAGCCGGGTCGACGGCAGGTGCGGCCCGCGGCAGAGGTCGCCCCAGACCCGCTCGCCGTCCTTGTTCAGGTTGTCGTAGTGGGTGAGCTCGCCGGCGCCGACCGCGGCGGCCTCCTCGTCCACGTCACCCTTGATGTCGACCAGCTCGAGCTTGAACGGCTCGCCCTTGAGCTCGGCCTTCGCCTCGTCGAGCGAGGAGTACTCCCGGCGGCGGAACGTCTGGCCGGCCTTGACGATGTCCTGCATCCGCTTCTCGAGCTTCGTCAGGTCCTCGGGCTGGAACGGCTTCTCGACGTCGAAGTCGTAGTAGAAGCCGTCCCGGATCGGCGGGCCGATGCCCAGCTTGGCCTCCGGGAACACGTCCTGCACGGCCTGCGCGAGCACGTGCGCGGTCGAGTGCCGCAGCACGTCCAGACCGTCCGGCTCGTCGATGTGGACCGGGGTGACCTCGGTGTCGGCGGCCGGCGCCCAGGCCAGGTCGCGCAGCCGGCCGTCGGCCTCCCGGACCACGACGATCGCCCGCGGTCCGTTGGCCGGAAGCCCGGCGGCGGCCACCGCGTCGGCCGCCGTAGTCCCGGCCGGGACGACTAGTGGGTCGGCCGCGACGGGTGTACGGGGTGCAGACACGGTGATCTCCATTCAGAAAGTGACTTGTGGTCCTGATGCTATCCGCCTGCGGATTACTCTCCGCTCGCGGCGGCCAGCCACGCCGGGAGCGGTTCCCGGGCGGCGAGCCAGTCCTCCGGGATCCCCTCGATCCCGGTGTACGCCGCCACCACTCCCCCGGCGATCGCCGCGGTGGTGTCCACGTCCCCGCCGGCGACCACGCACGCCGCCACCGCGGCCGGGAAGTCCTCGAGATAGCGGTCCGCCACCCAGAGCGCGAACGGCACGGTGTCCTGCGCGGTCGCCTGCCCGCCGCTGCCCAGCCGCTCGGCCGCCTCCGCCAGCGACCCGGTCAGCCCGGCCGCCGTGGTCAGCCCGTCGTGGACCACGCCCGGCGCGGTGTGCGCCGCCACCGCCAGCAGCAGCTGGCCGGGGTCCGGCTTGTGCCCGTTGAGCCGGGACGCGGCGGCGAACGCGGCGGCCACCGACACCGCCACCCCGCCGGCGATCCCCTCCGGATGCGCGTGGGTCACCTCGGCGGCGCGGACGCCCTGGAGCGCCGCGTGCGGGAGCGAGTCGGCGTGCCAGGCCCCGAGCGGCGCCGCGCGCATGGCCGCCCCGTTGCCGCACGAGCCCTGCCCGTTGAACGCCGCCGCCGCGGCGATCGGCCACGGCAGGCCCTCCCGGATCTGGCGGAGCATCACCACCGCGCCCGGCCCGTACCCTCGATACGGCTCGAAGACGGCGCCCAGCCGGTCGGCGAAGGCGTCCCGGTCGAAGTCGCCCTCGTCCAGGGTGGCGACCAGGCAGCAGGCCTGTTCGGTGTCGTCGGTCCAGTCCCACAGCGGGGCCGGAGTGCGGGCTTCGAGGAGGTCGGCGGGCTTGTTGCCGGGCACGAAGTACTGGGCGCCGAGCGCGTCGCCGACACTGAGGCCGGCCAGGCTGTCCAGGGCCAGCGCGAGGCGCGTACCGGGGAAAAGAGTGAATGACATCGGTACTTCGGATCGTATTCCATCACTGAGGGTCATCAAAACATCTCACTCCATGACCCTTTAGGTTCTGCCCGCCGAAGACAGTACGGTCTTCGCATGGCCACGGTGTTGCTCGTCGAGGACGACCATGTCGTGCGCGGCGCCATGCTCCGTTCGCTAGCCGACCGGGGGCACGCCGTGCACGCCGTCGGCACCGCTCTGGAGGCGCTCCGGCGGGTCGCCGCGGAGACGCCCGACCTGGTCGTTCTCGACCTCGGGCTGCCCGATCTGGACGGTTCGGACGCGCTGCGCATGCTGCGTGGCATCACCGATGTGCCGATCATCATCGCCACCGCGCGCGACGACGAGCAGACCGTCGTGCGCCTGCTGCGGGCCGGCGCCGACGACTACATGGTCAAGCCGTTCACCGGCGCCCACCTGGACGCGCGAATAGCCACCGTGTTGCGCCGGGTCGGCCGCGCCAGCCGCGCCGCCCAGCCCGCCGTCCACGAGGTCGGCGAGCTCCGGGTCGACGTGGGCGAGCGCAGCGCCACCCTGGGCGACCAGTCGCTGGCGCTGACCCGCAAGGAATTCGACCTGCTGGCGTACCTGGCGGCCCGTCCGGGCCGGGTGGTTTCCCGTCGTGAGCTGTTGGAGGAGGTATGGCGGCAGCCCTCGGTCGGCGAGGACCAGACCATCGACGTGCATTTGTACTGGCTCCGCCGGAAACTGGGCGAGTCCGCGGCGAAGCCCCGCTACCTGCGCACCGTGCGGGGGGTCGGATTCCGGTTGGTGGCTCCGGACTGAGGTTGCGGCTGGCGTACACGACCGCCGCCACCACCGCCGTCGCCGCCCTGGTGTTCCTCGTGCCGCTGGGCTGGGGCCTGCGCTCCGACCACCGTGAGGAGGCGCTCGCCGCCGCCGAACGGGAGACCGCCACGGTCGCCGGCGCCCTCGTCGCCGGGGCCGGCGAGAAGGGCGTGGCCGCCGCGGTCGCAGCGGCCGGCAACCCGATCGTGCACACCCCAGGCCTCGCGCCCACCGCCGGCGGCCGGGCCAGCGCCGTCGAGATCGACAAGGCCGCCTCGACCGCCGGGGCCAGCCTCGTCGACGTCGACGGCGGCATGATGCGGCTGGAGCCGGTCACCGCGAACGGCAGGTCCTTCGTGATCGAGGCGTTCGTGCCGGACGGTGAGCTCGGGGCGAACACGGCGCGTGACTGGTGGCTGCTGCTCGGACTGGCCGTAGTGCTGGTCGGCGGCTCGGTGATCGTGGTGGACCGGCTCGCCCGGGGCGCCGTCGACTCGGCGAACAACCTGGTCGAGGCGGCGCTCGCGGTCGGCGACGGGGACCTGGGCGTGCGCATACACCCCTCCGGGCCGCGCGAGCTGGCCGAGGCGGGGTACGCGTTCAACCGGATGGCCGACCGCCTGATCTCGGCCCGCACCGACGAGCGGGAACTGGTCGCCGACCTGTCGCACCGGCTGCGCACGCCGCTGACCGCGCTGCGCCTGGACGCCGAGGCCCTCGACCCGGACGACACCCAGATCATCGACCTCACCGCGGACGAGGTGGACCGCCGGCGCGGCATCCGGCGCATCCGGCAGGCCATCACCACGCTGGAGGACGAGGTCAACTCCCTGATCAACACCACCCGCCAGGCGGTCGCCGCGCAGGTGGCGGCGACACCGGAGGAGGGTCTCTGCGACGCCAGCGAGGTGGTCCGGGAACGCATGACGTTCTGGTCCGCGCTCGCCGAGGACCAGGACCGGCAGTACCGGGTGAACGGCGCGCACGTGCGGATCCCGGTGCCGGTGCCGCGCGCCGAGCTGGCCGCGGCGCTCGACGCGGTGCTCGGCAACGTGTTCCGCTACACCCCGCAGGGCACCGCGTTCGAGGTGGTGCTCTCCCGCCGGGAAGGCTGGGTGGCGCTGCGCGTGGACGACGCCGGCCCGGGCATCCCGGACCCGGAGAAGGCGATGCGCCGCGGCCAGAGCCAGCAGGGCTCGACCGGCCTCGGCCTGGACATCGCCCGCCGGATGACCCAGTCCACCGGCGGCTCGGTCAGCCTGGACCGGGCCTCGCTGGGCGGCGCGAGCGTGGTCATGCTGATCGCGGACGCCGAGGCCACCCCGAAGACACCCAGCCGCTTCGGACTCGTCGGCCGTGGTGGCCGCGGGCGCCGTGGTCAGCAGACACAGTGAAACGCAAGCCCTCTCCCCCGTACGGAACAGAAGTTGCTTAGATCTGTTTTAAGAGTGTTCCCCTGGCTCGCCCGGACTGGCAGTGTTCGCTCCGATCCCATCCGGTTCCCCGGCCCGCTCACCGCACGTCCCCATCGCCGCGGCCGGCGGAGCCCCGGCGCGGTGGGTGGGGGGCACCCCATGGCCCCCGCCCACCGCGCACCAGCACGGCCTGCACGACAGATCCGACAAGGAGACGCTTTGTCCGCGCATCGCCGGTCAGCGTTCCGCGGGTCGCCCATCGGGCGGCGCCGTGCCGGGGATGGCCAGCAGGCGAAGCCACGCTCCGTCACCGGCCGGATGCTTCCGGTCGTGCTCGGGCTGGCGCTGCTCGGGGTCGGCGGCGTGGTCGGCCCCAGCGTGATCGGCGCCTCCTCGAAGGACGACCCGGGCCGGTTCGAGCTCACCGCGCTGCCCAAGGACGCTCCCGACCAGGGCCTGGTCTACGAGGGACTGAAGCCGGCCGCCTCGAACGCGCTCTGCTCCGGCTCCTACCTGCTCTTCGACGAGACCTGCACGCACGGGCCGGACCGCGCGCCCACCGGGCTGTCGGTCCGTAGGGACGTCGACCCGGTCACCGCGGCCACCCAGCTGCCCGACTCGGTCCGCACGATCCAGACCTCGGACGTCCCGTCGGACGCGGAGATCGCCCGGGACCTGGGCGGCAGCGCGCTCACCAAGGACGCCCCGGCCCTGCTCGCCGACCCGGCGCCGGGCAACGCCGACTTCGTGCTCGGCCCGGCCGGCGTGGCCTGCGCCGACGACGGGCAGAGCGGCAAGCGGGTGCAGCTGCTCTACCTGTACGCGGCCGGCACCGCCACCCGCTACAACACGTACGTCAACTCGTTCCGCACCTGGGCGGCCGGCGTCGACACGATCTTCGACGCCAGCGCCGGTGAGACCGGCGGGTCCCGGCACGTGCGGTACGTGACCACCCCGGAGTGCACCGTCTCGGTCTCCGAGGTGGAGCTGCCGGCCGGCTCGCTCGACTCGTTCGCGGCGACCACCAAGGCGCTGGGCAACCTCGGCTACAACCGGGCCGACCGCAAGTACCTGATGTTCTCCGACGCGAACGTCTACTGCGGCATCGGCACGTACGTCGACGACAAGCGCCCCGGCCGCACCAACCGCAACAACGCCGGCCCGTCCTACGCCCGGGTCGACTCCGGCTGCTGGAGCTCGGTGATGGCCGCGCACGAGCTGACCCACGTGCTCGGCGCGGTGCTCAACGGCGCCCCGAACGGGACCGGCGCGGGCGGCTGCACCGACGACTACGACCTGCTCTGCGGCCCGGACCGGGCGGGCAGGGCGGAACGCCAGGCCTGCCCGAAGTCGCACGAGGTGCGGCTGGACTGCGGCCACGACGACTACTTCAACACCAACCCGAAGCCGGGCAGCTACCTGGACACCCACTGGAACGTGGCGCTCAGCGACTTCCTGCTGCGCAGCGACGGTGGCGACGACATCCCGGACGTGCCCGGCGCGGTCACCCCGGACCCGGCGCAGAGCGCCGCGGAGCCGCCCGCCCAGCCGGGTGCCGCGCCCAGCGGAGCGGTCCCGTCGGCGAGTGCCGGCACCGGCTCGGCCGCCCCGAGCGGCACGCCGAGCGCGTCCGGCTCGGCGGTGCCCGGCGCCAGCGCCGGCGCCGGCCTGGACACCGAGCCGGCCGCCTACCAGGCCGAGTCGGGCACCGGGGACCAGGACGCCGGGGCGCCCTCGTCGGGCGACTCCCAGGACGTCCTGGAGATCCGCGACGCGACGAGCATGGCGGTCCGGCTGACCTGGAGCGCCGCGTCCGACAACGCGACCTACGAGGTCTCGGTGGACGGCAAGCCGGTGGCGACCACGAAGGCGACCCGGGCCCGGCTGATCGGGCTGAAGCCGGACGCCACGTACCAGGTGGAGATCAAGAGCAAGACCGGCGGCTACCACGCGAAGGGCGCGGCCAAGACCGCGCCGGCCGCCCGGCCGGTGCAGAACTCCTGGTTCGTGCTGACCAACTCGCTCACCGGCGGCGCCGCCGACCTCTACGCGGCCCGCGCGGCGGACGGCACCCCGGCCACCCTGAGCTCGGCCGACGGCGGCAACCAGCAGCAGTGGCAGCTCGCCCCGGCGGCGGAGGCCGACAACACGTACACGCTGATCTCCCGGGCCAGCGGCAAGTGCCTGATGCCGCTGGGCGGGACGCCGGTGGCCGGCGCGCCCCTGGTCCAGGGCGACTGTTCGAGCCCCGGCACCCGCTGGCGGCTGCAGGCCTCCGCGTTCGGCTTCACACTGCGCAGCGAGACCGGCAACCTGGCGGTCGGCGTCGGCGAGCAGCGCTTCGGCTGGCACCGGGTGCTGGCCCTCGAACCGGACCTCGGCCAGCGGCACCAGAGCTGGACCGCGGTACCCAGCTAGGCCCCCCATCCCCCAGACAGGAGAGCAGCGATGCGCGATGTGCTGAGCGAGCCGGCGACCGAGGAGGAACCCCCGGCGCGCTTCAACCGCCGGCGGCTGATCCGCTGGCTGACCATCCTCACCATCGGCACCGTGGCGATGCTCGCCCTCTGGCAGGACCCGCTCTACCCGTGATCGGGGCGCCTCCTGGCCGGGGAGGCACCCCGGGCGGCGGTCAGCCGGCGTAGGCGTCGATCTCGGCGAGCAGCGTGGTCTTGCCGGCCGCGGGCAGGAAGCTGTGCCGGACCGCGCTGCGGGCCAGGTCCGCCACGCCGGCGGTGTCCAGGCCGAGCAGGTCGGCGGCGACCGCGTACTCGTTCTCCAGCGTGGTCCCGAACATCGGCGGGTCGTCGGAGTTCACGGTGACCGGCACCCCGGCCGCCACCAGCTTCCCGATCGGGTGCTCGGCCAGGTCGGCCACCGCCCGGGTACGCAGGTTCGAGGTCGGGCACACCTCCAGGGCGATCTGGTGCTCGGCCAGGTACGCCAGCAGCCGCTCGTCCTGAGCCGCCGCGATCCCGTGACCGATCCGCTCCGCCCCGAGCTCCCGGATCGCGTCCCAGATCGTCTCCGGCCCGGTGGTCTCCCCGGCGTGCGGCACGCTGTGCAGACCGGCGGCCCGGGCCTTGTCGAACCAGGGCTTGAACTGCGGCCGCGGCACCCCGATCTCCGGCCCGCCCAGGCCGAAACTGATCAGCCCGTCCGGCTGCTCGTCGAGGGCGATCCGCAGCGTCTCCTCGGCCGCCGGCAGTCCGGCCTCGCCGGGGATGTCGAAGCACCACGCCAGGTCGACGCCGAAGTCCCGCCGCGCGCCGGCCCGGGCGTCCTCGATCGCCTCGCAGAACGCCGGCGCCGGGATGCCGCGGCGGACGCTGGAGTACGGCGTGACGGTCAGCTCCGCGTACCGCACCTGCTGGCGGCTCAGCTCCCGCCCGATCTCGTAGGTCAGCAGCCGCACGTCGGAGGCGTCCCGCACCAGGTCCACCACGCTCAGGTAGATCTCGATGAAGTGCGCGAAGTCGCGGAACTCGAAGTACTCCGCGAGCGCCGCCGGGTCGGCCGGCACCGGCGAGCTGCCCTCGTGCCGGGCGGCGAGCTCGGCGACGATCCGCGGCGAGGCCGAGCCGACGTGGTGCACGTGCAGTTCGGCCTTGGGCAGGCCGGCGATGAACGAGGTCAGGTCGCTCAAGAGGATCCCCCTAGATAGAAGCCACCACGAAGATACGGCGGAACGGAAACGCCACGTGGCCGTGTCCGGCGGGATACGCCTCGGCGAGCCGGCCGCCCAGCTCGGCCCGGAAGTCCGCCCAGGCCGCCGGGTCCAGCGCGGCCCGGACCGGCCGCAACGCGGTGCCCTCCATCCAGCGCAGCACCGGGTGGTCGGCGCCGTCCACCGGGAGCAGGTGCAGGTAGGTGGTCTCCCAGGCGTCCACCCTCGTGCCGGCGAGCAGCGCGGCGTAGTCGGCCGGGTCGTCCACCGGCGCCTCGCGCGCCACGTGACCGACGCCGAACTCGCCGGCCACCTCGCGCAGCAGCCGGTGCGACGGCGCCGCGAAGTTGCCCGGCACCTGCATGGCCAGCCACCCGCCCGGCGGCAGCGCGTCGGCCCAGCTCCGGAGCATCCGCTGGTGGCCCGGCACCCACTGCAGCGCCGCGTTGGTGATCACCACGTCGGTGTCCGGCCCGGGCTGCCAGTCGGCGATGTCGCCGACCCGGAAGTCCCCGGCACCGGCTTTGGCGATCATCTCGGGCGAGGAGTCGATGCCGCTCACCCGGGCCCGCGGCCAGCGCTCGGCGAGGGTGCCGGTCAGCTCGCCGGAGCCGCAGCCCAGGTCCACCACGGCGCGCGGCGACTCGGCGCCGACCCGCGCGACCAGGTCGAAGAACGGACGGGAGCGCTCGTTGCCGTAGCGCCGGTACACCGCCGGATCCCACATGACGTTGCCTCCAAACCGTACGTACGTTTTGCAAGCAAGGTATCAGCTGGGCGGTAGGGTCTCCACGTGGAAAAACGAAGCTTTCGCCGGATGGGCCGCGACGCGTCGGTGATCGGCCTGGGCGCCTGGCAGCTCGGCGCCGACTGGGGCGACGTCAGCGAGGCCGACGCGCACGCCACCCTGCAGGCCGCGGTCGACGCCGGGGTCACCTTCATCGACACCGCCGACGTCTACGGCGACGGCCGCAGCGAGCAGATCGTCGGCTCGTTCGTGAAGGACAAGCCCGGCCTGACGGTCGCCACCAAGATGGGCCGGCGCCTCCCCCAGACGCCGGAGAACTACTCGATCGACAACTTCCGCGCCTGGACCGACCGGTCGCGCGCCAACCTCGGGGTGGACACCCTCGACCTGGTCCAGCTGCACTGCCCGCCGACCCCGGTCTTCCACAGCGACCAGGTCTTCGAGGCGCTCGACACGCTGATTCAGGAAAACCGCATTTCGGCGTACGGCGTGAGCGTCGAGAAGGTCGACGAGGCGCTCGCCGCGATCGCCCGGCCCGGCGTGGCCAGCGTCCAGATCATCCTGAACGCGTTCCGGCTCAAGCCGCTGGAGCGGGTGCTGCCGGCCGCCGCCGAGGCCGGGGTCGGCATCATCGCGCGGGTCCCGCTCGCCAGTGGTCTGCTCTCCGGCCGCTATGACGAGAAGACCGAGTTCGCCGCGGACGACCACCGGAACTACAACCGTCACGGCGAGTCGTTCGACGTCGGGGAAACGTTCTCCGGAGTCGACTTCTCTACCGGATTGGAAGCAGTTCGCCGGTTGCGTTCACTCGTTCCGGATGACGCCACGATGGCGCAATTCGCACTACGCTGGATCGCCGATCAGCCGGCCGTCACCGTGGTGATCCCGGGTGCGCGTAATCCCGAGCAAGCGCGCGCAAACGCGCACGCCGCCGATCTGGCGCCGCTTTCGCCGGAAACTCTGGAAAAGATCACCGCGGTCTACGATGAGCTGATTCGCCCCCAGGTGCACGACAAATGGTGAACAATGAAACCACCACTCCCGCGGACGCGCCCCGGTTGCGCGGCTGGCTGAGCATGTCGCTCGGGCTGCTCGGCATCGTGCTGGGCGCGGTGTGGACTCTGCAGGGGCTCAACGTCTTCGAGCACGAGCTGATGAGCGACAAGCCGGTCTGGGCCGTGGTCGGCGGCGGGGTGGCCGGGGTCGGTCTGGCGCTCGTGGTGGTCGGCATGCGGCGCCGGAGCAACGCCAAGGCGCGGGCCTGACAAAAGAGGCCCCGCAACCTCGGCGAGGATGCGGGGCCACGGTCAGGCCGGCCTCCGCCAGGCGGCCGGCATGCCGGCCTCGCGGCCGGCGGATTGGTCTCAGAGCGGGCGAACCTGCTCCGCCTGCGGGCCCTTCTGGCCCTGGGCGATCTCGAACTCGACCCGCTGGTTCTCCTCCAGAGTGCGGTAGCCGCTCGTCTGGATGGCCGAGAAGTGGACGAACACGTCAGCACCCCCGCCGTCGACGGTGATGAAGCCGAAGCCCTTGTCTGCGTTGAACCACTTCACGGTTCCTTGCGCCATGCTGAACTCTCCTTCTGAAAATGCCGGCCCGCCCTACGCGGCAGCGGAGCGCGGGGCCGATGACCGTTTTCGAGCAGCGGCGCCGCGAGGCGGCCCTTTCAGAGGACGTCCCCTCCGTTCGGCTTTGCGGCACCGGTGACCCTCCCGGGATCGGGTCGGTGTCGCGCCGCCTGGCGGAAGCAGCGAACCACATACGCAAAAACTGGCCACACTGTACCCGAAAAACGGCCCGCAAAGCTGCCCCTCGAAGGAATCCAATAAAGCGTGGCAGATATGGAAAAGGCTCCCCACTTCGCGGTTACGAAGTGGGGAGCCGTCAAGACTCCTGTCTATACCGAAGATGATCTTCCAAGCGCCTAGTCCGGCCAGTGCCCGGTGACCCGTTTGGTCCCGATCGCGCCACCACGCTGCACGGCCGCTTTCACCACCGCGAAGATCGCGCCCTGCAGCGCCGCGGCGGCGAGCACCTCGCCCCAGCCGCGTTCCTCGTCACCGGCGTCCGGCGCGTCGTCCTCGCCGGCCGCCAGTTTCCAGACCTGTTTGAAGAGCATGCCGGCGACCGCACCGGCCGCGATGCCGAGCACCACGTTCACCGGTTTGAGCGCGACCTTCTCCACCAGCCGGGCCATCAGCGCCTCCCCCGGACGATCAGGATCACGCCGACCACCGCGGCCAGACCGGCCGCGATCAGGACCACCGGGAGCTGATTGCTCCGCACCCGGACGGCCGCGTCGTGCGCGACGTCGCCGGAGACCGCGGCGGTCTGGCCGGCCGCGTCCTTGACGTTCGCCGACGCGTGGCCGGCCACCTCGCGGAGCCGGCCGGTGGCGGAGGCGGCCTGGTCGAGCAGCCGCTGCTTGGTCTGGGTGACCTGCTCGCGGGCGCGGGCCTTGACATCCGCGCGCGCGGCCAGGGCCTGCACGGTCTCGCCCAGGTCGGAACGGGTCTGCTTGATCTCGGCCCGCAGCGCCACCAGATCCGGCTTCCCGGCAGTTCCGTTATTGCCACTATTACCGTTACTACCGCTATTGCCGTTACTACCGCTATTGGCGTTACTACCGTTATTCACGCTCATGCCCGGCCTCGTTCCTTGACCGCCTGCTTGACCTCGTCGACATCGGCTTTCAAGCCCTCGATCGCGGCCTTCGGCTCAGCGGGCATGGCGCGGCGGAGTTGCGACCGGCCGATCAGCACCAGCACACCGGCCACCAGGAAGATCGCCACGGTGACCACCAGGCTCGCCAGCCAGAGCGGCCAGACCAGGCTCAACGCGATGATCGCGGTCGCGATCGAGGCACCGACACCGTACATCGCCAGCACACCGGCGCCGCTGAACAGACCGACGCCGATCCCGGCGTGTTTGCCCTTCTCGGCCAGTTCGGCCTTGGCCAGAGTCAGTTCGTCCCGAACCAGCTTGCTCAGTTGCTCACTGGCGCGCTGGACGAGTTCCGCGGTGGATTGGTCGGATAACGGTCGGGCCCTGCCGTCGAGCACATCGGCCATCGTGTCCCCCTTTCGCTTGTCCGGGTGTATGCCCTGATCACATCTGCCTCAATCCTTCCGGACGGATCAGCGCCCGGCCGGTACCGCCTCGCCCGTGGCCGCGACGTTTCCGTCCACGCCGCCGAACGCCGCACCGCGCGCCTCGCCGTCGTCACCACCGCTGAACACCCGGGCGTCCGACGGCGCGTCCGCCTTACGAGCCTGGCGCACCGGCGCCACCCCGTCGTCGGACTCGTCCAACTGGGTCCGCATCCGGGGCAGGGCGCCGCGCTGGTTGTCCCACATCCAGGTGACCATCCGCTCCCGGACCAGGCAACGCAGATCCCACAGGGCGCCCGCGTCGGCGGCGCTGACCAGGGCCCGCAGCCGGATCATCCCGCCGGTCGCCTCGGTCACCTGGAGCACGCAGACCCGCTGGTCCCAGAGCTCCGAGCCCTCGCAGACCCGGCGCACCTCGGCCCGCAGCGGCTCGATCGGCGTCGACCAGTCCACGTCGATCTCCGCGGTGCCGAGCACCGCCGAGCTGCTCCGGGTCCAGTTCTGGAACGGCTTGGTGCTGAAGTACGAGGTGGGCAGGATCAGGCGCCGGTCGTCCCAGATCTGCACCGCCACATAGGTCAGGGTGATCTCCTCGATCCGGCCCCACTCGCCCTCGACGACGACCACGTCGTCGACCCGGATCGCGTCGCTGAACGCGAGCTGCAGCCCGGCGAAGACGTTGCCGAGCGTGCTCTGCGCGGCCAGCGCGGCGATCACCGAGATCAGGCCGGCCGAGGCGAGCACGCTGGCGCCCAGCGCGCGGATCCCCGGGAAGGTCATCAGCACCACGCCGATGGTCAGGATCACGATCCCCGCGACGGTCACCCGGCGCAGCATCACCACCTGGGTCTTCATCCGGCGGCGGCGCAGATTGTCCGGGACGTCGGTGGTCCACCGCGCCAGGGCCATGTCCTCGCAGACCAGCAGCAGGGCGGCCACCAGCCAGGCGAACGCCGCGATGGTGGCGATGACGAGCGTGTGCACCACGCCGCCACGGCCGGGGAAGTCCCCGGCGTAGACCCGGAGCGACTGCTGGATCGCGAACAGCGTCAGCGTCACCAGGAACGGATAGTGCATGGTCTTCGCCAGGTCGGCGGCGAATGCGGATCGGCGGCCGATCCGGGTCATCGCCCAGTGCGTCGCCTCGACAACCACGATGGCCGCTCCCGCGGCCCCCGTGACACCGAGCACGGCAGTCAAAACGCTGGACACGAACTTTCCTCTCCACGTCGAGTGCTGTGCCAGCGCTCCAACTTGCCCGCTCCGACCGCCGGCACACACCCCAATGGCGGATGTCGGATACACCTCACACCCGTGTCCCCCGGCGTGTCAGTCAGATCTTGCTGACGCCGTACGGGCAAATCGGGGTCTTGATCTTGAAGTTGATCTAGATCTTGCGGTACTTGGCCTGGGCGAAGCAGTAGACGCCGAACGCCGCGATGCCGACCGCGATCAGCGCGAGCAGCCAGACGCCCCACGGGTGCCCGGCCAGCGTCTTCAGCGCGCCGTCGAGGCCCCGCGCCTTGTCCGCGTCATAGGTGACCGCGGCGGTGACGAACAGGATGCCGGCGATGCTGTAGGCGACGCCCTTGGCCATGTAACCGGCCATCCCCAGCCGGGTGATCGGCTGCCGGGTGGCGGCCGGCATCTGACCGGTGTTGAGGTGCTTGGTGAACTTCTTCGACAGGCCGTAGACGAAGATCCCGATGCCGACGCCGAGCACCACCAGGCCGGCGAAACCGACCAGCCAGCGTCCCCCGGTCGAGTGCATCAGCCCGGCCGACGTGCTCTCCGAGTTGTCGCCCATCGACGCCTTCGCGCCCTGGACCACCTTGATCGCGACCCAGCCGAGGTAGACGTAGAGGCCGGCGCGGATGCCGGAGATGACGCGCTCGGCGACCGCGCCCTTGGTCTGCTCGCCGCTCTCCCCGACGATCGCCTCGAAGAGCTGCCACAGCGCCATCGCGAACAGGCCGATCACGATGATCACCAGCAGCGTCTTGCCGAACGGCTTGCTCGCCAGCTCGGTCAGGGCGCCGGACTGGTCGCTCTCCTTGCGCGAGCCGCCGAAGGCGACCTGCAGGGCGATCCAGGCGAAAAGCAGATGAATGATGCCGTACCCGACGAAGCCGCCCCGGGCCAGGAACTCCAGAGGCTTGCTGTCCGCCGCACGTGAAGCGTGGTGTTTGACGTTCGAGGCAGTGGAGGACATGCCCCTCAATGTGACCGAGCGCGCCGTTCGTCAAACTCCGGGTGTCATCGGGACACCTGCACCTGGATCGCGCTCTGGGTCACGCTGTCCAGCGACAGCTGCAGGCCACCGACCTGAACCGCCTGCTGGCCCTTGGTCAGCGTCACCTGCTGGCCGGCCACCTGAAGAGTGACCGAGTTGTCATCCGCGCTGACGAACTGGGCCTCCACCCCGAGCACCTCGACGCTGGCGTTGGTCTCCCGCGCGATGGTCACCGTGCACTGGTCGACACCGCAGTTCACCCCGTCACTGCTGCAACCGGTGAGCAGGGCGGCACCGAAGGCCGCGGAGAAGAGCAGGGCGGCGACACGAGGAGCTTTTGAGATCAACACCCTTATCAAGGTACGAGGTGGGAGCCACCCTAAGCTGTGGATCGATCCCCTAGGAGGCGGCTAGTGAGCGACCATCTGGTCCACGACAACGTGGCGGCACACCGGTTCGAGCTGCAGGTCGACGGGGCGGTCGGGGCCCTGGCGACGTATCGGATGCGCGGGGAGGACGTGGTCGTGGTGCTGCACACCGAGACCGACCCGGAGATGCGGGGGCGGGGGCTGGCCGGGGAGCTCGCCAAGCAGACGCTGGAGCAGCTGCGGGGGCGGGGGCAGCGGATTGTGCCGGCTTGTCCGTTCTTCGCCCACTACATCAGCGAACACCCGGAATACGCGGACATCGTCGCCCACTAATGGCAGCTGGACAGTCCCCGCCCACCACGGGGGCCTGCCCAATCACATTGTCGCGGCCCGGGCCATGATCACGCAGGCGGCCTGTGGACAACCGGCCAGTGTGGATAACCCTCACTGCGCCCGCCGAGCCCTCCACCCCTGGTCAAGGCCCGTTTTACTCGAACCGCCGGCGTTGATCACGGCTGCGGCCCACCCGCGATTGGCTTGCCAAGCGCCCGCCGCCCGCCGGTTGGTCACGGTTGCGGCCTGCTCGCTGTTTGCTTGCCAGGCACCGCCCGCTGTTGATCACTGCTGCGGCCGCCACTTGCGGGAGTTGCCGCTTGCGGTGGCTTCGGAGGTACGCCGTGGGCGCGCTCCGCCGACGCCGCAAGCCCCCGGCTGGCATTCAGGGGTGTCTCAGCACAGTCGAGTCATCCCTCATCACCAGCCGAAGCCTGCGAGCTGGCACCCAGACCTGTCCCAGCGCGGTTGAACAGCCCTCACTGCCAGCCGCGGTGGCGCGGCTAGTGGTCAGGGTCGTTTCAGGGCGACTGAACAGCCCTCACCGCCAGCCGGGGCGGCGCGGCTGGCGCCCAGGGTCGTCACAGCGCGACTGAACAACCCGCACCGCCAGCCGCGGCGGCACGGCTGGTGGTCAGGGTCGTTTCAGGGCGGTTGGACAGCCACGGCCGGCGGCCGGCGTGGGTGGTGGGTCTCAGGCGGGGACCGGCTGGGGGACGTTCGCGCCGGCGATCAGCTCGGCGGCGGCCTGGCCGCAGGCGCGGGTGGCGCCGAACGTGGCCACGTGGACGCCGCCGAGGACCTTGACCGGGATGCCCATCTCGACCACGATCGCGTCCGGCCGGACCTCGAGCACGCCGGCCAGGGTGTCCGCGATCCAGCGGTGCCGGTGCACGTCGCGGACCACCAGGACCAGCGGGCGGTCGGCCGCGCCGGCCAGGACCAGGCTCGCCGGGTCGGCCAGGTTCGCCAGGTCCTCCGCGGTCAGGCGGACCGACGTGGTGCCGGGGAGCAGGCCGGCGAGCGGCGCGCCGATCCCCCACGGGGTCTCCTCGCCGATCGCGATGTTCCGCGGCGGGGCGAACTCGACGACGTGCGGGACGCCGTTGATCGGCAGCTCCGGGCCGCCTTCGGCGCGGGTGACCCGGATCGCGCGGCGGGCGGCGTTGAAGCCGATCCCGGACTCCGGTTGCGGTCCGCGGACCACTCCGGCTTCTTTTTGCGTACGGGTGGTCCAGGTCCCCAGTGCCCGGACCCGCGCCACCGCGTCGCGCAGCCGCGCCTCGGGCAGCTCGCCGGTGAGCACCGCGGCCACGATCGCGTCCCGCAACCGGGTCGCGGTCTCCTCGTCGGCGTGGTCGCCGCCCACGCAGATCGCGTCGACGCCGGCGGCCAGCGCGCGGACGGTCGCACCTTCCAGGCCGTAGCGGCGGCGCACGCCCTGCATCTCGATGCCGTCGGTGACGATCAGCCCGTCGAAGCCGAGCTCCTCGCGCAGCAGTCCGGTGAGGATCCGGCGGCTGAGGGTGGCCGGCAGCTCCGCGTCGTAGGCGGGGACGAGCAGGTGGCCGGTCATCACGACCTTGGCGCCGGCGGCGATCGCCGCGCGGAACGGGACCAGCTCGTTGGCGGCCAGCTCCTCGGCAGTGCGGTCGATCAGCGGTACGTCGTGGTGCGAGTCCACCGCGGTGTCGCCGTGTCCGGGGAAGTGCTTGGCGCAGGCGGCCACGCCGTACGTCTGCAGTCCCCGCACGAAAGCGGCCGTGTGCCGCGCCACCAGCAGGGGTTCGGCGCCGAACGCGCGTACGCCGATGACCGGGTTGTCGGGGTTGTTGTTGACGTCCGCGTCCGGCGCGTAGTCGAGCGTGATGCCCGCCGCGGCCAGTTCGCAGCCGAGATCGCGGGCGACCGCCTCGGTCAGCAGCGGGTCGTCGATCGCGCCGAGCGCCAGGTTGCCGGGGCGGGAGCTGCCGAGCCGCGACTCGAAGCGGGTGACGTCCCCGGCCTCCTCGTCGATGGCCACGATCACGTCGGGGTTCTCGGCGCGCAGCTGGGCGGTCAGCGCCGCGACCTGGGCGGCCGACTCGACGTTGCGGGCGAAGAGCGCCACGCCGCCGAGGCCGTCGCCGAGCCAGCGCCGGATCCAGTCGGGAGCGGAGGTGCCGACGAAGCCCGGCTGGAGAACCGCGGCGGCAAGTT
The DNA here is from genome assembly GCF_019704555.1 of Actinoplanes sp. L3-i22. Classification (NCBI taxonomy): domain Bacteria; kingdom Bacillati; phylum Actinomycetota; class Actinomycetes; order Micromonosporales; family Micromonosporaceae; genus Actinoplanes; species Actinoplanes sp. L3-i22. The sequence goes on from NZ_AP024745.1 coordinate 9,876,914, forward strand.
GCGGCAAATCGCCGTGCTTGGACATGATCCCCCGTACCTCCGAATGAATACACGAACGTCTATGTGAACGTTCTCTCCCGTTCGGGGACCTATGGTCACACCACGCACGGTCATTAGTCAACAAACCTTTCTATTAGCGGTGGCCGATACTCGGTAGAATGTCGGCGTGCCGCCTACCCCCCTCGCGGAAGCCACCGTCGACTGGTCCGAGGTCCATGCCGTCCGCCTGCTCGGCGTGGCGCTCGCCGTGCTCTTCCTGCTCTGGGCGATCCGCCGCATGTTCCGTGGGAAATAGGGGTACACAGGCGCCCCGATGAGACTCCCGATCTACGGCCCCCGCCTGCGTAAGGTGGCTCGCACCCACTTCGGCTGGCCGTCCCTGCGTCCTGGTCAGTTCAAACCGATGCGCGCCGTGCTGCGCCGCAAGGACGCGCTCGTCGTGCTCCCGACCGGCGCCGGCAAGTCGGCCATCTATCAGATCCCGGCGGTGCTGCTGCCCGGCCCGACCGTGGTCATCTCCCCGCTGCTGGCCCTGCAACAGGACCAGATCGCCGCGCTCAACGAGCGGAACGACCCGAAGATCCGCGCGGTCCGGGTCAGCTCCGCCGAGACCCCGCGCGAGCAGCAGGCGGCGATCGAGGAGCTGCGCACCGGCCGGGCCGAGTTCCTCTTCATCACCCCCGAGCAGCTCGCCAACCCGGAGCGGCTGGCCGAGGTCAAGGCGCTCAAGCCCGGGCTGGTCGCGATCGACGAGGCGCACTGCATCTCGGCGTGGGGCCCGGACTTCCGGCCGGACTTCCTGGCGCTCGGCGACATGATCAGGGAGCTGGGCCGGCCGCCGGTGCTGGCGCTGACCGCGACCGCGTCGCCGCCGGTCCGCGAGGACATCATCAACCGGCTGCAGCTGCGCAAGCCGGAGATCCACGTGTCCGGGCTGGACCGGAAGAACCTGTTCCTCGAGGTGGCGTACTGCCCGGACGAGGCGTACCGGTGGCGCCACCTGACGTCGATGCTCGACGAGGGGCAGCGGCCCGGCATCGTCTACGTCGCGACCCGGCGCGCCGCCGAGGAGCTCGCCGAGAAGCTCACCCAGGCGGGCTACTCCGCGGAGTACTACCACGGCGGGATGGCCGGCGGCCTGCGCGAGCAGCGGCACGAGGACTTCACCGACGACAAGGTCGACATCATGGTGGCGACCTCGGCGTTCGGCATGGGCATCGACAAGCCGAACATCCGCTGGGTCGCGCACATGGCGCTGCCCGACTCGCCGGACAGCTACTTCCAGGAGATCGGGCGGGCCGGCCGGGACGGCGAGCCCGGGCGCGTGCTGCTGCTCTGGCGGGCCGAGGACGAGGCGATCCAGCGCTTCTTCAACGGCGGCGGGCCGGACGAGGACGAGCTGCGGGAGCTGGCCGGCGCCCTTCACAAGGGGCCGACCACGAAGACCGCGCTGCAGAAGGACACTGGGCTCGGCCCGCGCCGCATCGCGCAGTACCTGGCGCTGCTGGAGCAGGCCGGCGCGGTCCGGACGGGCAAGGGCAACAAGCTCGAGGTCCCGCCCGGCGGACCGCTGCCGGTCCAGGCCGCCAAGGCCGCCGTCGCCGAGTTCGAGCGGCAACAGGCCGTGATCAACTCCCGGACCGACATGATGCGGGCCTTCGCGGAGAGCCGGCAGTGCCGTACCGAGACGCTGCTCGCCTACTTCGGCGAGGAGATCCGGCGGAACTGCGGGCACTGCGACAACTGCGCCGACGGCAGCGCCGAAGAGGTCAACGCGGTCGAGGAGGACGGCCCCTTCCCGGTCCACGCCCAGGTCCGCCACGGCGAGTGGGGCACCGGGATGGTGATGGGCTACGAGGAGGAGAAGATGACCGTCCTCTTCGACACGGTCGGCTACAAGACGCTCTCGGTGCCGGTGGTGGTCAACCAGAAGCTGCTGACCGCGGTCGGTAAGAAGAAGGCTCAGGGACGCGCCTCGTAGACGATGTTGAACGGGGTCTCGGCCGCCCGGCGGAAGCGGGTGAAGCCGGCATCCGCCGTCAGCCGGCGGATCGGCTCCTCGCCCGCCTGGGCGCCCAGGGAGTAACCACCCTCCTGGGACAGCGCGTTCGGCACGCACAGGAACGCGGAGAACGAGTAGTAGACCCGGCCGACCGGGTTCAGGTTCGCCGACACCGAGTCGCCGGCGGCCGGCTCGACGATCATCCAGGTGCCGTCCGGGGTGAGCTGCGAGCGCACGTGCCGGGCGGCGCCGAGCGGGTCGCCCATGTCGTGCAGCGCGTCGAACGTGGTGACCAGCTCGTACGGCCCGCCGCTGAAGCCCTGCGCCCCGGCCGCCTCGAACCGGACCCGGGAGTCCAGCCCGGCGTCGGCGACCCGCTTGCGGGCCTGGTCGATCGAGTCCGCGTGCAGGTCCGAGCCGGTGAAGACGGATTCCGGGTACGCCTTCGCCATCAGCACCGTGGACGCGCCGTGACCGCAGCCGATGTCGGCCACCCGTACGCCGCGGCGCAGTTTCTCCTCCACCCCGTCCAGCGCCGGCAGCCACGCCGCGACCAGGTTCGCGCTGTAACCGGGCCGGAAGAACCGCTCGACCCCGGCGAAGACGTCCTGGTCGTGCTCGGGCCAGGCCAGTCCCTCGCCGGAGCGGAACGCCGCCTCGATCCGCGGCCGGGCCTGCAGCGCGCCGAGCGCCAGCTGGAACGCCCCGGGCGCGAAGATCGGCCCATCCGGGTCGGTCAGCGCGAACGCCTGCTCCTCGGTGAGCGAGTACCGCCCGCTCGCCGGGTCGTAGGTGACATAACCACCGGCGGCCTGCCCGCGCAGCCACTCCTCGACGTACCGCGGGGCGGTCGAGGTCCGCTCGGCCAGTTCCTCCGGCAGCGATGGCCCGGCGGTCAGGCCCTTGTAGAGACCGAGCCGGTCCCCGATCACCACGCCACCGGCGCCGATCGTGGCACCCAGGTCGCCGACGAACTTGAAGACGAACTCCATCAACTTGTTCTCATCCATGCACCTGTTTCTACGGATCCGCCGACCGGGCCGAATCCGTGTCGGCTACCTAGCTCGGCGCCCGGCGCTACCCAATTTTGGTCCTAGACTCCGCGCATGGCGCTGCTGGAGCGCGACCACGAGCTGGCCGAACTGGCCACCGCCGCCCGGGCGGCGCGGGCCGGGCACGGCTGCGTCGTGCTGGTCACCGGCGAGGCCGGGATCGGCAAGTCGAGTGTGGTCGACGCGGCCCGGGCGATCCTGCCGGCCGAGGGGCGGCTGCTCACCGGCTGGTGCGACGACCTGGCCACGCCCCGGGTGCTCGGCCCGCTGCGCGACCTGACCGGCCGGGTCGGCACGGCGCTGACCGAGGCGCTCGCGTCCGGGGACCGCGGGCGGGTGCTGGAGACGTTCCGGGCCGAGCTGGAGTGGCCCGGGCATCCGACCGTGCTGGTCGTCGAGGACGTGCACTGGGCCGACGAGGCGACCCTGGACGTGCTGCTCTTCCTGGTCCGGCGGATCGCGGCGCTGCCGGTGGTGCTGGTCCTGACGTACCGGGACGACGAGGTCGCCGCCGGCCACCCGCTGCACCAGGTCCTCGCGCGGGCCACGCCGGTGCGCCGGCTGCCGCTGTCCCGGCTCTCCGCGGACGCGGTCCGGACCCTGGTCGGGGTCGGCGGCCTCGATCCCGAACGGGTCTTCTCGGTCACCGACGGTAACCCGTTCTTCGTCACCGAGGTGCTCGGCGCGGGCGACGCCGAAGGGGTGCCGGCCACCGTCACCGAGGCGGTGCACGCCCGCCTGCAAGCGCTGGACCAGCCAAGTCGGGCGGCGCTCGGGACGCTGGCCGTGGTGCCGCACGCGGTAGAGCGCTGGCTGGTCGAGGCGGTGGTGCCGGGCGGGCTGGCCACGCTGGCCGAGGCCGAGCGGCGAGGGATACTCAGCGTGACGCCCGCGCGGGTGTCGTTCCGGCATGAGCTGACCCGCCGGGCGGTCGGGGCGACGCTCACGGCGTACGAGCAGATCGTGGCGAACCAGAAGGTCGTCGCCGCCCTCCTGGACCGAGGCGGGGTTGATCTTTCCCGGCTGGTGCACCACGCGGCCGAGGCCGGCGACGACGAGCTGATCATCCGGTGGGCGCCGGCGGCGGCTGCCGAGGCCACCCGCGCCGGGGCGCATCGCGAGGCCGCGGCCCACTTCCGGCTCGCCCTCGACCGGGCGGAGGCATTCGCGCCTGCGGCGCGGGCAGACCTATTTGAGGGGTACGCCGAGGAGCTGTACCTCCTCGCGGATGCCGCCCAGGCGGTGTCCGCGCAGCGTGCGGCGCTCGCCCTGCGCCGGTGCCTGGGCGATCCGGCGCGTCTCGGGCTGGCGTTGCGGCGGTTGTCGCGGCTGCACTGGTGGGCCGGGGAGCGGCCGGACGCCGAGCGATGCGCGACCGAGGCGGTGGCCGTGCTGGCCGGAGCCGGGGATCCGGGGGCGCTCGCCTTCGGACTGAGCAACCAGGCTCAGCTGTACGTGCTCGACGGGCAGGCCCGGGAAGCGATCGAGGTCGGGGAGCGGGCGATCGCGCTGGCCCGGTCCTCGTCGGCGTTCGACGTGCTGTCGCACGCGCTGAACAACGTGGGGTTCGCGCGGTGGGAGGCGGGTGAGCCGGCGGCCGGGCGGGCTCTGCTGGCGGAGAGTCTGCGGGTGGCGCTGGCCGCCGGGGAGACCGATCACGCCTGCCGGGCGTACACGAATCTCTGCTGGTTGATGCTCGACTACCTGTGCCTCGACGAGGCCGACGCGATGCTGGACGAGGCGATCGAGTTCGCGGAGCGCAGTGAGGTGATCGGGTTCCTGCGGTACCTGCATGTCGCACGTGGACGGGTGCATCTCGCCCGTGGGGAATGGGCGGAGGCCGAGCGGGAGGCCGGGTGGGCGCTCGGGGCGCCGCCCAACATGCGGTGTCCGGCGCTGGTGGTTCAGGGGCTTTCCCGGGTGCGGTCCGGGCGTTCGGGTGGGGAGGTACTGATCGGGGAGGCTTGGGAGATCGCGCTGGGGATCGGGGAGGCGCAGCGGATCGGGCCGGCCGGGGCGGCGATGGCCGAGGTGATGTGGCTCGGGGCTTCTTCACCTTCGCCCGGCTCGGCTCTGTCCGGCTCGGCTCTGTCCGGCTCGGCTCTGTCCGGCTCGGCTCTGTCCGGCTCGGCTGGTGTTCGGGGGCTGCGGGCGGCTTATCGGCCGGTGTTTCGGGAAGAGGGCTTCGGCTATTGGTTGCGGCGGCTGGGTGAGCCGGTTGACCTGCCGGAAAAATCCCACTTTTACGGTGTTCAGCTGGATGGATCGGCGCGGGAGGCGGCACAAGGGTGGGCGAGCGCCGGCTTCCGCTACGAGGCGGCGCTCGCCCTCAGCCACAGTACTGACGCTGTCGACCTCCTCACCGCGATCACCGATCTGGACGCGATCGGCGCCGGTCCGCTGGCTCGCCGGCTCCGTCAGCAGCTTCGTGACCAGGGCGTCACCCGGATTCCGCGCGGGCCACGCCCGGCCACCCGCGACAATCCGGGCGGGCTGACCGGGCGACAGTTGGAGGTGCTGCGGCTGCTCGCGGCCGGCCGGAGCAACGCGGAGATCGCCGCCGAGCTGGTCGTCTCGGTCCGGACCGTGGACGCGCACGTCGGGGCGGTGCTGTCCAAACTCGGCGTCCACACCCGCAAGGACGCCGCCGTCCGCTACCTCGACCAGCCCTGACCCCAGCCAGCCCTGACCTCAGCCAGCCCTGCCCCTCGACCAGCCCTGCCCCTCGACCAGCCCCGGCTCGATCAGCCTGGTCCAACTGCCTGGTCCAACTGCCTGGTCCGAACGGCCTGGTCCGAACGGCCCGGCTCGGACGGGCCCCTCGATCGGGCGTGGCTCGGTCGGTGCTGAGAGAATGCGCGGCGTGCGGGAAGTGGTCGACGGAGTCTTCGAGCTCCGCCTCGGATACGTCAACGTCCACCTGGTCGTCACCGACGACGGGGTGGTCCTGGTCGACACCGGCCTGCCCGGGCAGGCCTCGGTGATCGAGCGGGCGCTGCGGCCGCTCGGCACCTTGCACGCGATCCTGCTCACCCACCACCACCCGGACCACGCCGGGAACGCGGCCGCCCTCCGGGAACGGACCGGCGCGCGGCTGATCGCGCACGCCGCCGAGGCGCCGTTCCTGACCGGGCACTTCCAGGCCGCCGAGCCGGAGGGCCGGCTGCGGAAGTTCCTCTTCCGGCGGATCGCCAAGGTCGAACCCACCAAGATCGACCAGTTGGCGGGCGACGGCGCGGAACCGCTCCCCGGGTTCATCGCGGTGCACACGCCCGGGCACACCCGGGGTCACCTGTCGTTCCAGCTCGACCGGGCCGGCGGCGTGCTGTTCGCCGGGGACGCTGTGACCAGCAAGGACGGCAAGGTCACCGGGCTCGACCCGCGGGTGGTCGCCGATCCTGAGCGGGCCGCCGAGAGCCTGGCCCGGCTGGCCGAGCGCGACTTCGAGCACGCCGTGTTCGGACACGGGCCGGCAATCTCGGGCGCGGCCGCGGATCGCTTCCGCATCGTCGGCAAAGACGGCGACTGACCGCCTTCACAAGCCGGCGGGCTCCTAACCACCCACCTCGACCGCCGCAGCCACCCACCCTCCATGCATCCACGGACACCGATCCCCTGGTCGGCAACACCTCCGTAACACGGAGGATGGGGTGAGGAAAGACATGATCGGGTAGTGGGGTGGTGAGGACGGCCCCGGCTCGGCGGTGCGTAAGAATGCGCTGTCGGCCGCCGACGGAAGCGAAAGGACACCCCGAGTGACGGACGAACCGCTCTACGCCCGGTTGGGCTTCACCGACGCCGAATGGGGGCTGCTGGTCGGCCTGCCGCACGCGGTGCTCACGGCAGCGAGTGCCGCCACCCATGACAGCGCCCGCAAGACCCGCGCCGAGAGCGCGGCCGGACTGGGCCGCATCTCGGACGCCCGCGCCTCGGCCAGCACCCTGGTCACCGCGGTGGCCACGGCCGCCGTGGCCGAGGCCGGCGACCCGGAACTCGGCGAGGAGCCGCCGGTGATCGAACCGGCCGACCCCGCCGCCTACGCCACGGACGTCCTGGGCCGCGCGGCCGAGGCCGCCACCCTGCTCGCGTCGAAGGCTTCGATCGCCGACGCCGAGACCTACCGCCACTGGCTGCTGGAGGTCGCGGACGCCGTGGTCGGCGCCGCCTCCACCGGCGGCCTCCTCGGCATCGGTGGCGACACCGTCACCGAGGACGAACGCACGTTCCGCGACCACCTGGCCAGTTCCCTGGCCGCGTAGCCGCCCGGCCCGGGGCGCCAGCCCCGGGCCACCCAATCCCCAGCCCAGCCCGGCGCCCCAGCCCGGCCCAGCCAGCCGGGCGGCCCAGCCAACCCCGCGGCCCAGCCCGGCCCGGCGGCCCAAGCGGCCCGGCGGCCCAGCCAACCCGGCGGCTCAAGCGGCCCAGCCCGGCCCAGCGCCCGGCACCGCAGCCAGATCAGCGACGCGATCGGCCCGCCGTTGAAGGCTCGGCCAGCGTCAAAACCCAGCCCGGCGTCACGGCCCCAGCCTGCGGCTCACGGCCGGCCCGCCGGCTCATCGCCCGCGAAGCGCAGCTCGCCGGGCGCGCCGGCGAAGTGCGACTCGCGCGGGCGAGCTGGCGAAATCCACCGAAGCGCGGGCGAGTCGGCGAAATCAGCCGAAGCGCAGGTGAGCCGGCGAAGTCCGGCAAAGCGCAGGTGAGCCGGCGAAATCCGGCAAAGCGCAGGTGAGCCGGCGAAGTGCGGGTGAGGTGCCGGACGATCAGCGTGGGGCGCCGCGGTAGGTGCCGAAGGCCCAGAGGTTGCCCTCCGGATCCCGAACGGTGAAGTCCCGCGAGCCGTAGTCCGTGTCGAACGGCTCCCTGACGATCACCGCCCCGCCGGCCCGCGCCCGCTCGAACAGCTTGTCCGGCTCGTCGGTAACGACATAAGCCCCGAACGTGCCCGGCTGCAGCGCCCACGGATCGTCCGCCGCCCGGCCGCGCGCCGACCCGAGCATGATCCCGCCGCCCGCCGGCCAGTCCAGCTGGGCATGATCGACCCGCTCGCCCTCGCCGTGGACCGCCGTCTCCTCGAACCCGAACGCCTCCACCAGGAAGCGGATCAGCGCCCGAGCATCGTTCGCCCGCAGCGTCGGCCACACCTGCGGGGCTGGTGGTGTCTTCTGATCAGTCATAGGCATCATCGTCGCCGCCGGCAGCCGCGGCCGCTTGGACGAAACCGAACTCGTCGGCCAGCCACCGGGACGGGGCACACCCGGCGAACGCCTGGAAGTCCCGCACCAGGTGGGACTGGTCGGCGTAGCCATGGTCGGCGGCGAGATCGGCGAGCCGGACGCCGGGCCGCAACGCCCGGCGGGCCCGGTCGAACCGGGCGATCCGGGCGGCCTCCTTCGGCCGGAGCCCCAGCTCGGCACGGAACCGGTCGGTGAGGTGCCGCCCGCTCCAGCCGACCTCGCCGGCCAGGCCGTTGATCGACCTGCTGCCGTGGCGCAGGCTCTCCCACACGTAGGCCACCCGCTCCGCCCCCGCCGCCGCCCGCGACGCCCCGGCCCCGGACGACAGGAGTGGGGCCAGCGCCGCGTCCAGGACCGCGAAGCGGGCCGCCCAGGACGGCGCCGCGCACAACCGCTCCCGGATCTCGTCGACGAACCGCGCGCCCAGCACGGCGGCCGGATCCACGTCGAGATCGGCCAGCGCACCGGCGGGCAGGCCGAGGAGCGCCCGGCACCCCAGCGGATGCAGCGCCACCTGCACCCCCGACTGGCGCCCGTCGTGCGTGATCATCGCCGGCTGCCGGTGCAGGCCGCCGAGCAGCGCGGCATAGGCCCCCGGCGCCTGCCCCGGATCGGGATGCGCGGTGATCGTCAGCGGCTCGTCCATCGTGAAGATCAGCGTCAGGTAGGGCGACGGCAACCCTCGGTGCACGCCGGGCGGCACCCCACGCTGCCGATAACCCGAGTAGAACGCCACGTGCCCGCGCAGCACCGGGGCCGGACGGGCCTGCTCGTACTCATCCACCACCATGCCGGCCGCCTCCTTCCACCCCGCGTGCGAACGAGTCAACCCGCCCGGCACGACCGGGGCAAGGCCGAGGGGCGGTAGGCGTCCCCAGATGTGCCGACAGCTGAAAACCAGGCTATTCGCGGCCCAGCAGGCCTCTCTCGAATGCCGCGGCGACGGCTGCGGCGCGGTCGCGGACCCCCAATTTGGCGTACGCATGGAGCAGGTGCGTCTTCACCGTCGCCTCACTGATGAACAGCTTCCCCGCGGTCTCCCGATTGCTGCAGCCGCGCGCGATCAGCGTCAGCACCTCGAGCTCCCGCTGGCTGAGCGGCTCCTTGTCGGTCGCCGGGGCCCGCAGCCGGCCCATCAACCGGCCGGCCACCGACGGCGACAGCACCGACTCGCCCCGGTGCGCGGAGACCACCGCGCGGAACAGCTCCTCCCGCGGCGCGTCCTTCAGCAGGTATCCGGTGGCCCCGGCCTTGATCGCCGGGAGCACGTCGCCGTCGGTGTCATAGGTGGTCAGGACCAGCACCCGGGCCGCCGATCCGCTCTCCTTGAGCGACCGGATCGTGCTCACCCCGTCCATCACCGGCATCCGCAGGTCCATCAGGATCACGTCCGGGTGGACCGCGGCGGCGACCGCGAGGGCCTCCCGCCCGTCCCCGGCCTCGCCGAGCACGGTGAACCGGTCGTCCCCGGCGAACATGCCGCGCAGCCCGTCCCGCACCACCGGATGATCATCAACGATCAGCAACCCGATCACGCGGCACCGCCGGGAAAACGATCACGCGGCATCCCGGGCAGCCCGATCATGCGGCACCGCCGAGCACGATTGCCGGGACGCAGGCCGACAGCGCGGTCCCGCCGCCCGGCTCGGACTCGACGGCCAGCGTCCCGGCGATGCGGGCCAGCCGCTCGCGCATCGCGCTGAGACCGAAGCCGCCGGTCGCGGTCACCTCACGGGGCCGGTCCGGCTCGAAGCCGTCGCCGTCGTCACGCACGTCCAGGGTCACCATGTCCTCCATGTAGGAGAGGGTCAGTCCGACCCGTCCCGCGTTGGCGTGCCGGGCCACGTTGGCGAGCGCCTCCTGCGCCGTACGCAGCAAGGTCGCCTCGATCTCGGGCAGCAGACGCCGCGCCGTACCGGTAAGAATGAGGTCTGCTCTGACCCCGTGCAGGCCCGCCCAGGTCTCCACCACCTCGTCCAGCGCGGCCGGCAGGCCCGCGCTGTCGAGTTGCTGCGGGCGCAGCGCCTGCACCGACCGGCGCGCCTCGGCGAGGCTCTCGCGGGCCAGGCGCTTCGCCGCGGACAGGTGCCGTTCGTGCTCACGGGGGTGCGCCTCGGCGGCTTCGAGCTGGGTGACGATGCCGGTCAGACCCTGCGCGAGCACGTCGTGGATCTCGCCGGCCATCCGCTGCCGTTCGTCGAGCACGCCGGCCTCGTGGGCCTGGACGAGGAGCTGCGCGTGCAGGCCGGCGTTCTCCTTGAGAGCCGCTTCGAGCTTCTGGTTCGCCTGGGCCAGCTCGTCGATCATCTCGATCCGTTTCTCGGTGGTCCGCATCTTGCCGATCTCGAGCCAGGTCATGGTGGTCGAGATGCCCGCGTTGACCAGGAACAGGACGGCGAAGAGGAGCTGCCCGCCGCCGGTCTGCAGGATCGCCCACCCGCCGGACTGGGAGCCCGCGGTGACCACGGCGACCAGCCCGGCGCCGACCACCCGCCACCGGCCGGGCAGGGCGTAGACGGTGAAGAGGTAGCCGGTCCAGACGAAGAAGCCGTAGAGCGGGCTGCACCAGACCAGCGCCACGCTGAGCAGGATCAGGAGCGCGAAGAGCACTTCCGACGGCCACCGCTGGTAGTACCTGGTCGGCAGGAGCCGGAAGGCCAGGATCCAGAGGCTGGTGATCGCGACCACGATCATGGTGTTCCGCACCGATTCCTGGTTCAGCCCGGAGTTCTGGGCGAGCCAGGCCATCAGGGTGGCGGCGAGCAGCAGGGCGAACGCGACTCCGGTCAGTTTCCGAGTGGTCCACTCGGCCCGGATGCTCTCCTCCATCGATGCTCGCCTCCCCGAAGAAATCGACGCGGCCAGTCTGTCAGGTCCAGCGGAACAGGCGCGCGGCGCCGAATCCGAAGACCACCAGGTAGCCGAGCAGGACCACCGACGAGAGCCCGTTCGGCCAGCCCCCGGTCATCGCGTCCTGCAGCGCCCGCTGGCCGGCCCCGAGCGGGGTGTAGTCGCCGACGGCCTGCACCCAGCCCGGCATGAACTCGCGCGGCGTCCACAGCCCGGCGAAGAACATCGACGGGAAGAACAGCAGCGTGCCGACGGCGTTGCCGGCCTTGCCGGTCGGCACCAGCGCGGCGACCAGCAGCCCGATCGCGAACACGCCGGCCGCGCAGAGCAGGAACGCCAGCACGAACCCGGCGAAGTTCTCGGCGAGCGGCACGTCGAAGACGAAGTACCCGACCGCGATGCTGAGCGCGGAGGAGAAGAGCGCCATCACCACCGCCGCGGTCATCTGCGCGCCGAGCAGGGTGATCGGCCGGACCGGGGTGGTCGCGATCCGGCGCAGCACACCCCGCTCGCGGTAGGTGGCCAGCACCATCGGCAGCACCTGGAGACCGACCATGGCCAGGGTCAGCGCGACCGCGATGCCGACGTAGACGTCGATCGTGCGCAGCCCGCCGAGCTCCGGGGACGGCTCGCGGAACACCGGGATGCTGCCCAGGATGACGACCAGGATCGTCGGGAACAGCAAGGCGAAGAACGCCCCGACCGGCTCGCGGAGGTGCAGCTTGAGTTCGGTGGCGGTGAGTTTGGCGAAGACGTTCACGACTGGCCCCCAGCGGGATCGGCGGTGTGGTCGGTCAGGCGGACGAAGGCGTCGTCGAGACTGGCCTGCTCGACGCGCAGGTCGTTGGCGACGATCTGCTGGACGGCGAGCACCGAGCTGACCGCGTACAGCAGGTTGCCGGTGCCGATCACCTCGACCAGGTCACCGCGGCGCTTCACCCGGTTCACCTCGGGCAGCGCGGTGAGCAGCGCGTCGTCCAGCGGCTTCGAGGGGCGGAAGCGGATGGTCTGCTCGGCGGCGGCGCGCGACACCAGCCCGGCCGGCGTGTCCAGCGCGACCACCGCGCCCTTGTCGATCACGGCGAGCCGGTCGCAGAGCCGCTCGGCCTCTTCCATGAAGTGGGTGACCAGCACGACCGTGACGCCGCGGTCGCGAACCGACTCGATCAGGTCCCAGGTGTCGCGGCGGGCGGCCGGGTCCAGTCCGGTGGTGAGCTCGTCCAGGATGGCGATCCGGGGGTTGCCGATCAGGGCCAGAGCGATCGAGAGACGCTGCTTCTGACCACCGGAGAGCTTTCCGTACGGCGTACGCAACTTGTCGTCGAGACCGAGTTCCCCGGCGAGCACCCGCCAGTCGGCCGGCTCGGAGTAGAAGGCGCTGTACAGGTCGAGTGCTTCCCGTACCGTCAATTTCTCCTGAAGCTGGGACTCCTGGAGCTGAACGCCGACCTCGGCCCGCAGCGAGGGGTCGCGCGGAGCGCGCCCGAGCACCGTGATCTCGCCGGAGTCCGGCGTCCGGAGCCCGGCGACGCACTCGACCGTGGTGGTCTTGCCGGCTCCGTTCGGGCCCAGGATCCCGAAGATCTCGCCGGCCTCGACAGCGAGCGACACGTCGCGCACCGCGACCGTGTCCCCGTACCGCTTGCTGAGGTTGCTGACCTCGATGACTGTCATACATCCAGCGTCACGGATCGACCCGGGTGCCCGAATCGACCAGCGAGCGCTCTCCTCCATCCACCAACCGGTGGATGGAGGTGTACTACGCGACCGCTTCCGGCTCCGCCTCGGCCGGCCGGCGCAGCCCGGTCACCACCGAGTAGACCGAGCCGACCTGCGCGGCGACCCGCTTCCAGGAGTACGCCTGGCGGGCCCGGTCGAGCGCGGCCGTCGCGTACGTGAACCGCCGCACCTTGTCGTTGATCAGCCGGCGCACCGCGCTGCCGAGCGCCCGCGGATCGCGCGCCGGCACCAGGTCGCCGGTCAGGCCGTCGACCACGGTCTCGGTCAGGCCGCCCACCGCGGTGCCGATCACCGGCACGCCGCAGGCCATCGCCTCCAGCGTGGACCGCTCGAACTGCTCCTGCCAGGGCGCGGCGACGAGCAGGTCGGCGGAGCGGTACCAGCTCGGCATGTCCCGGTGCGGGACCGAGCCGATCAGCCGGAACCGGTCGGCGACCTGGAACTTCTCGGCGAGCGCGCGCAGCGACTTGGCGCCCGGGTCGGCCCGGAGCTGGTCGGCCGGCGGGCCGCCGACGACGACCACCTCGGCGCCGGGCACGTACCGCATCGCCTCGATGACGTCGCCGTAGCCCTTGTGCTCGACCAGCCGGCCGACCGACAGGATCCGGGGACGGTCCAGGTCACGCGGGGCGACCGGACCCTCCGGGGTGAACCGCTCGCTGTCCACGCCGGCCGGGACGACGGTCAGCTGGGCCCGGGGGACACCGATCCGGACCAGGCCGAGCGCCTCGTCCTGGCTCTGTGCGACGACCCGGTCCACGGCGCGGCCGAGGGCACGTTCGTAACCGGTCCGGGAGGGGCCGCTCACGGCCGGCCCGAGCGCGCCGATCTCGTGGAACGACTGCACGACCGGGACGTTGATCTGCTTGGCGGCGGTGACCGCGGCCAGGCCGCTGGTCCAGAAGTGGGCGTGCACCACGTCCGGCGTCCAGCCCTGCCAGTGTTCGCCGAGCAGGCGGGCGAACTCCGCCATGTGCGGCAGGAGCTCCTCGTCGGGCAGCGACCGGGCCGGGCCGGCCAGCAGGTGGATGACGCGCACGCCGTCGGCGACCGGGACGACCTCGGCCTGTCCCGGGCTGGTCCGGCGGGTGTAGACCCGAACCTCGTGCCCCACCTCGGCGAGTGCCTTGGACAGGTCGGCGACGTGGGCGTGCTGATCGCCCATGCCGAGCGGACTGGCGTGCTCGGAGATCATCGCAATCCGCACGGGCTCTCCTCAGGGCGGCGAAACAACGGGTGACAACGGCAGGCTTCGTTGCCCGTCGGCCTTCAGCGTAAACATCGGGACACCCGTTACGAGGCAGGTACGCAGGGTAAAACGACCTCGTGGCCACCGTGACTCGCACCGTTCAGGCTTCACCCGCCCGCGTCTTCGCCGTCCTCGCCGACGGGTGGACCTACAGCGACTGGGTGGTCGGCACCTCGCACATCCGGGACGTCGAGGAGAGCTGGCCGGCGCCCGGGTCGAAACTGCATCACAAGGCCGGGCCGTGGCCGCTCTCGCTGCACGACTCGTCGACCGTGCTGGCGTGCGTGCCCGGCCGGGAGCTCAAGATCAGGGCGGGCCTGTGGCCGCTGGGCGAGGCGGTGGTGGACATCGTGCTGGAGCCGGAGTTCGACGGCGGCACCCGGGTGGTGATGCGGGAGGACTTCGAGGCCGGGCCGCTGCGCTGGGTCCGCAACAAGATCAACGATCTGGCGCTGCACCAGCGCAACGTCGAGGCCCTGCGCCGCCTCGCGGACATCGTCGAGGGTCACGCGTAGATCTGCTTCTGCAACCCCTCGATCGCCGCCCGGTAGACGTCGCCGACCAGCCCACGATCACGGGCCAGCGCCGCCCGCGCCGCGTTCGCCCCCGGCGCCCCGTGCACCCCGCCCCCGGGATGCGCCGACGAGCTGCCCAGGTACAACCGGTCCACCGGCGTGTCCGGCCGGCCCAGGCCCGGGATCGGCCGGAAGAACAGCTGCTGGAACGCCGCCGAGGTGCCACCCCCGAGCGCGCCGCCGACCAGCGACGGGTTCGCCTGCTCCAGGTCCCCGGGCGCGAACACGTGCCGCCCCACGATCAGGTCCCGGAACCCGGGCGCCTGCGCCTCGACGACCGCCTCGATCCGCTCCACGTGCGCCGCGATCACGTCCGCCGGCCAGTCCGCCCGGTGTGGGAGATGGGTGTACGCCCAGGCGCTCTCCGTCCCCTCCGGTGACCGGGACCGATCAGCCGTGGTCATCTGCCCGAAGAGCAGGAACGGGTCCGCCGGCACTGCCCCGGTGGCGAGTTCCCCGGAGTACCGCGTCAGCCCGTCCAGGTCCGCGCCGAGATGCACCGTCCCGGATCCCGAGACCTCCGCGTTCTTCCACGGGATCCGGCCGCGCAGCGCCCAGTCCACCTTCACCGTCGCGCCGTCCCACCGGAAGTGCGCCAGGTCCTCCACCATCCGCGACGGCAACCAGCGTTCACCGACGAGATTCAAGAACAACGACGGCGCCGGTACGTCGGCGACCACCGCCCGCCGAGCCCGCCAATCCCGCCCGTCCGCGGTCCGGACCCCCATCGCCCGCCCCCGCGCCACCAGCACCCGGGTCACCGGCGCCCGGTACTCGATCGCCCCGCCCCGCGCCCGCAACCGCGCCACCAGCGCGGCCGTCAGCTGACCGGCCCCGCCGACCGGCACCGGCCAGCCCACCTGCTGCCCGAGCATGGTCAGCAGCCAGCCGTAGACCCCGCCGCCCGCCTCCTCCGGCGACAGGTCGGTGTGCAGCGCGCACCCGGCCAGCAGCGCCCTGGCCCCCTCGCCGCGGAACAGCTCGGAGCCGAGCTCCCGCGCGGACAGCACCAGCCGGCGCCCCAGCCGCAGCGTGTCGCCCGGGCCCAGCTGCCGGACCAGCCCCAGGCCGGCCCGGACCGGCGGGAACGGCCGGGTGATCACGTCCAGCATGCGGGCGGACAGGGCGGCCCAGTCGTCGTACGCGTGCCGCCAGCGCTCCCCGTCCCCGGCCGCGAACGCCTCCACCGACGCCATCGTCCTCGGCAGGTCGCGGTGGACCGTCGCGGCCCGCCCGTCGGGCAGCAGGTGACTGAAAACGTTCGGCGCGTGCGTCCACCCGAGGCCGTGCTCGCCGAGTTCGAGGTCCCGCATCACCGGCGAGGCGTACCCGAGCGGGTAGAACGCGCTGAACAGGTCGGACAGGTACCCCGACGCGGTGATCTCGCCGGACCGCACCGCCCCGCCCGGATCGCCGGTGGCCTCCAGCACGCGCACCGTCCAGCCCGCGTCGGCGAGCAGATTCGCCGCCACCAATCCGTTGTGCCCCGCCCCGACGATCACCGCGTCAACCGTGTCCACGTTCGCACGTTAGCGGCGTTTAGCCCCGATCGGCGAGGGCACCCGTGAATCATGGAACGGGTGGGCCGGACGCTCGGCGCGGACGGTGACCGCCCCCGAGACCACGTGATGCGGCGGCTCGCGTCCGCGACGTTCGAGCACGCCGGCAAGGCAGGACGAGTGAAGGAGGAACCGCGTGAGCACGGTCACCGAGTTCGTTGACGTGAACGTCCCGGTCCGCACCTGCTACGACCAGTGGACGCAGTTCGAGGAGTTCCCGCGCTTCATGGAGGGCGTCGAGGAGATCCAGCAGCTGGACGACACCCACACCCATTGGAAGACCAGGATCGCCGGGATCGAGCGCGAGTTCGACGCGAAGATCACCGAGCAGCTGCCCGACGAGCGCGTCGCCTGGACCGCCACCGAGGGCGAGAAGCAGGCCGGCGTCGTCACCTTCCACCGCCTGGACGAGACGCACACCCGGGTCACCGTCCAGATCGACTTCGATCCGCAGGGCCTCGTGGAGATCGCCGGCGACAAGCTCGGCGTCGTCGACCGCCGGGTCAAGGGCGATCTGCACCGGTTCAAGGAGTTCATCGAGAGCCGCGGCGGCATCACCACCGGCGGGTGGCGCGGGCAGGTCGACCGGCCCGGCGCCTGACCTCGGTCTTTCCGGAACGGCCGCCCTTCGGGGCGGCCGCTCCGCTGTCCGCTTCTTTCTCGCGCTCCGCTGCGGTCCTTGTCACTGCTGCTTCGGTACGGCGTCAGCCCCGCGCCCGTACCCAAATCCGATTTTTCGGTTTTTGGGGTGGGGTCCGGTCGTTTCGTGGGGCGGGCAGCGGGTACGCGAACGTCATGACCGAGCAGACCGGACCGCGATGATCAGCGCGTTCGGGGCCGGGCCGGCCCGTTCCGGCGCAGGAGCACACTGCCCATCCCGGCCGCCGCGCGGACCTCGTACCGATCGGCGGCCCGGCGCCAGCCGCCCTCCTGGAGGACCGCGCCCGCAGGCGTCCCGTTGTTCACCACCCACGGTGTGACCACCGCCCCCGCGCCGCGATCCAGGCGGATCCGGAACGGCGCGGTCGTGCCCGCGGTCACCACCGCGGTGCCCACCCCACCCGCGAAGGTCACCGGAACCGTGCCGTCCGGCGCCGGCAACCACACCTCGGCCAGCCCGGACGCGCCCAGCTCGACCCGGCTCACCCGGCCGCCGCGCAGGTTCACCTGCTGCTCCCCGGCCCCGGCCGGCAGCCGGATGTCCCAGCGGACGTCCCGGTTGAGCACGATGACCACCTCGTCCAGCCCGTCACCGTCGGTAGCCCGCAGGCGCACGGCGACCCGGCCCCCACGCCGGGTCACGACCGGGGCGACCCCCGAGTCCGGCCCGGCACTCACCCGGTAGAGCAGGCCCGGCAGGCTCGCGGTCCGGACCCGGACCCGGCTGGCCGCGTCCCCCACGGTGAGCCAGGCGCCGGTCCGGTCCAGCAGTGGACCGGCCTGAACCTGATCGGTCACCACCGGTACCGGCACGGTCACCGGAGCGGAATCCCGCACCGACCCCACCAAAGCCGCTCCCACCAGCGCAGACACGCCGATCATGGCAGCTGTTGAGCGACTCGGACGCAATCCTGAGGGCACGATCGGACAACGGAGAATCGGCCGAACGGGTGACGGCGATCCGGACTTATCGCGCCAGAATTTCCGGGTGCGATCTGCCGGATTCCTGTCTGAACGTCAGCGCCGCCTCGCCTGGGTCGGGTTCTTCCTGGCCGCTTTCCAGGCGCCGCTGGCCGCGAAGCTCATCGATGACGCGTCATGGTTCTTCGCCGTGGTCGTCGCTCTCGTCGTCGCGACGGTCATCATCGCCGACGACGCCCAGCGTCGCCGCCCACAAACTGCCGACTACCCGGAGTAATCTGCCGGCGGTTTCACGCTCGGCCACCGCGGCCCGCAGCCGGTGGCCGAGCCGCTGGTTCACCAGGCCCCGCCTGGTGCCCCTCAGCCGTGCCCGCTCCGGCTCGTCCCCGCCGGCCGCACCCTGCGCGGCCCACCGCTTGCCTCACCCGGCTCGCCGCTCGCCCTGCCTGGCGCGCCCCGTTTGATGCGCCTCGCGCTCGCCCGCCCGGTGCTCCGCGTCGTCGCGCGGGCCGTGCGTCGCGGCAGCCGCTCGCCGCCCTGCGCCAGCCGCTCGCCGCGCCGCGTGGGCCGCCGGCCTCCGCGCTGTTCGGGCCGCCGCGCCCCGGCCGTCGCGCCCCTTCTCCTCGGGCTCGCTGTCCTACCCGCTTCCCGCTGCCGGACACCCCAATTCACCCGGCCGAGCGGAAAGCGAGCCGACGCCCGGCGGGTTCAACCGTCCTGCACCAGTACGGAGAACCGTTCGTCACCCTGGCGTCTCTAACTTTTCCCTCATGAATGGTCTGTTCAGCAACTCCGCCGCCCGCGCCGCCCTCCGCTCCGCGCACGCCTCGCTCGCCGACCTCACCGCGTCCGTCGGGGTCAGCGGCCTGGCCGCCGCCCAGTCGTCCCCCGGCCTGATGTCGGTCGTCGACCAGCACGCCGCCGGCGTCCGGGACAGCCTGAACGCCGACACCCGCCCGCTCACCCCGATCCTGCTGGCGGCCTACGCCGAGGGTGTCCGGGACGCCGCCTTCCAGCACGGCTGGGCCGCCCCGGACGGCGAGATCGACTGGTCCGAGAACGACTGGGTACTCCGCCGCCTGCTCGCCGTCTGCATGCTGGCCCGCACCCTCCCCGCCGCACGCTGACCCCGGACCGCCACCAGACCGTTCATCAGCCCGGCCGGGGCACCCTGGGCACCACACCCGCCGGGGCACCCCGGGCACCACACCCGCCGGGGCACCCCGGGCACCACGCCCGCCGGGGCACCCCCAGCACCACCCAGCCAGCCGACAGGGCCGGCGCCGCACCCGCGGCGCCGGCCCTGCGCATCTACCGCCAGGCCGTCAGCAGCGAACCGGAATCACTTACCTGAGTCGGACGGCTTGCTCGCCGGCCGCTCCGAGCCAGAGCCACCGTCCCGGGAACCCTCGCCGCCGCCCTCGCCACCGGAACCCTCGTCGCGCGAGCCCTCCCCGCCGGCGTCCTCGCCCACGGAGTCCCCACCCGCGGAGCCCTCGCCGCGCGAGCCCTCCCCCGCGGAGTCCCCGCTCGCGGAGCCCTCGCCGCGGGAGTTCTGCCCGCCCGTGTCCTCCCCGTCGGAGCTCTCGCCCGCGGAGTCGTCGCCTGCGGAGTCCTCGTCGCGGGAGTCGTCGGTGGGGAGCCGCACGACCTGGGTCCGATCGCCGTCCTGAGCGTCGATCACCAGGCTTTCCTCGGACTCGGGCGCCCGGATCACGGTCGTGGTCTCGTCCTCCGAGCCACGCGTGATCACCGTCGTCACCTCCTCCGGTTCACGGGTGATCACCGTCGTCTTCTCCTCGTCGTCGGCCGCATCACCCGCGCCCCGAGCTTCGGCCCCACCAACACCCGATTCTCCGGATTTATCCCGTGAAAGCTCGTTGGGCACCGTGGTCTCACTGTCACCCTCGACCTCAGCCACATCCGCAGTCGAGGTCGCATCCGCAGTCGAGGCCACATCCGACTTCGCAGTCGAGGCCACATCAGAGGTCGTATCAGCCGGAGCCGGCTCGTCGAACACGGTCGTGTCGTAGTCCGAGGAACCACCCCGAATCAGCGACCGCCCACCCCGCCCGGGCCCACTCAACTCAGTCGCATCGTGGATGATCACCGACTCGTCCGCAGGCGGGTCATCCTCAGCCGAAGCCCCACCCGAAGGCCGCACCCCGGGAGTAAGCACCGTGGTCTCCCCCGACCCGGAACCCGACCCGGAACCCGACCCGGACCCGGACCCGGACCGCATCCCCGGATCGGTCGGCTCGTCGTCGTGCCCCGAGGCACCACCATCCCGCCCGGCCCCGGGAACACCAGCTTCGCGCCCGGGAACAGCGCCATCCCGCCCGAACCCCGGAATGAAGTGCAGCGAGTCATCCTCCGGCGCGGCGATCACCTGAGTCTCGTCCGCTTCCGGCTCCGAAGCGCGCCGCCCCGAAGCCCCATGCTGGTTCGAAGCAGCCCACCGCTCCGCCGTAGCCCGGCGCTCCTGCTCGGCCCGGGCGCTCCGCTCCACCTCAGCCCGGCGTGCCTCGTCCGTCCGCCGAGCCTCCTCAGCCCGGCGCACCTCTTCCGCACGCCGCAGCTCGTCGACCCGTCGCGCCTCCGCCAGCCGCCGAGCCTCCTCGGCCTTCCGCGCCTCCTCGGCCTTGCGGCGCTCCTCGGCCTGCCGTTCCTCCGCTTGCCGGGCCTCCTCGGCGCGACGAGCCGCGGCCTGGCGTTCCGCTTCGGCCTTCCGCGCCTCCTCGGCCAGGCGCGCCTCTTCGGCGCGACGTTCCTCGTCGGCCCGGCGGGTCTCCTCCGCGAGGCGTTCCGCCTCGGCGCGAGCGGCCGCCTGCCGGGTCCGTTCCTCGGTGAACGCCCGGGCCTGTTCCCGGATCGTCGCCGACTCGACGGCCGCGCGGTCCAGCCAGCCGTCCCAGCGCTGCTGCATGGGCCGGATCAGCCCGCCGCCGACGCCCACGATGATCACCCCGGCGACGGTGACCAGCACCGTGATCAGCAGGGGCCGGGTGACCGAGGTGGCGATGCCGACCTGGTCCAGCCCGGCGATCACGCCGAGCGTCACGATCACCGCCGCGACCACCTTGGCGATCACCCGGGCGTAGCCGAGGTCGCCGAGCGCGTTCCGGATCAGATCGTGGGCGGCGCCCGCCACGGCCACCGCGACCACCACGATCACGATCGCGATGAACGCCTGGGGCAGCCAGGAGATGAGCGCGTTGAGCAGGGTGCTCACCTGGTTCGGCCCCCAGAGGCCGAACGCCAGTTGCAGGGCGATCAGCAGCACCGCCCAGTACGCCAGCCGGGCCAGCAGCGCGACCGGATCGGTGCCCCGCAGCAGGCGGCCGGCGAGGCCCCGCTCGACGGCCCGGTCCAGCCCGACGCGGCGCAACGCTTTCGCCGTGATCGTCCGGACCAGCCGGGCCAGCAGCCAGCCGATCAGCAGCACGGCCAGGAACGCCAGCGCCACTGGCACCTGGAGCACCAGGGACCGCCACATGTCGCTGAGTCCACGGCTCAACCCGTCACCGGTCATCCGCCATCCTCCGGTCTCGTCCCGTCAACGAAGGCCGCGTCGCGCCGAGCGGAGGTCGTCTCCCGCGAAGGCCACGCCGCTTCCCACGAACCTTAGGGCTCGGGTGTACCACCCGCCTCCGACAAAACATCCCGACGACGAACCCGGGACGACGAACCAGAGATCCACAACAAAGATCGACAACCAAGATCAAAAGCCGGCCGACGTACGTCAGGAACAGGCCACCCCGTCGATCGCGCACCCACCCGGCGGCGAGGTCGGCGCCCCGGCCAGCGAGAACCCGAAGCTCACCGATCCCCCGGCGGCCACCGCTCCCCCGGTCGGCCGGAACCGCACGGACGCCCCGGACTGGAACAGCTCCACCGCCCCCGACACCAGCGAGACCTTCTCCCCGCCGGGCACGCTGAGCGTCACGGTCCACTTCGCCGCCACCCCGTCCCCGCCGTTCACCACCTGCACCGACCCTTCGTTCCGGGCGTCGTCGTAGTGGTAGACCGCCGACAGCGCCGGCGCGGGCGAGTCGCCGCCGGTGTGCTCGTCGCCCGGCGTCGCGGTGTGCGGCCGGGTCCCGTGCCCGACCGTCAGCAGCGGAACGGCGGTGGCCGATGCCGACGACCTGGCCGACGGGCTGGGCGTCGGCGACGTCGGGACCTCGGTGGTGGCGGCGGTGGTCGGGTCGGCGTTCTTCACCGGGCGCTCGTCCGGCGCGGTGGTCACGGCCGTGGACAGCGCGGCCGGCGTGGTCGCGGCCGGCCCGCGGTCATCCTTTCCGGTCAGGGCGAACGCGCCACCGGCGAGCAGGAGCACGGCGAGGCCGGCCCCGGCGAGCAGGGCGGCACGGCGACGTACCGGACGGAGTGCCGACGTACCCGAAAGGTCGGAATGCTCTGGGGAAGCGGATGACGGCGAGTCGGAAACGACCCCGGAGGCCGCCACCACCAACCGGCGCTCGGGCACCGCCGGATAGAACTCGGCGGCCGGCACCGGATCGGCGGGCAGCGGCGGCATCATGATGGTCTCCGCCGATTTCGACCAGCCGTCCAGTTCCGCGTAGCGGCGCTGGGCGAGCACGTCCTCGACGGGAGCTTCCGCGCCGGGGCCGGGAACCCGGACGGGAAGCGGTTCTGCGTCTTGTGGCCGATCACTCACGGCCGCGACTATAAATGATCAATAAATACGCAGGTAGCAGCGCATGCTTACACACTGTCACGCAGTGTGGGGGCGGTACTTCGCACACCGTCAAGAATCGGACGGTCGGCCAGTGCGGCATCGTACAAACGGCCCACTCGGGATAGGCTTTCCGCATGGTCGGCTCGGGAGGTGCACGCCCGCCAGCGGTCTCCACGCTGCCCGTGCAGTCCGCGGGCGCGACGGGATGCGTTGCCCTGGTCCACGCCTTCGCATGGTCGGCCACGTCACTGGGCCCGATCGATGGGTGGGACGGGGCGGTGCGCGCCGCCGTCGATCTCCTGCTGGAGTCGCCGGTCCCGATGATGCTGCTCGCCGGCCCCGAGTTCGTGCTGATCTACAACGATGCCTATGCCGAGGTGCTGGGCGGCCGGCACCCGGCCGCGCTGGGCCGGCCCGCCGCGCAGGCGTTCGGCGAGGCCTGGGACCAGCCCGGGATGAGCGACGTGATCAGCCGGGTGTTCCGCACCGGCCGGCCGGTGCTGGAGCCGGAGAGCCAGGTCACGCTGCGGCCGGGCGAGGCAGACCCGGCCTTCTACACGCACGGGCACTCGGTGGTGCGCGACTCGCGGGGCGACATCGCCGGGGTGCTGACGGTGGCCGCCGAGACCACCCAGGTGGTGCACCGGCTGCAGAGTCTCGGTGAGCTGACCGCGCGGCTGGCCGGGGCGCTGACCATCGACGATGTCACGCGCGTCGTCCTGACGTACGCGATGGCGTCTTTTGATCTTGATCATTGTGTGCTCGCGGTCGACGACGGCAACTCCTACCGGTTCGTCCGCCGGATCCGCGGCGAGATGCTCGACGAGGCGGACGAACGCCTGCCCCCGGTCTGGCGGCGGGTCGGCCCCGATCCCAGCGCGCCCCTGGTCGCGGCGGCGGAGACCGGCCGGGCGACGTTCGTGGCCGACGGCGAGCCGCTGCGCGCGGTCGCGCAGGACCGGCACGAGAAACGGGTCCGTTCGCTGGCCGCCCTGCCGCTGCGCACCGCGTCCGTGCGGGGCGCCCTGACCATGGGCTTCCGCCGGGCGCACGTCT
The DNA here is from genome assembly GCF_019704555.1 of Actinoplanes sp. L3-i22. Taxonomy (NCBI): domain Bacteria; kingdom Bacillati; phylum Actinomycetota; class Actinomycetes; order Micromonosporales; family Micromonosporaceae; genus Actinoplanes; species Actinoplanes sp. L3-i22. The sequence goes on from NZ_AP024745.1 coordinate 9,900,514, forward strand.
GGCTGCCGGCCGAGCGGGCGCTGCTGCGCGCCGCCGCCGAGCTGGTCGCGCAGGCCGCGGAGCGGGCCCGCCGGTTCGAGGCGCAGCACGGCACCGCCCAGTTGCTGCAGCGCAGCATGCTTCCGGAGCATCTGCCGGAACTGGACACGTTCCGCATCGCCGCGCGCTACGACGTGGGTGTCGACGGGAACGCGGCCGGCGGCGACTTCTACGACGCGTTCCGGCTCTCCGACGGGCGACTGGCCATGGTGCTCGGCGACGTGGCCGGGCACGACGTGCGGGCCGCCGCGGTGATGGGCCAGGTCCGGGCGGCGCTGCGGGCGCTCGCGCTGACCGATCCGGCCCCGCCGAGCGTGCTCGCCGGGCTGGACCGGCTGGTCGGCTCGCTGGGCGCCGAGTCGCGGAACGAGGAGATCTTCGTGACCGTGGTCTACGGCGTGCTCGACCCGACGGACGGGTCGATCACCCTGGCCAGCGCCGGTCATCCGCCGCCGGTGCTGCGCCGCGCCGGGCTGAACGGCGGTCCGGCCAGCGCCGAGCTGGTGAAGGTGCCGCCGGGCGCGCCGCTCGGGCTGGGCGGGCGCTGGCAGACCGGTTCGCTGGTGCTGGAGCCGGGCGACACGATCCTGATGTACAGCGACGGCGTGGTGGAGCGGCGCGGTCACCCGCTGAACGCGGGGCTGGACGCGCTGGTCGCCGCCGCGGCCGCGTCGGCCAGCGGCGATCCGCGGAACATGTGCTCGCTGGCCACCTCGGCCGTCGCCGGCACCACCGACGACGACGTGGCGGTGCTCGCGGTCGAGCACGCGTTCGCGATGAGCCGCTCCGCGACCATGCACGTGGCGGCCGAGCCGACCGGCCCGAGCCGGGTCCGGCAGTGGATGGGCGCCCGCCTGCGCGAGTGGCTGGTCCCCGAGCCGGTGATCGGCGCGGCGATCCTGTGCACCAGCGAGCTGACGACGAACGCGCTGCTGCACGCCGGCACCCCGGCGCAGGTGCACATCGACCTGAACGCGGAACGCCTGCTGGTCTCGGTCGCCGACACCGGCACCCGGGGCAGCGTGATCCGGGCGCGGGCCGAGACGCTCGCCAGCCGGGGCCGCGGCCTGGGTCTGATCGAGGAGCTGAGCGACTCGTGGGGCACCGACCCCACGGTCCGTGGCTCCACTGTCTGGTTCGAAATGCTGCTCAACAGAGAGTGACGATGCGCCTTCTCGAAGCGAGCCGGGAGCGCACCCAACATGAACGATCTTTCACATCTGCGCATATCGTCGCCCGAGGATCACGTGAGTCACTTGTCTACTCACTCTTAGTAATTTAATTCTGCTCTAAACCGGACAATGAACCGTGCGGTGGTGACGAAGCGTTATCAGTGCCGTAGAGTGCTCAAGCAACTGGGGACGTCCATACTGGAGCGGCACATGCGGATCAGAGGCTATGCACCACTGACACCCAACTGGGTGGAGCTGGCGAGCGCGGACCCTGCGCGAGCGGCTCAGTTCTACGGAGAGTTGTTCGGCTGGGAGTCAGCCGGTGATCGTTTCAAGCTGAACGGGCGGGCCGTGGCGGGGCTCACCCGCAGCCAGGCGGACCGGCCCGACGGGTGGCTGACCCACCTCAGCACGCCCGACCTCGACGAGACCCTGGAGCAGGTGGCGCTGGCCGGCGGCAGCTGCCTGAGCCACCCGGCCGAGGCGCACGGCGGGCGCCGCGCGATCATCACCGACCCGGCCGGGGCGGTGCTGGGTCTGTGGGAGCCGGCCGACTTCGCGGGGGCGCAGGCGGGCGGCGAGCCGGGCACCATGTCGTGGCCGGAACTGGTCACCGACGACCCGAACGCGGCCGCGCTGTTCTACGGCTCCGCGTTCGGCTGGCTGCTGCGTCACGACTTCGGCGTCGGCGAGTGGCTCAACCAGGCGCACGACGCGATGGCCGGGCTGACCCCGGGTTTCCGCGGCGCGTGGTGGCGGACGGCGTTCCAGGTCGAGGACATCACCGAGACCGCGGATCGCTGCGAGCGCATGGGCGGTGCGCTGATCTCCGAGCCGGCCGAGGCCGGCCTGACCGAATTCGCCGAGCTGCGCGACCCGTTCGGCGCCCGCTTCACGGTCGCCGCGCCGGTGCACCACCCGGTCGAGCTGACGGTGTCGCTGGGATCGCTGCCGGCTTTCGAGCGGTTCGGGTCCTTCTGAGGCCGTAGCCACAAAGGCCGATATCTGCGAAAAGGCCGGCCCTTCGGGGCCGGCCTTTCGCGTGCGGTCAGGTTCCGGCCGCGGGTGGTCCTTCTTCACCGATTGCTCGGGTACGGCGTCAGCCCACACCCCTGACATTGATCCTTTTGTCGGCCTTGACCCATGCCCCTGAGCGCCGCGCTTCAGCGGCCCGGAGCGGCCGCCCACCTCGCGACCGCCGTGCCAGGGACCGTGCCCACGCCCGTACCAAAGGGAATTAATCGGTGTGCGGAAGCCGGGTCGCCGGGACCGTCCCGAGACGCCCCTTCTGGAAGTCCTCGAAGGCCTGCTTCAGCTCGGCCTGCGTGTTCATCACGAACGGACCGTAGTGCGCCACCGGCTCGCGGATCGGCTGCCCGCCCATGATGAACAGATCCAGCTCGGTCTTGGCCTCGACCCGGATCGCGTCGCCCGCCCCGAACGTCGCCAGCTGACCGAGTTGGATCGGCCGCATGTCGGTGCCGACCGAGCCCTCGCCGGAGAGCGCGTAGACGAGCGCGTTGTACGACGGCTGCCACGGCAGGTCCAGCCGCGCCCCCGCCTGCATGGTCACGTGCGCCAGGTTGATCGGCGTGAACGTCGACCCCGGCCCCGAGAACCCGGCCACCTCACCGGCGATGATGCGGATCAGCGCACCCCCGTCCGGCGTCGTGAGCAGCGCGGACTCCTTGCCCCGGATGTCCTGGTACTTCGGGTCGATCATCTTGGCGGCGCGCGGCAGGTTCACCCAGAGCTGCAGGCCGTGGAACAGGCCACCGCTGGTGACCAGGTGCTCCGGCGGCGCCTCGATGTGCAGAATGCCGGAACCGGCGGTCATCCACTGGGTGTCGCTGTTGGTGATCGAGCCACCGCCACCGAGCGAGTCCTGGTGGTCCATGATCCCGTCGATCATGTAGGTGACCGTTTCGAATCCCCGGTGCGGGTGCCACGGGGTGCCCTTCGGCTCACCCGGCGCGTAGTCGATCTCACCCATCTGGTCCAGGTGGATGAAGGGATCAAGCTCGGACAGCGGCACCCCGGCGAAGGCCCGGCGGACCGGGAACCCCTCCCCCTCGAACCCCTTCGGCGCGGTCGTCAGACGGCGAACCGGCCGGAACTCCGTCGCGACCGGGTCCAGCTTCGGCAGGCGGGGCAGAACAAGGACGTCATCAACGGTGATCGCAGGCATCTCGAGCCCTCCAGACTTCGATGACACGAGCTTAGCTCTTTCAAATCTGAAACACCAGCACTTCTCTTCAAATCTGAAGAACCGTGACCGGCGTCATCCGGGGAACCACCGGCTCGCACGCACGGCCGAACCCGAGCCCGACAACAGCAGACTGGCACCCGCGACCGGACCCGGCAGCCCGAACAGCCCTCAGCGCCGGCGGGCGACCCGGCGCGACGGCGGACGGGTGGCGCGGCAGCGGGCGGTGGCCCGGCGGCGCGAGCGGGCGGGTCGGGCTTGCGGCGGTGGGTCAGTTCTTGCGGATTTTGGCGAAGGCCCGGCCGATGACGGCGAGCTCCTCCTCGTCGAGGTGGTTGATGAAACGCTCCCGCACCGTCGCCAAGTGCGCCGGAGCGGCCGCCCGCAGGGCTTCCAGGCCCGCCTCGGTGAGGACGGCCTCGAACCCGCGCTTGTCGTCCGGGCAGGTTTCCTTGGAGACCAGGCCGCGTTTGATCATCGAGGTGATCTGGTAGGTGATCCGGCTCGGGGAGAACACCAGCCGGTTGGCCAGCTCGCCCATCCGGATCCGGCGGCCGGGCGCGTCGGCGAGAGCGACCAGCACGTGGTAGTCGTTCATGCTCAGCCCGGTCGCGGCGCGCAGCTCGTCCTCGAGCGTGGTGTGCAGCGCCCACGAGCTCTCGATGAAGGTGCGCCAGTGCTGCAACTGGGTGTCGCTGAGCGGTTCGGCCATACCACGAACAGTACTACTTCAAACTTGAAACTTAAAATCTGAAGAGCTTTGCGATCCCACGGTACGGGGTTGCCACCGTACCCCCGAATCGGGAAGCCGGACCACGGCGGACCCGGCGGAAAATCGCGCGCCCGGCGGGCCGCCGCCCGGTTGGTTTTTCCGGATGCCGACACGCCGGGCGGTCCCCGCGGACGCCGCCGAACTCGTCCGCCTCCGCGAGGTCATGCTGCGCAGTCTCACGAAGGCGGACTGGAACGACGACTGGCGCGAGCCGGCCCGCGCAGCCCTGTCCGAGCTGCTCGCAGCGCCGGAGCCGAGCATCGCGGCCTTCGTCGTCGAACGATCCGGAGGCGGGCTCGCGGCCTGCGCGGTCGGCACCATCGATCAACGGCTGGGGAGTCCCCACAACCCGCAGGGCCGGGTCGGGTACGTCTACAACGTCGTCACCGACCCGGACATGCGGCGGCGTGGATACTCCCGGGCCTGCATGACCGCCCTGCTCGCCTGGTTCGGCGAGCGCGGCGTGCCGGCGGTCGACCTGCGAGCGTCGGCCGAGGGCGAGCCGCTCTACGCCTCCCTGGGGTTCCGGCGCAGTGCCGAGCCCGGCATGCGGCTGCGACTCACATGACCGCGCCGGCCGCCAGCGACCGGGTCAGCTCGCTCCGCAGGCGGTCGAAGTCGACGCCCTGATCGGCGAGGATCCGCATGGCCAGCCCCTCCCCCTCGCGGATCATGCCGAGCACGATGTGCTCCGGCGCGATGAACTTGTGCTTCAGCCGCAGCGCCTCCCGCAGCGCCAGCTCCAGCACCTTCTTGTTCCGCCGGGAGAACGGGATGTGCCCGCTGCCCGGCGCCGCGTAGAACTTGCCGAAGATCTCCCGCTTCTTCGGCGCGGGCCGCGGCAGCCGGAGCGCGCCGGCCCCGAAGTTCTCCTCGATCGCGGCGCGCACCGCGTCCAGGTCGATGCCGATGGACTTGAGGGCGGCGGCGTCCTCGGCATCCGGGTCCGGCGCGGTCGACGCCTCGTCGTGGGGCCCGGCGTAGCGCACGATCGCGTCGCGCACCGGCTCCCCTTCGACGCCGGCCTCGTGCAGCACCACCGCCGCGCCGTTCTCCCGGGTCAGCACGGCGAGCAGCACGTGCTCCGTGCCGATCACGGAATGGCCCAGGTCACGGGCCTCCTGCTGGGCGCCGGTCACGACGGCGCGGGCACCCTGGGTGAACCTCTCGAACATCTCAACCCTCCCGCGGGTCGGTCATCGGCATCAGATGAGCATGCTTCTTGTGTACGCCCTGGCGGGTCACGCCGAGCGCGTCGGCGATCTCCTGCCAGGACCAGCCCTTCTTACGGGCATTCGCCACCTGGAGGTGCTCGAGGCCCTCCAGCAGGCGGCGCAGCGCCACCACCGCGCGGAGGCCGACCCGTGGGTCGGCGCTGCTCGCGGCGGCGGCGAGGTCGGTTGCCTCGGTCATGTCGTCAACCTACGTTGACACCATCCACATGTCAACCCCGGTTGACGGAGGGGAAGGCCTAGGCTCATCGGTATGGATTGGATCGAGCGCTTCGCGGACGTCGTCGTCCGAGCCGGAGTCAACGTGCAGCCCGGGCAGGGTGTCGTGCTGAACACCGACACCGCCCACCTGGAGATCGCCCGCGCGGTCGTCGAGGCGGCCTATGCCGCCGGCGCCGCCTGGGTCGAGCCGATCTGGTCGGACGGCCCGATGCGCCGCTCCGAGGTCGACCACGCGACCCTCGACCAGCTGCGGTCGAGCCGGCCGTGGGCGCTGGCGCGCACCCGCGAGTGGGCCGAGCAGGGCGTCGCCTGGATCAGCCTGGTCGGCGACGCCGATCCGCACGTGCTGGACGGTGCCGACCCGGCCAAGGCCGCCGCGCGGCGGGCCGAGGAGTCGGCGGTCCGGCGCGACGCGGTGATCGGCAAGCTGCGCTGGACGGTGATCGGCGCGCCCAACCCCGGCTGGGCCCAGCAGATCTTCGGCGAGCCCGACGTGGACCGGCTCTGGCACGCGGTCGGCACCGCGATGCGGCTCGACCAGGACGATCCGGTGGAGGCCTGGCGGCAGCGCGCCGCGACGCTGGCCGCGCGCGGCGCCGCGCTCGACGCGCTGGAGCTGACCGAGGTCCGCTATCACGGCGACGGCACCGACCTGACCGTCGGCCTGATCCCGGGCTGCGTCTGGACCGGCGGCGGCATGATCGACGAGACCGGCGTGGCGTACATGCCGAACATCCCCACCGAAGAGGTGTTCACCAGCCCGGATCGGCGCCGCGCCGACGGCGTGCTGCGGGTCACCAAGCCGCTCGCGATGGCCGGTCGCCTGGTCACCGGGCTGCGGCTGACGTTCGAGGGCGGGCGGATCACCTCGGTCGCCGCCGACGAGGGCGCCGACATCGTCGAGGCGCAGCTGGCCACCGACGAGGGCGCGCGCTACCTGGGCGAGGTGTCGCTGGTCGACCGGGACAGCCGGATCGCGCAGGCCGGCATCGTCTTCCACAACACGCTCTTCGACGAGAACGCGGGCTGTCACGTGGCGTGGGGGCAGAGCTTCCCGTTCGCGGTCCCGGGCGGGGTCGCGATGAGCCACCAGGAGCGCAGCGCGCTCGGGCTGAACACGTCCGGCGTGCACACCGACATCGTGGTGGGCGGCGAGGGGATCACGGTGACCGGCACCGGTCCGAAGGGGACGGTCGACATCATCCGCGACGACGAGTGGGTGCTCGGCTGAGCGTGCCCAGCCGAGCCGGCGACCTCCCGGTCAGGACATCAACAGCAGCGCGGTGGTGCCCATCAGCACCAGCAACAGCACCGCGACGAGCAGGCCCGTCTCGGCTGATTCGGTGGTCTCCGGAACGGCTGTGGTGGTCATCGGCTCACTGCTCATGACGGTGTTCCTCCGCAGGTTGACGCACGACGATCGGGGGTAAACGCGACGATCGGCAGGGGTGGGCGCAACGATCGAGGGGTGATCGCGTTGGAAGTGCGCGGAGCGGTCAGTGGACATACGGTTGAGGGCGTCGTCGACCTCGGAGGGTTGCCCGTGCCATCGGAGGACTGGCTGCTGACCGCCGCCGAACGCGGCAACCCACACACTGATTTACCCGTCTGGTGTGCAGGAAACACAGTTGAATCACTTATTCACGGAAAAACGTACTTCTCCCGACTTACCACGGAAGTGGAGAAGCTCGACGCCGGTGATCATCTGTTCTTCACCGACTGGCGGGGCGATCCGGACGAGCTGACCACCGACGACGGGCCGACGATCGGCGAGCTGTTCGCGGCGGCGGCCCGGCGCGGGGTGATCGTCAAGGGCCTGCTCTGGCGCTCCCATCTGGACAAGATGGCGTACAGCGAGGAGGAGAACCGCAACCTCGGCGACCAGATCCGCGAGGCCGGCGGCGAGGTGCTGCTCGACCAGCGGGTCCGGCGCGGCGGCTCGCACCACCAGAAACTCGTGGTGCTGCGGCATCCCGGGCACCCCGAGCGGGACATCGCGTTCGCCGGCGGCATCGACCTGTGCCACAGCCGCCGGGACGACGCCGACCATCACGGCGATCCGCAAGCGGTGCGGATGGCGAAGGCGTACGGCCCCACCCCGCCCTGGCACGACATCCAGCTGGCGCTGCGCGGGCCGGTGGTCGGCGCGCTCGACCTGTCGTTCCGGGAGCGCTGGTGCGACCCGGCGCCGCTCGACCAGCACGGCCCGATCTCCACGCTCGCCGACAAGTTCAAGCACGCCGACCTGCACGCGGACCGGCTGCCCGAGCAGCCGCCGGACCCGCCGGAGTGCGGTCCGATGGCCGTGCAGGTGCTGCGGACATATCCGGCGATGCGCCCGAAATACTCGTTCGCCCCGCTCGGCGAGCAGACCGTGGCCCGCGGCTACACCAAGGCGATCAAGCGCGCCCGCCGGCTGATCTACCTGGAGGATCAGTACCTCTGGTCGGCCGAGGTGGCCGAGCTGTTCGCCCAGGCGCTGCGCGACAACCCCGAGCTGCACCTGATCGCGGTCGTGCCACGCCACCCGGACGTGGACGGCCGGTTCGCGCTGCCGCCCAACCAGGTCGGCCGGGAACAGGCCATCGACCTGTGCAAACATGCCGCGTCCGATCGAGTGCACGTCTTCGACCTGGAGAACCACGAGGGCACGCCGATCTACGTACACGCGAAGGTCTGTGTGATCGACGACGTGTGGTGCAGCGTGGGCAGCGACAACTTCAACCGTCGTTCGTGGACGCACGACAGCGAGCTGTCCAACGCGATCCTGGACGCGACGCGCGACGAACGGGAGCCGGTCGACCCGGCCGGGCTCGGCGACGGCGCCCGGCACTTCCCACGGGAGCTGCGGCTCGCGCTGACCCGCGAACACCTGGACCGCCAGGACGGCGACAATCAAGATCTTTTAGACCCGATTGCGATGGTACGAACGTTGGACGCCGCCGCCGAGGCCCTCCGCGACTGGCGCGACGGCGGCCGCCGTGGGCCACGCCCGCCGGGCCGGCTGATCCCGCACGAGACCGAGCGGCTGCCCTGGTTCCAGCGGCTCTGGGCGACCCCGGTCTACCGCCTGATGTATGACCCGGACGGCCGCCCGTGGCGCGATCGCCGGGCCGGCCGATGGTGACAGGTGTAGCTAGGCATACCCCGATTCGGCGGCCAACCGGATGGGCCGGAACCGCCCCGCTGCATACGGTGAACCGGTGTCCACCACCAGTTTGACCGCGTCCCTGCGGGACCGCCGCTACGTGCTCACGGCCTGGCCGTGGCGCTCGGTGACGTTCCTCGCCACCACGGCGGTCATCGTCGCGCCCCTGTCCTTCGGCCTCGCCGTGCTGCTGCTGCCGCTGCTGGTCTCGGCCCGGCGGCTGGTCCACGGCAACCTGCCCAGCCCGGCCATCCTGTTCCTGCTCGTGGTCTCCGCGGCGCTGCTGTTCGTCGGTTCCCCGCTGGTCGCGGTGCCGGTCGCCGCGCTGGAGCGCCGCCGCCTGCGCCTGGTCGACCCGCGCCCGCTGCGCGCCGGCCGCCGGCCCGGCGACCTCGGTGGCCTCTACCGGGACGAGGCGACCTGGCGGGCGGTGCTCTACACGGTGCTGCTGGCCGTGTTCGCCCCGCCGGTCTTCCTCGCCGCGTTCATCGCGCTGCTCGCCGACGCGCTGATGATCGCCAGCCCGTTCGGCCTCGGCACCTGGCAGTTCGGCGCCTACACCGTCGACGGCGGCCCGCGCAGCATCCCGCTCGCCCTGGTCGGGCTGGCGGTCGCGCCGGCCCTGCTCTACCTGGCCGGGGCGCTGGCCGCCGGGCACGCGATGCTGGCCCGCCGGCTGCTCGGCGGCGGCGATCCGCTGCGCGACCAGCTCGGCGAGGTGTCCCAGTCCCGGGCCCGGCTGGCCGACGCGTTCGACGCCGAGCGCCGCCGGATCGAACGGGACCTGCACGACGGTGCCCAGCACCGGCTCACCAGCCTCACCCTGCACCTGGGCATGGCCCGGCTCGACCTGCCGCCGGACTCCCCCGCCGCCGAGCCGCTCGGCCTCGCGCACACCCAGGCGAAGGAGCTGATGGTGGTGCTGCGCGACCTGGTACACGGCATCCGCCCGCAGGTGCTGACCGACCTCGGGCTGCCGGCCGCGCTGCGCGAGCTGGCGGCGAGCTCGCCGGTCCCGGTCGTCGTCGAGGCCACGATCACCACCCGGCCGCCGGAGAGCATCGAGACCACGGCGTACTTCGTGGCCGCCGAGGCGCTGACCAACATCGCCAAGCACGCCCGGGCCACCGCGGCCAGCGTGCGGGTCACCGGCGACGGCACCCGGGTCGACCTGGAGATCCAGGACAACGGCCGGGGCGGCGCGGATCCGCGGATGGGCACCGGGCTGACCGGCCTCGCCGACCGGGTGGCCGCCGCCGGGGGCCGGTTGCTGCTGGCCAGCCCGGCCGGCGGGCCGACGCTGATGCGGGTCGAGCTGCCGTGCCCGCGATGACCACGCGCGTGGTCCTGGCCGAGGACGGGGTGCTGCTGCGCGAGGGGCTGATCGGGGTGCTGGGACGGTTCGGCTTCACCGTGGTGGACGCGGTGGGCGACGCCGAGCACCTGATCGCCGCGGTCGGCGTGCACCAGCCGGACCTGGTGATCACCGACATCAAGATGCCGCCGGACTTCCGGGACGAGGGGCTGCGGGCCGCGGTGCGGTTGCGCGAGGAGCGACCCGGGCTGCCGGTGGTGGTGCTGAGCCAGTACGTGCAGGAGGAGTACGCGTCCGACCTGATCGGCACCGGCGACGGGGTCGGCTACCTGCTGAAGGACCGGGTCGCCGACATCGAGGACTTCGTGGCCGCGCTGCGTGACGTGCTGGCCGGCGGCACCGTCATCGACCCGGAGGTGGTGCGGCGGCTGCTGCACCGGCCCCGGGACCCGCTCGCCGGGCTCTCCCCGCGGGAACGGGAGGTGCTCGCGCTGATCGCCGAGGGCCGGTCGAACTCGTCGATCGCCGGCGCCCTGTTCGTCAGCGAGACCGCGGTCGGCAAGCACGTCGGCAACATCCTGGCCAAGCTCGGGCTGCCGCCGACCGACGACGCGAACCGCCGGGTGATGGCGGTGCTGACCTATCTCGGCGCCCGGCCCTGAACGATCTGCCAGGTGTGCGGGACCCAGATCGGGGCGGCCGGGTCACCGTCCAGGGCGAGGCCGACCTGCCACCCGCGCATCTCCGGGCGGCCCAGCTCCAGCCAGCGGTCGATCAGCGTGGTGGCCACGGCGGTGCAGCGGGCCGCCTCGGGGCCACCCGCGTGCACCGAACCGTCCGGCTGGATCGCCGCGCCACCGCTGCCCGCCTCGTCCAGCAGCACCAGCCGGGTCCGGTCCCAGTCGGCCGGCGTGGCCAGGGTGGCGCGCCGGTGCCAGGCGCCGACGGCATACCAGAGGTCGCGGTAGGCGACCGTCGTCAACGGCGGCGACCAGCGCGCCGGAGCGGTCTCGGCCAGCTCCGGAAGAGCACCGGCGGACGACGGATGACTGCCGGCGTGCCGGGCGCCGAGCGGGCCGGCGGCGGCCATGAAACCGGACGAGCAGACCACCGCGGCGGTCGCCGGGTCGCCCGGGCGCACAGACAGGACCGGGTGGTGGCCGGCGTGCTCGACCGGGGCGATCACCAGGCCGTCCGGCGCGAGCTGGGCGAACCAGTGCGGGGACAGGCCGGCGACACCGACGGTGACGATGATCCGGTCGTACCGTGCGTCGGGGTCGCCGAGATAGCCGTCGCCGGCGGTGACCCGCACCCCGGTGATGCCGGCCCGGTCCAGCGCGGCGCGCGCCCGGACGGCCACGTCCTCCTGAACGTCCACACTGGTCACCTCGGCGCCGAGGGTCGCCAGCAGGGCGGCGTTGTAGCCGGTGCCGGCGCCGATCTCGAGCACCCGCATGCCGGGGCGGACGTCCAGCGCCCGCAACATGATCGCCATCAGCGACGGCTGGCTGGACGAGCTGATCGGCACGTCACCGTTCAGCTTGGTGACCAGGACGTCGTTGCGGTACACCGTGGCCAGGAAGTCCGGGTCGGCGGGCGCCACCCAGCCACCGTCGCGGCGGCGGAAGCCGGTCGGCACGAACAGCTCGCGGGGCACCGTCGCGAACGCGGCGGCCAGCTCCGGCGTCAGGTGCACGCCGTCCTGCCGGATCAGGTCGAGGTAGTGCCGCCGAGTGTCCGCCATGCTGCCACCGTACGCACTTCGGCGGCGGTCGCGGCCGCTGTGGTCAGACAGTCCGGCACGTCGCCGGCGTGATAGGGCCATTCGGATTGCTCGATGTGGGCCAGGAATCCGGCGTACGTCGCCGCGGACACCAGCGGGGCGACCGGCCGGAGCAGCTCGACCGCGCGTTCCGGCGCGCAGCCCGGCACGGTCTCCCGCCAGCGCCGCGACCACGCCGCGACCAGGGGCTCGGGTGACTCCAGACCCTCGATCAGCCGCAACAGGTCGAACGCCGGATGGCCGATCGCGGAGTCACCCCAGTCGATGATCACCGGGGCGCCGGCGCCGTCGGTGCGCACGTTGCCCGGGTGCAGGTCGCCGTGCAGCAGCGTGTCGGGCAGCCCGCACGCGGCGACCTCGGCCAGCCGCGCCGGCAGGCCGTCGATCAGCTCGGCCAGGCCGGGGATGTCGTCCCGGTAGGGCGCGGCAACCGCGGCGAGGCGGCCCGCGTCGAGCCGCTTGTCCGGCACCCCGCCCGGCCCGCCTGCACCAGCACGCCCGGCCCCGGGCCCGCCACCACGCCCAGCCCCGGGCCCGCCACCAAGCCCAGCCCCGGGCTCGCCACCACGCCCAGCCGCGAGCTCGCCACCACGCCAAGCCCCGAGCTCGCCACCACGCCCAGCCGCGGAATCGCCGCCACGCCCGGCCCCGGGATCGCCGGGGCGCGCGGCCGCCTCAAGCCCGCCGGGCTCGCCAGGGCGCGCGGTCCGCTCAAAGCCGTCGGGCTCAGCGAGAGCGCGGTCGAAGTCGAAGTCGAAGCGGCCGGGCACAGCGGCATCGGGGCGGCCCGTGAACCGGCCCGCGAAATGGGCCTGGACCGGGTGGAATGCCTCAGCCACCGCCGCGCACAGCTCCGGCCCGGCGCCGTACCGGTCGTCGCCGGGCACGTGCGCCAGCAGCATCCGGCCGGCGGCCCCGGCGGCCAGGACATAGGGCACCAGCGTCGGCGCGATCGCGGCGACCCGGCTGATCACGACCGGCTCGTGCGCGAAGAAGCCGGGCACCTGCTTGAGCCAGGCGACCGGCCCGTCCGGCCCGTCCATCCGCCAGATCGCCGACAGGTTCCAGGTCCGCTGCTGCCGCGGTGTCACCCGGTCGATGCCGAGCCGGTCCAGCGCGCCGGCGGCCCAGGCCAGGGTGGCGGCCGGACCGCCCGGCTCGGCCCACGGCGCGCGCAGCGCGTGCGGCACCAGGTCCGCGCCGAGCGGGATCAGGCCGTCCGGCCGCTCCCGGGTCTCGGCCAGGTAGGTGACGTGCCCGCCGGGCGGCGCCACCCGGTCCGCGTGCAGCAGCCGCAGCACGGTGACCTCGACGCCGGCCCGCGCGACGATCTCGGCGACCTCCTGCCACCAGGGGGTCTCGACCGGGAACGGCGGCAGCGCGCCGAGCAGTTCGCCGGCCGGATCGACGAGCACGAGGGTCACGGTTCGAGACACTGCCCCATTCTCGCCCACAGGTGCTCCCGATCGGCGCGGCCCAGCAGACGCAGCCGGGCCATCCCGCCGTCGGGGTAGATGTCCAGCCGCGCGTGGGTCACCTCCGGGCCGCTGAGCAGCGGGAATCGGTGCGGGGTGTCGGGGCGCAGCGCGGTCTTCGGCAGCAGCTCGACCTGGTCGCCGTCGGCGGTGATGCCGGTCAGGCGGGCCCAGCCGGGGGCGTTGCCCTTGAAGTGGCTGGTGTCCAGGTCGGCGAAGCGCAGCCGGGCCGGGGCGGCGAGCTGGACCAGCACCCAGTCGTTGGCGTCGTCGCGGCGGCGGGACGTCTCCCAGCCGTCGCCCATGTTCTGCGCGAGGCCGGGCATCAGCATCCGCTGCGGGTGGCCGTAGAACATGTTGCTGCAGTCCACGACCCGGCCGCCGTGCTCGGCGGCCGCCACGTCGAACACCTTGGGCAGCAGCGCCGGGTCCGGCACGACCTCGCCGTGCACGCGCAGCCGGGCGACCCCGCCGTCCGGATAGATGGTGAGCCGCACGTGGGTGAACCGGCGCCCGTCGGTGATCGGGAACAGGTTGCTGCTGTCGCCCTTGAGCTCCTCGCGGGGCAGGATCTCCACCCACTCGGCGGCGGCGAGCTCCTCCGGGCCGGGGTAACCGGGCAGCGTGACGGCGTCGACCGAGGCGAACGGCGGATAGTTGCCGGTGAAGAACGCGGTGTCGATGTCGACGCCGTGGATCACGCCGGGCGCGCCCAGCCGGACGACCGCGAAGTCCTGCCCGGGACTGCGGCGACGGCGGGTCTCCCAGCCGTCGTACACCTGGCCCTTGTGATCGAAGGTCTTCGGCGCGTGCCCGGGGGCGGACGGCAGCACGAGGTGGTCGGCGGCGGCGAAGAACTCGTCGTTGGCGTGCACCACGCCCCCGCCGAAGGCCCGCGAGGCCAGGTCGGGCAGTGCGGTGAAGTCCTCCATCAGTTCTCCCTCGTCTCTCTCGCCAGGAACCGGCCGGCCGGTGCCGTGCCGGTCACCTCGGCGCCGCGCAACCAGGTGGTGCGCACGACGCCGCGCAGGGCCTTCCCGGCATACGGCGTCACCGGGTTCTTGTGGTGCAACGCGTGCGCGTCGACCGTGAACTCGGCGTCCGGGTCGAAAGCGACCAGGTCCGCGTCGGCGCCGACCGCGATCCGCCCCTTGCCGGACAGGCCCACCAGGTCGGCCGGGCGGGTCGCCATCCAGCTCACCACATCGGCGAGCGTGTGACCACGGGCTTGCGCCGCGGTCCAGATCACCGGCAGGCCGAGCTGCACCGACGCGATGCCGCCCCAGGCCGCGGCGAAGTCACCGGTGTCCTGCCGCTTCAGCTCGGGCGTGCACGGCGAGTGGTCGCTGACCACGCAGGTGATCAGCCCGTCGGCCAGCGCCTGCCAGAGCTGGTCGGCGTTGGCCGCGTCGCGGATCGGCGGGCAGCACTTGAACTCGGTGGCGCCGTCCGGCACCTCGGCGGCGTCGAGCGTCAGGTAGTGCGGGCAGGTCTCCGCGGTGACCCGCACGCCGTCGGCTTTCGCCCGCGCGATCAGCGGCAGGGCGGAGGCGGCCGACAGGTGCAGGATGTGGACGCGCCGGCCGGCCGCGCGGGCGACCTCGATCGCGGTGGCGACGGCGGCGTGCTCGGCGTCGGCGGGGCGGGAGGAGAGGAAGTCCGCATACGCCGCGGAGCTGGCCGCGTCCCGCAGGTGGTCGGGGTCCTCGGCGTGGACGACGAACAGCGCGTCGGCGGCGTCCATCGCGGTGGCGAGCTGGGCCCGGTCGACCGGCGGGAACTCCGGGACGCCGGAGTCGGCCAGGAACGCCTTGAAGCCGAAGACCCCGGCGGCGTGCAGGCCGGGCAGGTCGGCGGCGTTGCCCGGGATGGCCCCACCCCAGAAGCCGACGTCGACATGGCACTGGCCGGTGGCGGCGGCCTGCTTGGTCGCCAGCGCCGCGGTGTCGACCGTGGGTGGGAGGCTGTTGAGCGGCATGTCGATGATCGTGGTGACGCCGCCGGCGGCAGCGGCTCTGGTGGCGGAGGCGAAGCCTTCCCATTCGGTGCGACCCGGTTCGTTGACATGCACATGAGTGTCCACGAGACCCGGTGACAGCACGGTGTCAACGAGATCGACGTCTGTCGCTGCTTCCACCGCGGCGTCGTACGGCTGGATCGCGACGATCCGCCCGGCGTCGACGACGACCGCGGCCGGAATCTCACCGTCCGGCGTGATGACCCGGCGGGACCGCACCACAAGATCAAACATGGTCAGACCCTAACCGGGGTTTGTTTCCGGGGATGCCCTTCCGCGCGGAAGCACATTTCACCGGCGTAGCCTGCTGGCCATGATGCGACGGTGGGGGCTCGCCCTTCTCAGCGCGCTCTGCGGCGTCCTCGTCGCGGGGCTCAAACTGTCCCAGGGCTCGCCCGGCGGCGCCGCGGTCCTGCTGGCGTTGTTCCTGGTCCTGGCCGTGATCACGTCGCCGTTGGTGTTCCCGCGCGGGGTGCGCGCCGCCGAGGCCGTCGCGGCGGGGCGCCCGGTGGTCTACTGGCGCCCCGGTTGTCCGTACTGTCTCCGCCTGCGCGCCCGCCTCGGCCCGGAAGCGGCCCGCCTGGAGTGGGTCGACATCTGGAAGGACCCGGAGGCCGCCGCCATCGTCCGCGGTTTCGCCGACGGCAACGAGACCGTGCCCACGGTGGTCATCCGCGGCGAGGGCTTCGTCAACCCCGACCCGCAATGGGTCAAAGAGCAACTGCAAACCGCTTAGGGGTACGGGTTTCCGGCCCCACCACAGCCGGTTCACGCCCGGGGCGCGGGCCCGACGGGCGGGCGTGGATCCAGCGCAGGAACCGGTCGCACATCTCGTTCGGCGACCGTTTCGGCAGGTCGTCGACGGCCCGTTCGAGGTGGCCGGACATGTAGAGGGCGAGCGACACCCGGTCCGACTCGGCGGCCAGGATGACCCGCGCCGGTTCACAGGGCCAGGGGCTCGCACAGGAGCGGCACTCCCAGGACGGGCGCTCCCACATGTGCTCGGCCGTGCCGTGCTCGTCCACCTCGTCGTCGCCCAGGTGCAGGCTCCGGAGAACCGCGGGCGGCGGGATCGTCGCCGCGTCCGGGCACGGGTACCAGGCGCACCCGCACGAGCATCGTTTCTTCCATGGCTGATACCAGGTCCGTACCGGTTCGTGTCGCACCGTAATCGCCTCCCGGCTATGCCGAGTTGTACGTATCCGGCGCGCCACAGTTCGAGGTCATCAGCAATTCGACGAACGCTAATGTGTCACCTTATGAACGGGGACCCCGAAGTCGAGGCCAAGCACGACCGAGAACACCAGCCCGAGCCGGGACCCGATCCCGGCGCCGAAGCCGAACCGGAACTCGGCGGCGAGGCCAACGAAGCCGAGGAAGCCGAGGATCGTCCGCGGGTGAGCGGCCCGGCCGTCGCCCTGGGCGTCCTGGTCGGCCTGGTGCTGGGCGTGGTCGCGCTGGTCGGGCTGCTGGTGCTGAGCCCGGCGTCGTTCGTCAGCCTGGTGCCGGACTGGTTCACCAGCGGAGGCCACAGCGGGTCGGTGACCTGGACCGCCCTGTTCCTGGTGGTGGCCGGGCTCGTCTACCTGGTCGTCCGGCGCGGCCAGGGGCGCACGCTGGCCAAGGCGGTGCTCCTGGTCGCGGTGGTGATCCTCGCGCTGCGCGGGCTGGTCGCCCTGGCCGAGCAGCGCAACGAGCCGAAGCCGGACCGGGGCTGCGTGGTCTTCGTCGGCGGCTCGGAGGGCTGCGACGCGAACCATCCGCCGCCCGCCCCACGCCCCGGCGGCTAGATCAGCGCCGTCAACTGCTCGCGGGGGAAACCGGCGTCGGTCAGGGCGCCGCAGTCCAGCCCCCGCAGCAGGTAGCCGGCGAGCGCGCGGGCGGTGGCCGGCTCGTCCATGATGCCGCTGTCCTGCCGGTCCAGGTACCGGTGCAGGCGGGTGACCGCGGCGTCCCGGCCGTCCCGGAAGAACGCGTAGGTCGCCGCGTACCGGCTCGGCAGCTGGGCCGGATGCAGGTCCCAGCCCTGGTAGTAGCCGCGTTCCAGGGATCGCCGGACCAGTCGGTGATGCAACTGCCAGGCCGCGTGCACGTCCTCCCGGTCACCCACCGGGAGGATGTTGGTGGAGCCGTCGGAGAGGCGCACGCCGGTCTGGGCGGCCGCCGCCTGCATGACCGCCTTGGCGTAATCGGCCACCGGGTGCTCCATCGACTGGTAGGCGGCGGCCACCCCGGCGGCCGCGCTGTAGTCGTAGGTGCCGTAGTGCAGGCCGGTGCACCGGCCGTCGGCGGCCGTGATCAGCGGGGCGACGGTGGCGGTGCCGTCCGCGGCGAGCACCGCCGAGGGCAGCTCGATCTGGATCTCGAAGGTCAGCGTGCCGGTGCTCAAGCCGTACCCAAGCTCAAGTTTTTCGCAGACCGCGACCATCGCCGCAACCTGGACCGGACCGCTCACCTTGGGCAGGGTGATGGTGAAAAGGTCCTGGTAGGCGTCGAGGAAGAGGTCGAGGGTGCGCAGCGCGCGGTGGCGGGTCGCGGCCTCGAAGGACTTGATCCGCAGGCCGAGGAACGGCGGGCGCGGGCCGTCGCGCAGGATCGCGGCGGCCTTGCGGACCGCGGCGTCCTCCTGGGCGTCGTCGCGGATGCCGTAGCCGTCCTCGAAGTCGACCCGCAGGTCCTCGATCGGCTCGCGGGCCAGCTTGGCGCGGACCGCCGGGTCCGGCCACGGGAAGTCGTGCTGATCCATCGTGGACAGCGCGATCGTGCCCCAGTCCCGGAAGCCGTCCAGTTTGTCGGCCGGCACGTAGACCGTGTGCACGGGTTGCCGCCCGGCGCGCTCCCCCGGGTACCGAGCCCGGAGGAGAGCGTCGTGGGCGGCCAGGCGCCCGTCGATCTCGGTGTAGTCATGATCGGACAGGCGCATCGGGCTCCTCGGTCAGTCGATCGCGTCGTAGGCCGCGGTGGTGAGGAAGTCGGCGAAGTCGTCGGCGAGGGCGACCCGCTCGAACAGCTTGCGGGCGTCGTCGAAGCGACCGCCCTCGCCGGCCGTCTCCCGGATCTTCACGAGTTCCTCGTCCTCGATCCGGGTGACCAGCTCGGCGGTGATCGGGGTGCCGTCCGGCAGCTTGACGCCGTTGTGGATCCACTGCCAGATCTGCGAGCGGGAGATCTCCGCGGTGGCGGCGTCCTCCATCAGGTTGTGGATCGCGACCGCGCCGTTGCCGCGCAGCCACGCCTCCAGGTACTGCAGGGCGACGTTGACGTTGTTGCGCAGGCCGGCCTCGGTGACCCGGGCGCCGAGCGAGGCGACGTCGAGCAGGTCACGGGCGTCGACCGAGACGTCCGGGCGCAGCCGGCCGAGCTGGTTCGGCTTGTCGCCGAGCACCCGGTCGAAGATCGCCTGGCAGACCGGCACCAGGTCGGGGTGGGCCACCCAGGAACCGTCGAAGCCGTCGCCGGCCTCGCGCTCCTTGTCCTCGTTGACCTTGGCCAGGGCCACCTCGTTGACCTGCGGGTCACGCCGGCTCGGGATGAACGCGGCCATCCCGCCCATCGCGAACGCGCCGCGCTTGTGGCAGGTGGAGACGAGCAGCTCGGAGTAGGCGCGCATGAACGGCGCGGTCATCGTCACGGCGGCGCGGTCCGGCAGGATCATCCGCGGGTTGTCGCGGAAGTACTTGATGATGCTGAACAGGTAGTCCCAACGGCCGGCGTTGAGGCCGGAGATGTGCGGGCGCAGCGCGTGGAGGATCTCCTCCATCTCGAACGCGGCCGGGATGGTCTCGATCAGCACGGTGGCGCGGATCGTGCCGACCGGGATGCCGAGCTGCTCCTGGGCGTAGGTGAAGACGTCGTTCCACAGGGCGGCTTCCTTGTGGGACTCCATCTTCGGCAGGTAGAAGTACGGCCCGGAACCGCGTTCCAGCAGCTCCTTGGCGTTGTGGAAGAAGTAGAGCCCGAAGTCGACCAGGGCGCCGACGGCCGGCTCGCCGTCGACCGGCAGGTGGCGCTCGTCCAGGTGCCAGCCGCGGGGGCGCATCACGATGGTCGGGTACGGCCCGCCGTTCAGCTCGTACGTCTTCTTCTCGGTCTCCAGCGTGATCGTGCGCCGGATCGCGTCGAAGAGGTTCTGCTGCCCGTCGACCACATTGGACCAGTGCGGGGTGTTGGCGTCCTCGAGGTCGGCCAGCCACACCTTGGCGCCCGAGTTCAGCGCGTTGATCGTCATCTTGCGCTCGGTCGGCCCGGTGATCTCGACACGCCGGTCCCGCAGGTCGGCGGGGGCCGGCGGGGCGGACCACTCGGCGGCCCGGATGTCGGCGGTCTCGGCCAGGAAGCCGAGGCTGGCGCCCGCGGCGATCTCGGCCCGCCGGGCGGCACGCGCCTGGAGGAGCTCGTTGCGGCGCGGCCGGAACCGGCGATTAAGGTCGGCGATGAACGCCACGGCCTCGTCGGACAGGATCTCAGTCATCGTTGACGGCTCCTTTCGGTGTTGTTACTCCCGCGTAGCGTAATAGTGACGCCGTCCCGCGCAAGCGCTCGAGAGAGCCAAGAACATCACACTGCTTTTCCGGCGGCGTTCAACAGGCGACGGTGCGCTCGCTGGGCCTCCCTGGTCAGAGTCTCCTCGTCGGCGTTGACCAATTCGCCCCGTTCCACCACCCGGCGGCCGCCGACCAGCGCCAGCTCGACCGGGGCCGGCGGGCCGAAGACCAGCGCCGCGACCTTGTCGTCGATCCCCTCGTGGCCGAGCCCGTCGAGCTTCCACATCACCAGGTCACCGAGCTTGCCGACCTCCAGCGAGCCGAGATGCTCCTGCCGGCCCAGGCAGCGTGCGCCGCCCATGGTGCCGAGCCGCAGCGCCTCCCGCGCGTCCATCGCCGTCGGCCCGCCGCGCTGCCGCGCGGTGTAGAGCGCCTGCCGCAGCTCGGCGCCCAGGTGCGAGACCTCCTGCGAGGCCGCGCCGTCCACCCCGAGACCGACCGGTACGCCGCTGTCGACCAGCTCCCGCACCCGGGCCATGCCCGCGCCGAGCCGGGCGTTGGAGCTCGGGCAGTGCGCCACCCCGGTCCCGGTCGCGCCCAGCTTGGCGATCGCCGAGTCGTCCAGGTGCACGCCGTGCGCCAGCCAGACGTCGTCGCCGAGCCAGCCGACCCGCTCCGCGTACTCCACCGGGGTGCAGCCGAACTGCTTGCGGCAGAACTCCTCCTCGTCGTCGGTCTCGGCGAGGTGCGTGTGCAGCCGGACGCCGCGGCGGCGGGCCAGGACCGCGGCCTCCTCCATCAGCCGGGTGGTGACCGAGAACGGCGAGCAGGGGGCGACCGCGATCTGCAGCATCGCGTCCGCCGACGGGTCGTGCCAGCGGTCGATCGCCGCCTCGGTCGCGGCCAGCGCCTCGTCGGTGTCCTCGACGACGTGGTCCGGCGGGAGGCCGCCGTCCTTCTGGCTGAGGTCCATCGAGCCGCGGGTCGGGTGGAAGCGCAGCCCGATCCGCTGCGCCGCCCGGATCTCCGCCTCCAGCACGTCGCCGCCGTCGCGCGGGAAGACGTAGTGGTGGTCCATGCTGGTGGTGCAGCCGGACAGCGCCAGCCAGCCCAGCCCGGCGCCGGCCGCCGCGCCGACGATCTCCGCGTCCAGCCGGCCCCAGATCGGGTAGAGCGTGGTCAGCCAGCCGAACAGGGTCTCGTCGAGCGCGAGTCCCCGGGTCGCCCACTGGTAGAGGTGGTGATGGGTGTTGACCAGCCCGGGCGTGACCAGGTTCCCCCGCGCGTCGATCCGCTCGCCGGACAGCTCCGATCGGCCGGAGCCGACCGCGGCGATCCGGCCGTCGTCCCCGATCACCACGTGACCGTCGGTGAACTCGGTCCCGGCGTCGTCGACCGTGGCGATCGTGGCGTTCTCGATGACGATCACAGGTACCACTCCGTCGTCGCCGGCGGCACGTCGTCGCGGGTCACGGTGCCCTCGATCAGCCCGTAGGGCCGGTCGCCGGCGATGAACACCTCGTTCTCGTTCGTCAGGTTGAAGACCGAGAGATCGACCAGGTAGTGATGCTTGTTCGGCAGGGTCAGGCGGATCTCGGCGAGCTCCGGCCGGCCGGCGAGCACCATGGTGCCCATCGACATCAGCGTCTGCTGCAGCGACATGCTGTACGTGTTCACGAACGCGCTGGTCATCGCGTCCAACGCACCCTGGAACGACTTACCCCAGTCGGCGTCGTCGCTGAGGTGGCGCCACTTCGCGTCGACCGCGGTGGCCAGGATCCGGTCGGTGGTCTCCGGCAGCGTGGTGTACCGGTCCTTCAGGAAGCCGTGGAACTCCGACGCGGTCGTGTTCATCAGCACCAGGCCGGAGACGCCGGAGACGACCTGGACCGACTCCCGGGTCACGGTGACCACGGTGGTCCGGGTGTGGTCGCCGCGGCGCCGGAACGAGTGCGGGCCGAGCCGATCCCACGCGAACGACTCGATGCTCACCCGCGCCGCGTCGACCTGGCCCTGCGTCTTCACGAAGTGCCGGGCCAGGAGCAGCGCGAACGCCTCCGGCTCACCGACGTCGTGCTGCTTGGCGAACGCGTACACGGTGTTCTTCATCGTGTCGGTCGGCAGCACGCCCGAGTTGTCGCCGGTCAGGTGGGTCGCCGTCAGGTCGCCGGAGAGCGCGACGCTGACGTTGAAATCCACCAGGCCGTGCGTGTCACCGTCCCGGTGCACGCGGACCAGACGGGTCTCCGCCTTGCCGTAACGGTTCGGTCCGAGCACGATCGCCAACGGGGTTCAGCTCCCTCGATAGGTGGTGTAGCCGTACCGGCTGAGCAGCAGCGGCACGTGATAGTTGCGTTCCGGGTCGTGGACGTGGAAGGCGATGGTGATCTCCGGGAAGAAGCACTCCTTGCCCAGATACGGCTCCACGTAGAAGAGCAGCCGGTAACCGCCGGCCTGCCAGTCGCGCATCGGCACGGAGAAGCGCAGCCGGCCGTCGTCGTCGGTGCGGCCCTCGCCGACGGTCAGCCAGCCGTCCGAGTCGCGGCGCTCCAGCCGGACGTAGACGTCCCGCGCCGGATCACCGGTGCCGGTGTCCAGGATGTGGGTCGAGATCCGGGCGTGGAACTCGGCGACGGTGCCGTCAGAGGGCATCGAGCACCCGCTCCAGCCGCAGCCCGGCGATCTTGCGAAGCTCCTCCGCCACGATCGCCCGCTCGGTGACCTCGTCATTGCCCAGCCGCTCGCGGGCCGCGGCCAGGATCTCCGCCTGGCTCCGCCCACTCGCGAAGATCAAGAACACATGACCAAACCTTTCCTCGTACGCCCGGTTCGCCGCGATCAGGGCAGCCTTCGTCCCGTCGTCGGCGGATCGGGCCGCGGCCGACTGCTCGGCCCGGGACCAGGCCGCCTCGGTCGAGTCACCGGCCGCGCGCTCGCCGATGCGCGGGTGCGCGGACAGGCCCTGGAGGATGTCGTCCCAGCTCAGCACGCGGGCCACCCGATCGGCGGCCGCGACGATGCCGGCCCGGTCGGCGAACGGCCGCTCGGCGGCGATCGTGGCGCCCCAGGCCGGCGCGGCCAGGCAGGCCAGCAGCTGCTCCCGCAGGCGCTCGGCCGGCAGCGCATTGAACGTCTCCACCGCGCTCATCGCCTCACCCCCTCGTCAGTGTTGATCAGTGAAGCAGGACCGCTCCGCCGCGTGCACCGGCGGAGCGAAGAATTAACACGGCCACCCTGCCACGATCCTCGAACCGAAACACGGGCCTGTGGATAAACCCGCGGCTGTCCACAGGGCGTACCGAGGATGTCGGTGGGATGGGCAAGACTTGGCGCGTGCTGATCCCCGTCGACGCCCTGCCCGACCTTCCGGTTCGCGACCTGCTGCCGGCGGTCACCGCCACGCTGTCCGAGGCCGGTGCGGCCGTCCTGGTCGCGCCGCCCGGCACCGGCAAGACCACGCTGGTCCCGCTCGCCCTCGCGGGCGCGGGCGAGGGGAAGGTGCTGGTCGCCGAGCCGCGCCGGGTCGCCGCCCGGGCCGCCGCCCGGCGGATGGCCGCGCTGCTCGGCGAGCCGGTCGGCGAGCGGGTGGGCTATGCGGTGCGCGGCGACCGGCGCGTCTCCCGGCGCACCGTGGTCGAGGTGGTCACCACCGGCCTGCTGGTCCGCCGGCTGCAGCGCGATCCGGAGCTGGCCGGCACCACCGTGGTGATCCTCGACGAGTGCCACGAGCGGCACCTCGACTCCGACCTCGCGCTGGCCTTCCTGGTCGACGTGCGCGGCGTGCTCCGGCCCGAGTTGCGGCTGCTGGCGACGTCCGCGACGGCCGACGCCGACCGGCTGGCCCAGGTCCTCGGCGAGCCCGATCGCGCCGCGCCGGTGCTCACCGCGCACACCCGCGCCTTCCCGGTGGACGTGCTCTGGTCGCCGCCGCCCGGCCCGATCGCCCCGCCGCTCGGCCTGCGCGTCGATCCCAAACTGCTCGACCACGTCGCCGCCACCACCCGCCGCGCGCTCGCCGAGGGCGACGGTGACGTGCTGGTCTTCCTCCCCGGCGCCCGGGAGATCGAGACCGTCGCCGGCCGGCTGCGCGGCGTCGACGCCGAGGTCCTGCCGCTGCACGGCCGCCAGTCCGGCGCGGCGCAGGATGCCGCGTTGCGTCCCGGGCCGGGCCGCCGGGTGGTGCTGGCCACCGCGGTCGCGGAGAGCAGCCTGACCGTGCCCGGGGTGCGCTCGGTGGTCGACTGCGGCCTCAGCCGGGTGCCGCGGATGGATCACGCACGCGGCCTGGGCGCCCTGGTCACCGTCCCGGTGTCGCGGTCCTCCGCGGTCCAGCGGGCCGGCCGGGCCGGGCGGGAGGCCCCCGGCCGGGCCTATCGGTGCTGGTCCGAGGCGCAGCACGACCGGTTGCCGGCCCAGCCCGAGCCGGAGATCGCGGCGGCCGACCTGACCGGTTTCGCGCTCGACCTGGCGCTCTGGGGTGACCCGTCGGGGAGCGGTCTGGCGTTGCCCGATCAGCCGCCGGCCGGGGCGCTGCGGGCGGCGACGTCGACGCTGCACGATCTCGGGGCGATCGACGACGCCGGGCGGGTGACGCCACGCGGGCGCGCGCTGTCCGGCGCGGGCCTGCATCCCCGGCTGGCCCGCGCGCTGCTCGACGGGGCCGAGTTGGTCGGGGCGCGGCGGGCCGCGGAGATCATCGCTACTCTCGACGACTCCGGATCCGCGACCGGCGACCTGGTCGCGGCCGTCCGGCGGGCCCGGGCCGCTGGTGGTTCCGCTTTCCATGCCGAGGTACGTCGCCTGACCGCGGCCACCACCCCGGAAACCCCCGCCACCACCCCGGAAACCCCCGCCGGCACCGCCCCCGCCGTTCCCGACGTCACCTCGGGCACACCCGCCGGCCCGGCCCCTCACCCCGCCGACGCGACCCCCGACTCCGCCGGCCCGGCCCCTCACGCCGCCGGCCCGGCCCCTGACGCCGCGGGCGCCTCCGCCGACACCGCTCACGGCGCTCGCCGGGCAACTCCGGGCGCACCCGCCGCAACGCGCTCAGGCGCGAGCAGCCCCGGCGCGAGCAGCCCCGATTCGGCTGGGTCCGGCGCTGGCGGCTCCGGCGCGCGCGGGTCCCGCACGGGCGTGGGCGGCGCAGGCATGGGCGGCGCGGGCATGGGCGGCGCGGGCATGGGCGGCGCGGGCATGGGCGGCGCAGGCGGTGGCGGTGGCGGCGCGGGCGGTGGCGGTGGACGGCGTTTTGGGGCGGGTGGCGAGCGGTCCGGGGCGGGGGCGGCCCGGATCCCCGATGATCTGGCGACCGGGCTGGTGATCGGGCTGGCCTACCCCGAGCGGGTGGCGCTCGCCCGCGAAATGGGTGGCCGGGCCTACCTGATGGCCGGCGGCACCGCGGCCGACCTGCCGCCGGAGAGCTCGCTGGCCGGCACACCCTGGCTCGCGGTCGCCGCCGCGGACCGGACCGCCGGGGCGCGGACGGCGCGGATCCGCAGCGCGGCACCCCTCGACGAGGCCACCGCGCGCGAGGTAGCGGCAGCCCTGTTCACCGAGGAGACCGAGGTCGGCTGGATCGACGGGGACGTGGTGGCCCGCCGGGTCCGGCGGCTCGGCGCGATCACGCTCACCAGCGTCCGGCTGACCGATCCCGATCCGGCGGCGCTGCGCGAGGCCCTGTGGACCGGCCTCCGCACCACCGGTCTGTCCCTGCTGACCTGGAGCCGGACGGCCGAGGAGCTACGCGCCCGGCTGGCGTTCGCGCACGCCGCGCTCGGCGACCCCTGGCCGGACGTCTCCGACGCCGCCCTGCTGGAGCACGTCGAGGACTGGCTCCCCCTCGGCTCCGCCCGGCGCCGCTCCGACCTGGCCAAACTCGACGTGGCATCGGCGCTCCGCCGGATGATGCCGTGGTCGGTCGCGGGCCGGCTCGACGAGGTCGCCCCGGAGCGGCTGCCGGTGCCGAGCGGCTCGCAGGTCCGGGTCGACTACACCGATCCGGCCGCGCCGGTGCTCGCGGTGAAGGTGCAGGAGGCGTTCGGCTGGCGGGACGCGCCGCGCCTGGCCGACGGCCGGATCCCGGTCCTGCTGCACCTGCTCTCCCCGGCGGGGCGGCCGGTCGCGGTCACCCGGGATCTGGCGTCGTTCTGGGTCCAGGGCTATCCGCAGGTCCGGGCCGAGATGCGCGGCCGCTACCCACGTCACCCCTGGCCGGAGGACCCGTTGACCGCACCCCCGACCCGCCGCACCAACCCACGTTCCCGATGACCCGCACCGCACCGATCCCCCACCGCCCCTGACCGAGCGAGCCGGTCAGCCGTGCACCGCCGAGCCGCGGCCGAGTCCCGGGTCGGCGGGCCGCGCCGGGTTGCGGTCTGGCGGGCCGGGTCACGGGTCGGCGGGGTCGGCGGGCCGGGTCACGGGTCGGCGGGGTCGGCGGGCCGGGTCACGGGTCGGCGGGGTCGGCGGGCCGGGTCACGGGTCGGCGAGCCGTGGGTCAGCGGGCCGTGCCCGGGTCGCGGGGTCGGGCGGGTCACGCCGGGTCACGGGTCGGCGAGTCGCGACCGGTCGCGCCGGGTCGATGGGGCGTGGAGGGGCGGTGAGTCGCGGAGGGGCGGTGTGGGCTGAAGGCGGGGGTGTGGGCTGAAGGCGGGCTCGTGGACGCTGACGGGCGGGGCGGTCAGGCTGCCGGGTGGCCCAGGTCGGAGAGGCGGGCCGGGGGGCCGAACAGATAACCCTGGCCCAGCGGGCAGCCGAGGCCGGACAACGCCGCCGCGCGTTCGCCGGTCTCGATGCCCTCGGCCACCACCGTGATGCCCAGGTCCGCGCAGATCGCGAGGACCGAGCGGCAGAGCGCCCCGGCCCGGTCGGGGGCGGTGTCGACGTCGGTCAGCGTGGAGTCCAGCTTCACCGTGTCGACCGGCATGCCGTGCAACTGGGCGAGCGCGTTGTAGCCGCTGCCGAAGTCGTCCAGGGCCACCCGGACGCCACGGGCGCGGAGGCGTTCGACCATGGCGGCGGCCCGGGGCAGGTCCGGGATCCGGAGCGTCTCGGTGATCTCGACGACCAGGCGGGACGGCGGCATCGCGTGCCGGGCCAGGGCCGCGTCGACGGCGTCCTCCAGGCCCTGCTGGCCGAGGCGACCGGCGGAGACGTTGACGTGGACGTCGATCGGGCGGCCGTAGCGGTCGGCGAGGGCCTGCGCGTCGGCGCAGGCCTGGTTCAGCACGAAGTCGTCGATGGCGGAGACCAGGCCGGTGCGTTCGGCCATGGTGACGAAGACGTCGGGGTGGACCGGGCCGGCGATCGGGTCGGTCCAGCGCGCGAGCGCCTCGACGGCCACCGTCGCGTGGTCGCTGAGGCGGACGATCGGCTGGTAGAAGACCTCGAAGCCGGCCGCGGCGGGGCTGCCGCCGCTGAGGGCGCCGGCCAGTAGTTGCGGCAGGTCGGCGTTCGGGCCGTGGACCGGGCCGGTGTAGCGGATCAGGGCGCCCTTGCCGCGGCGCTTGACGGCGTACATCGCGGCGTCGGCGCGGCGCAGCAGCAGGTCGGCGGAGAGGCGGTCGCCGGGTTCGGCCACCACCAGGCCGATGCTGGCGCCGACGCTGACCGCGCGGCCGTCGATCAGGTACGGCTCGCGCAGGGCGGCCAGCACCCGCTCCCCGATTCCTTCCGCCTCCTCCACCCAGGCCCGATCGTCCGACTCCGAAGCCGCGGATCCCGACGGGACGGCGGAGACGGAGGCGGAGGATCCGGCGCTGTAGGGCGGCGGCGGGGAGACCAGGGACGCGGGACCAGGGGCGATCCGCGGCGAAGGCACCGCCGCGGAAGCCGAATGCCCGTTGAGCCCAACACCCTCGGGCGCGACCCCGTTGGGCGCGACCCCGTTGGGCGCGACCCCGTTGAGCACGGCGCCATTGGGCACCGGGGCGGCCAGATCGGCAGCGCCGGGCACGACACCGTTGGGCACGGAGGCGTTGGGCGCGGAGGCGACCGGATCGGCGGCGGTCAGGAAGTCGGTGCGGCGGCGGGCCGGTGCGCGGCCCGGACGCGGGTCGCCGGACACCCGGATCCCGGCCGCCGACAACACGTACCGTCGCTGCCGTCCCACCACGCGCCGAAGCCGGGAGGCCGGCGGCAGCGCGGCAGCGACCGGCGCCGGGGCGAGATCGCTCTGGTCGAGGACCACCGCGAACTCGTCCCCACCCAGCCGCGCCACCAGGTCCTGCGGCCGGACCGAGGCCCGCAGCCGTTCCCCGATCGCGTGCAGCACCCGGTCCCCGAGCGCGTGCCCGAACGTGTCGTTGATCAGCTTGAAGTCGTCGAGGTCCGCGAAGAGCACCGCCACCGGCGTCCCGTGGTGCTGGTTGGCGTCGAGCGCCAGCACCAGCCGTTCGCGGAAGAGCGCGCGGTTGGCGAGCCCGGTGAGCGGATCGTGGTACGCCTGATGGTGCAGCCGCCGCTGGGTCTCGGCGACCCGGTCGAGCAGCACGGTGTTGTCCAGGATCGTGATCATCTGCCGGGTCACCACGAGGCCGAGCCCGAGCCACCCGAGGTAGGCCTGGAACGACGTCAGCGGCGCCCCGCCCGCCGTCCGGACGAGCAGCACCACCCCGGTGACCAGCACCGGCACGTAGGGCAGCAGCAGGTGGAACCAGTCCCGCTGCAACGCCGCCAGGTCGGGCAGGACCGGCACCGGCCGGACCGGGCTGAGCGCGGCGAGCGCGATGAACGCCGGGCCGAGCAGGTGCCCGGCGGCCTGCAGCCAGAACGGGCCGATCCCGAGCAGCCGGACGCTGTCCGCGACGCCGAAGGCCAGCAGGCCCGCCCCGATCAGGGTCAGCGGGCGCCGGCCGGCCGGCGAGTCGGGCCGGGTGGTCAGCAGCAGCACCACCATGGTGAACAGCACCAGGTCGGCGATCGGGTAGGCGGCGACCCACCAGGCGAGCGACGCCCAGTCGGCGACCGCGCTCAGGCAGGACGACGACCAGCACAGCGCGAGCACCGAGCCGGTGATCAGCACGCTGTCGATGACCAGCGCGATCTGGTCGCGCCGGGCCGAGGTCGGCACCGGGCGCGGCCTGGTCCGGACCACCCCGAGCAGGCCGAGCAGCATGCAGACGGGCAGCACCACGAAGCCGATGTCGAAGACCGTCGGGTCGTCGAGCCGGTCGCGTCCGGCCAGGTCCTGGATCACCCACCACAGCCGGACCGCCGACCAGGCGAGCAGCCCGCCGGCGGCGAGGAACCGCCAGTTGCGGGGGATGCCGATCCGGCGGCGGGCCGCCGTCAGGCAGGCCCAGGCCGCGATCGTGCCCGCGGCGAGTTGCGCGGTGTCGGTGTAGAGCCGGGGCGCACCCACGAGCTCACCGACCGCGACCACCGCGAGGGCGAGCGCCACAGTCCCGATCAAGCGAGCCGTCGTGATCACCACCAGGGTCCGGGCCGTGGCAATGATCCACGGCCGGATGAAAATACCGGCTCAGTCGCCGTCGGTCACGTCGGCGATGACCACCGTGACATTGTCCGGTCCCCCGCCGCGCAGTGCGAGATCGACAAGTCGCTCCGCGCACGCCTTGGGGTCGGCAACGATCCGCATCTCTTCTTCGATGGTCTCATCGTTCACGACGCCCGTCAGGCCGTCACTGCAGAGCAGCCACCGGTCGCCGGACTGCGGTTCGACGATCACGTAGGCCGGGCTCACCGGCTCGCCCTGCAGCACCCGGGTGACCACCGCGCGGCGTGGGTGCCCGGCGGCCTCCTCCGGCTTGATCAGGCCCTGGTCGACCAGCATCTGGACGTACGTGTCGTCCTTGGTCAGCTGGTTCAACCGGCCGTCGCGCAGCAGGTACGCCCGGGAGTCGCCGACGTGCGCCATGGCCGCCCGCTCACCGTTGAAGAGCACCGCCGTCAGCGTCGTGCCCATCCCCTGCAGCGACGGGTCGGCCGCGACCGTCTCGGCGATCCGCCGGTTGGCCAGCTCGAGCCCTTTGTGCAGCGCGTCCATCTGGTGTTCGGTGTCGATCGGCGCGTCGAGCGAGACCATGGACTCCACGGTGAGCCGGCTGGCCAGATCGCCGGCCGCCATGCCGCCCATGCCGTCAGCGACGAGGAGGAGCCGGTCACCGGCGTAGTGACCGTCCTCGTTGTTGCTCCGGACGTGTCCTTGGTCGGTGACGGCCGCCCACCGCAGGTGCAAGGTCATGGCGTGCAGCCTGCCAGGTCGATGGCTGGCTGTCTGCACGTGGTCGGCGGCATGTCGCTCATGTCGTCGTCGAAAATACACTCAGGCCGGGTCACGGGGCCGCCCGAGGCACCTAGGATCGATTTCGGTCACCTTCCGTATCGGTGCGATCCACTCCAGTACGGTTTCCTCCACCGGCCAGCCGCGGACCGCCACGGCGCTCTCCGGCGGACGCACCGGCTCGGGGCAGAGAGTCTTCGACCGTACCTCTCCGTTGGGGACGAAGGTAACCTCCCCGGTCGCCTGAAGCATGGTCGTCGACGTGTCGTCGACCGCGATCATCTGTCCCACGATCACCTCCTGGACGGGCCCGGTCGGCGGGCCGACCTCGATGGCGGTGCCGGGCAGCACCGGCGCGCGCAGGAAGACCACGCCGACCACGATCGGCAGGGCCAGCGCGGCCGCGGTCGCCGGCCAGTGCGTGACCAGCCGCGCCCAGCTCACCGGGACCGGCCCGGTGAGCAGCGGCCCGAGCAGCGGCGGCACGGCGAGCAGGATCGCCGTGCTGTACTCCCCGCCGTGGACCGCGGCGACCACGCCCGGCCAGACGAAGATCCAGGTGAGCGCGCCGATCAGGGTCGGCACCCACAGCGTGATCCAGTTCATCACCCACGGGCCGGCGCGCAGCCGCTGCACGGCGGTGAGGCCGAGCACCGCGACGACCAGCATCTGCAGGGTCGGCAGCAGACGCAGCTGCCAGGTGAAGCCGGCGATCAGGATGGCGATCAGCACCACCCAGTCCGGCATCCGCAGCGCGGCGACCGCGATCGGCGAGCGCCCGGCGTCGCCCGGCTTGCTCACCAGCAGGATGCCGCCGAGCACCCGCAGGGTGAGGATCACCGCCGGGATCGCCCAGCTCAGGGTGATGAAGAGCGCGCTGATCATGCCGAGCGGGTTGATGTACTGGACCAGCAGCAGCATGGTCGGCAGGTCCTGCCGGCTCAGATACCACAGTCGCAGCACGAGCAGCATCAGCGGGAACGCCGGCAGGACGGTGAACAGCCAGTTCAGCTGCGCGCGCCGGCGCCGCGGCGCGATCACCGGCCCCTTCGAGAAGATGTCGCTGCTCATGGCAACTGGTCCTCCCACGGCAGCTCACGCACGTCCGGCCGGGTCGCCCGGGGCTGTTCGGCGACCGCTATCGGGGTGTTCCCGTTCTCCGCCGCCTCGACCTGCAGGTTCGCCTCGTAGGCCTTTTCCCAGCGGTCGTCGCGCGGGTCGGCATAGGACCGATACAGAGTGAGGTCGACCAATTTCTGCAAAGCCGGATTGTCGCCGACATTGACGCCCCACGCCTCGGTCGCATCCAGGCCGAGGTCCCAGTGGTCATATTTTTTCGGGAATTTCGCCTTCCATCCCGCCAGAATCGCCGCGTCGGTGGAGACCGCGTCGACGTCACCGTCGTCGAGAAGCGCGAAGCACTCGCGGACCCGGTTCTTCGAGACCACGATCGCGCCCGCCTCCTTGGGCGCGGTGAGACTGGTCGCGGTGGAGAGGCTGCAGACCTTCTGACCCGCGAAGTCGTCGAGGGAGGCGACCGGCTTGTGCCCGGCGAGCGTCATCACCGACTGCTCGGTGTAGAGGTAGGGCTGGGAGAAGTGCACGCCCTCGGCGATGCGTTTCGGCGTGATGCTGTAGCTGGCTATCACCATCTTGACCGGCACCCGTTTGCCGTCCGGATCGGTCGCCTGCATCCGCGCCCGGTCCTCCGACTCCATCCCGTAGAACCGCACCTGATCCCGCCGGAACCCGAGATCCTCCGCGATCATGTACGCGATGTCGATGTCGAACCCGGCCCAGATCTTCGTCTTCGGGTCGTAGTACGCCGTCCCGTACTGATCGTCCTTCACCCCGACGTCCAGCACCGGCCACCCGTCCACCCCGGCCTGCGCGCGCAGGTCGGCGATCGACGGCGGCCCACCCACCAGCAGCCGCACCAGGGTCAGCCCGATCGCCAGCACCAGCGCCAGCCCGAGCCCGGCCAGCCGCAGCGCCGCCAGGTTGAACCGGTCCGGCCGGTCCGGCAGCACCTCCGGCCCGGGCAGCGTCTCCGGCTCGGCGGGCAGCGGCAGCCGCCCCTCGTCCACCGCCTCCTGCACGGCGATGTCCCGCGCGGCGATGTCCTCCAGGGTCCGCTTGCGCAGCTTCCACACCCGGCGCAGCTGCGGCGGGATCCCGGCGGTGAAGTCGCCCTTCAGCCCCCGCGGAGCGGCCGGCGGAGAAGGGGGCGGCGCAGGAGAAACCGGCCCGGCAGCGGTTCCGTCCACAGGCTCACTCATCGGCCCTCCCCAGTGTTCCGATCGGGCCATCGTGCACCATCCCGGTCACGGC
Organism: Actinoplanes sp. L3-i22; assembly: GCF_019704555.1. NCBI lineage: Bacteria > Bacillati > Actinomycetota > Actinomycetes > Micromonosporales > Micromonosporaceae > Actinoplanes > Actinoplanes sp. L3-i22. The sequence continues at coordinate 9,932,956 of NZ_AP024745.1, forward strand.
ACGGGATCCCCGGTCCCGAGCGGCACCCGCGGACCACACCGGACGAGACGCCCCGCGGTCAGCCGCAGCCCCTTGCCGAGCCCGTACCGGTTGATCGCCTCCAGCGCGTAAGCGCTGCATGTCGGCCGGTAGCGGCACCGCGTCGGCAGCCGGGGCGAGACCTTGCGGTACCCCCGGATCGCCGCGGTCACCGCCCGTTTCGCGGGTCGCTCGGTCGAGCGATGCCCGAGCAGCGCGACCACGGTCAGCAGCGAGCTCAACCGGAACAGATCGCATCCGGGAACATCGCAGTCACACAGATCACAATCCGGCAGATCACAGCCCGGATTGCAATCGCAGTTGTTGTACCAGGGCTCCTTCTTCTGCTCCGGATCCTCCGGCACCTGCTCGAACAAATCCCCCGGCACATCGGTCACCGGCACATAGTGCCGGACCAGCTCAACCCGGGCTCTCCCCCGAAAAGATCAAATCCCCGAACAGATCACATTCAAAGGATTCATTGCCTATGCTGCGGCCGATAACTGATCGTCGCTCCCGCGGGGACCCTTCCGGGCCTCGCAGGGCGCGGGGCGCCCAGAACGCGAGGCCCTCCAGGGCGACGTCCGCGGGTGGTTGCGGTCAGAACAAAACCCCTCAGCGGGAGGTCCGCACCACGACCGCGCTCTCCGGCGGCAGCAGCACCCGGTCCCGTTCGAGCACGACGCCCTCCGCCGTGGCCAGCAGCACCGCCGACGGCACCGCCCGCAGGCTCACCGTCTGCGGCGTCCCGGCCAGGTTGGCGGCGACCGCGTGCCGCCCCCGCCGGATGACCACGAACTGGTCGCCGTGCCAGACCTCGACCTGGGACAGCCACGGATCGGTCAGGTCGGGCACCTCGCGGCGCAGCCGGATCAGCTTCCGGTACAGCGCGAACATCTCCGCGTGCCCCGGCTTGCCCAGCTCCGACCAGTCCAGCTTGGAGCGCTCGAAGGTGGCCGGGTCCTGCGGGTCGGGCACGTCGGCCTCGGCCCAGCCGTGCCGGGAGAACTCGCGCCGGCGGCCGGTCTGCACCGCCGCGGCCAGCTCCGGCTCGGGGTGGCTGGTGAAGAACTGCCACGGGCTGGTGGCCGCCCACTCCTCGCCCATGAACAGCATCGGCGTGAACGGCGAGGTGAGCAGCAGCGTCGCGCCGACCCGGAGCAGGCCGGGCGACAGGCTGGCGGTGAGCCGGTCGCCGACCGCCCGGTTGCCGATCTGGTCATGGTTCTGCAGGAACGCGACGAACCGGTGGCCGGCGGTGCGCTGCCGGTCGACCGGCCGGCCGTGCCGGCGCCCGCGGAACGACGACCAGGTGCCGGCGTGGAAGAACGCGCCCTCCAGCACCGTCCGCAGCACGTCGAGCGAGCCGAAGTCCTCGTAGTAGCCCTGCCGCTCCCCGGTGAGCAGCGTGTGCAGGGCGTGGTGCACGTCGTCGTCCCACTGGGCGTGCAGGCCGTAGCCACCGCCCTCGCGCGGGGTGATCAGCTTCGGATCGTTCAGGTCCGACTCGGCGATCAGCGACAGCGGCCGCCGCAGCGCGGTGGAGAGCGACTCGACCTCGACCGCGAGCTGTTCCAGCAGGTGCACCGCGCCCTCGTCGTGCAGCGCGTGCACGGCGTCCAGCCGGAGCCCGTCGACGTGGTAGTCGCGCAGCCACATCAGCACGCTGTCGGCGATGTAGCGGCGCACCTCGCCGGACTCGGGACCGTCCAGGTTGAGCGAGCTACCCCAGGTGTTGGCGCCGGCGCTCAGGTAGGGGGCGAACATCGGCGCGTACGCCCCGGACGGGCCGAAGTGGTTGTAGACCACGTCCAGCACCACGCCGAGGCCCTTGGCGTGGGCCGCGTCGACGAAGCGCTTGAGGCCGTCGGGCCCCCCGTACGCCTCGTGCGGGGCGAACCAGCAGACCCCGTCGTAACCCCAGTTGTAGACGCCGTTGAACGCGTTGACCGGCAGCAGCTCGACCAGGTCGACACCGAGGTCGACGAGGTGGTCGAGGCGCTCGATCGCGGCGTCGAACGTGCCGGCCGGGGTGAACGTCCCGATGTGCAGCTCGTAGAGCACCGAGCCGGGCACCTGCCGCCCACTCCACGCCTGATCGGTCCAGGCGAACGCGGCCTGGTCGTAGACCCGGCTGGGCCCGTGCACGCCCTGCGGCTGCCAGGCCGACCGGGGATCCGGCACCGGGTTGTCGACGTCCGCCAGCACATAGGCGTAGTCGGTGCCGGGGCCGGCGGAGGGCACGTCGAGGTGCCACCAGCCGCCATCACCCGGCTCCATCTCGTGCTCCCGGTCCCCCAGGCGCAACGTGGGCGACTTCTCCGGCGCCCAGACTTCGAAAGTGGTCATTCCCTCACCAAGAGAGCGACGGGATAGGTCTGCAGCAGGTCGGCGACGGCCAGACGATTTCCACCGTAGCTCGCGTTCGTGAACACTTCCGTCCAACTATGACCGTCGAGTGACAGCGTCGTGTCGTGCCATCCGCCGTGGCGTGACAATCCGACCGGGAGCCGGGTGGCGACCGCCACCACGCCGCCCCGGTCGAACGCCAGCACGTGTTCGCCGACGCGACCCTCGGCGAAGACCGGACGGTACGACGTGAACAGCTCGGGCCGCTGGCGCAGCAGCCGCAGCACCCGGCTGACCACCAGCAGCTTGGCCGCGCCGGTGTCGTCGACCGGCGGCTGCCAGCCGTCGTCGAGGCGGGCCAGCAGCTCGCGGCGGGCGGCGAAGTCGACCGGCCGCCGGTTGTCCGGGTCGACCAGCGACCAGTCCCACAGCTCGGTGCCCTGGTAGACGTCCGGCACACCGGGCATGGCCAGCTGGACCAGCTTCTGGCCGAGCGAGTTGGACCAGCCGGGCGGCGCGATCGAGGCGGCGAAATCGGACACCTCGCGGTGCAGTGCCGGGTCGTCGTAGAGCCGGTCGACCATCGTGCGCAGGGCGTCCTCGAAGGACCCGTCCGGGTGCTGCCAGGTGGTGGCGACACCGGCCTCACGGGCGGCCTTCACCGCGTACGCAAGCAGCCTTTCTCTTTCGATCGGCCACGCACCCACCGCGACCTGCCAGATCAGATGGGCCAGGGCGGGGTCCGGGAGCGGAGCGGCCCGGACCCAGCGGCGGACCACCTCGGTCCAGTCGCCGGGCACCTCGGCCAGCACCGCCAGACGGGCCCGGACGTCCTCGCCGCGCTTGGTGTCGTGGGTGCTCAGCGACGTCATACTCGCCGGCCAGTCCTGCTGGCGGGTCTGCGCGCACTCGTGGAACTCGTCCGGGCTGACGCCGAACCTGGTCGGGTCGTTGCCGACCTCGTTGCGGGCCGCGAACCGGGTCCAGCGGTAGAACGCGGTGTCCTCGACGCCCTTGGCCATCACCGCGCCGGTGAACTGCTGGAAGCGGATCGCCAGCTCGTCGGCGGGGTTGCGCAGCCGGCCCAGCAGCTGGTCGAAGACGCTGATCAGTTGCGGACGGCGGCGACCGGCCTCGGAGCGGGCCTGGGCCAGGTGGCGACCGCCGGCCGGCAGGTAGGAGCGGTAGACCGGGAAGCAGGCGGCGAGCTCGGCCAGGGCCCGCGGCGCGGCCTCGATCTCCGGGACCAGGCGGGCCAGCCGGCCCAGCTCGGCGGCGAGCATCCGGGTGGCGACGTCGTGCTTGGTGTCGTGGACCAGGTTCTGGTACGACGTCGTGCCGCCGGTCAGGTAGTGGTCGAGGGTGTCGAAGAACGGCTCCGTGCCGGGGTCCACGAACACCCCGTTGACCTCGGCCATCGCGTCGTACCCGGTGGTGCCGTCGACCGGCCAGCGCGGCAGGTGCTCGCCCGGCTCCAGGATCTTCTCGATCACCAGCCAGCTGTCCGGCGCCGCGTCCCGCAGCCGCTGCAGGTAACCCGCCGGGTCGCGGAGCCCGTCCGGGTGGTCGACCCGGATGCCGTCGGCCAGGCCCTCCCGGACCCAGCGCAGGATCTCGGCGTGCGTGGCGTCGAAGACCTCCGGGTCCTCGACCCGCAGCCCGGCCAGCTCGGTGATCGCGAAGAACCGGCGATAGTTGATCTCCGAGTCGCCGCGGGTCCAGTTGACCAGCTCGTAGTGCTGCCGGTCGTGCACCTCGCGGGCACTCCCGGAACCGGTGCCGTCGGCGATCGGGTAGCGCTTGTCGAAGTAGACCAGCTCGTCGCCCTCGACGGTCAGCTGGTCGAGCGCGTCCGGCTCGTCGGCCAGCACCGGGAGCAGCAGCCGCCCGCGGCTCCAGTCGATGTCATAGAACTTGGCGAAGTTCGACTTGTTGCCATTTTTCAGGACGTCCCACCACGTCGGGTTCGCCTTCGGCACCGCGACCCCGGCGTGGTTGGGCACGATGTCGACGATCAGCCCGAGCCCGGCGTTCTTCAGCGCGTCACTGAGCGCGCGCAGCGCCTCCGGCCCGCCCAGCGCCGGGCTGACCTGGGTGTGGTCGACGACGTCGTACCCGTGTTGCGAGCCGGGCGCCGCGGTGAGCAGCGGTGCCGAGTAGAGGTGGCTGACGCCGAGATCGGCCAGATAGTCGGCGAGCTCAGCGGTGGCCTTGAGAGGGAAGTCTGGGCGGACCTGGACTCGATACGTACTGCTCGGGCGCATCACACCGTCCTGTCGAGCACGATGAGGGAACGGTCCGGCACCCAGAGCTTGTGGCCGGCCTCCACGACCGACGGGCGCTCCGGGGACGGCTCGGCGGTTTCGATGACCTTCTCCCACTTCTCCCCGTACTCCGCGGGAGGCGTGGCGAACTCGATGGGCGCGTCGTGCGCGTTGAAGAAGAGCAGGAACGAGCTGTCCACGTGGCGCTGGCCGTACTGCCCGCGCTCGCGGATGCCCTCGCCGTTGACGAACAGCGCGACCGCCCGGCCGAAGTCGTTGCCCCAGTCGTCGCCGGCCATCTGCCGGCCGTCCGGGGTGAACCACTCCAGGTCGGGCAGCGGGTCGCCGCCGCCGCGCGCGGTCACCGGCAGCCCGGTGAAGAACCGGCGGCGCTGGAACACCTGGTGCCGGTGCCGGAACGCGGTCAGCTTGCGGGTGAAGTCGAGCAGCTGCTCGTCGGCGTTCTCCCAGTCGATCCAGCTGATCTCGTCGTCCTGGCAGTACGCGTTGTTGTTGCCCTGCTGGGTGCGGCCCAGCTCGTCGCCGTGCGAGATCATCGGCACGCCCTGGCTGAGCAGCAGCGTGGCCAGGAAGTTGCGGCGCTGCTTGGCCCGCAGCTCGAGCACCTTCGGGTCCTCGGTGGGGCCCTCGATGCCGCAGTTCCAGGACCGGTTGTGGCTCTCGCCGTCCCGGTTCTCCTCACCGTTCGCGTCGTTGTGCTTGTCGTTGTAGCTGACCAGGTCGTTGAGCGTGAACCCGTCGTGCGCGGTGACGAAGTTGATCGAGTGGAACGGCTTGCGGCCGTCGTCCTGGTAGAGGTCGGCGGAGCCGGTGATCCGGCTGGCGAACTCGGCCAGGGTGGCCGGCTCGCCGCGCCAGAAGTCCCGGACGATGTCCCGGTACTTCCCGTTCCACTCGGTCCAGTTCGGCGGGAAGTTGCCGACCTGGTAGCCGCCGGGGCCGACGTCCCACGGCTCGGCGATCAGCTTCACCTGGCCGACGACCGGGTCCTGCTGGACCACCTCGAAGAACGTGGAGAGCCGGTCGACGTCGTAGAACTCGCGGGCCAGCGTCGACGCGAGGTCGAAGCGGAAGCCGTCCACGTGCATCTCGGTCACCCAGTACCGCAGCGAGTCCATGATCAGCTGCAGGCTCTGCGGGCTGCGGACGTTCAGGCTGTTCCCGGTGCCGGTGTAGTCCATGTAGAACTGCGGCTGGTCGTCGACGAGCCGGTAGTACGTCCGGTTGTCGATGCCCTTCAGCGACAGCGTCGGCCCGAGGTGGTTGCCCTCCGCGGTGTGGTTGTAGACCACGTCCAGGATGACCTCCATCCCGGCCGCGTGCAGCGCCTTGACCATGCCCCGGAACTCCTGGGTCTGCTGGCCGAGCGTGCCGGTCGAGGAATACCCGTGGTACGGCGCGAAGAAGCCCAGCGTGTTGTAGCCCCAGTAGTTGCGCAGCCCCAGGTCGTGCAGCCGGTTGTCGTGCACGAACTGGTGCACCGGCATCAGCTCGACCGCGGTCACGCCGAGGCTCTTCAGGTGCTCGATGGTCGCCGGGTGCCCGATCGCCGAGTACGTCCCGCGCATGTCCCGGGGGATGTCCGGGTGCCGCTGGGTGAGCCCCTTCACGTGCGTCTCGTAGATCACCGAGTGGTGGTACGGAATGTCCGGCCGCCGGTCGTTGCCCCAGTCGAAGTACGGGTTCACCACCACGCCCTTGGGCATGTACGGCGCCGAGTCCAGGTCCGACATCTGGTCCGGGTTGTCGAAGTCGTACGCGTACATCGAGGGGTGCCAGTCGATGTCCGAGTCGATCGCCCGCGCGTACGGGTCGAGCAGCAGCTTGTGCGGGTTGCAGCGGAGTCCACGATGTGGCTCGTACGGCCCGTAGACCCGGTAGCCGTAGCGCTGTCCCGGCTCCACCCCGGGCAGGTACGCGTGCCAGACGAAAGCGTCCTGCTCGTGCAGCAGCACCTTCCGCTCGTTGCCGGAAGCGTCGAAGAGGCAGAGCTCCACCGCCTCGGCCACCTCGGCGAAGATCGCGAAGTTGGTGCCGGTGCCGTCGTAGGTGGCTCCGAGCGGATACCGGTGACCAGGCCAGACCTGCATTTTGTGTTGCGCTCCCCTCGGCCTTCGGTCCTCACGACCGGCCCGCGGTTCATGCCCTTGGGCGGGTTGGGTTAATCCTGTCCGGCCGCGTCTTCAGCCATTCTCCCGGGAGGGGCTGATACCGTCGGCCCGACTGTCCGATTAGGCGCTGATTTATCCCCCTTCGGGGGTTTAGCGCGTCCGAAACCGAGCATAGGGGGGACGTGCCGCCGATCGACCCCCTGATTTTCGGGCCGCAGGTGTGCGGCGTCCCCGAACGGGACGCCGGCGCGGGCCGGGAATGGCTGGTCACCGATGGTCTGG